>JAFBAN010000044.1 GCA_019247775.1 Chitinophagaceae bacterium | reverse complement strand
AAGTCGAAAGTACACTCGGCAAAGGCAGCGCTTTCATTATCGATATGCCTCTGATGGAAGGCGAGCCGGTTGAAGCATAAAGAAAGTTAAGCCGCAGGTTCGTAGATCTTTTCTTTAAAATTAATCTGCGAATCTGCGGCTATATTTTTTCCCGGATAACAGCCGTTCAAAGCCACAGCAGCGACCCATCTCCGTAACTCAGGAACCGGAAATCGTGCAACAGTGCATACCCGTAGATCTTTTTCCAGTTATCTCCCGCAATCGCGGCCACCAATAACAGCAGCGTAGACTGCGGCTGGTGAAAATTTGTGACCAGTGCACTGATGACGCGGAAAATATAACCCGGAGCGATGATGATCTGGGTTTTGGTGAGTATGCGGTCTGTCTGTTGGTGATCCATCCAGTGCAGCAATGATCTTAGCGCCTGCTGTACGGGAATGGCTTTTTCTTCCAGTTCATACGCTTCCCACTGGGAAAGCCTGAGTTCTTCCTGCAGTATCCAGGGGTCCAGCGCCGTTTTTACGCCCAGCCAGTAGAGGCTTTCGAGCGTGCGCAGTGACGTGGTTCCTACTGCCACAATGGTCCCTGACTCATGTTCGAGAAGTCTTGCCACCAATTCCCTGCGCACATCGATGAACTCTGCGTGCATTTCGTGATCCGACATCAGGGCCGCTTTCACGGGTTTGAATGTGCCTGCGCCAACATGCAGGGTAACGAAATCGTGCCCGATGTTTTTTTGCTGCAGCGTCCGGAAAATCTTATCGGTAAAATGCAGCCCTGCCGTGGGTGCGGCCACCGAACCATCGTGCCTAGCATAGATAGTCTGGTACCTCTCTTTATCCGAATCTTCCACCGCGCGTTCGAGGTAAGGCGGAAGGGGAACGGCGCCGGCAAGATGCAGCAGTTCGGCAAAGCTGAGATCCGCGTTCCAGCGCAATTCAACCAGGTATGAGTCGTTCAGCTGCTTTATTTTGTCTGCTTCCAACCGGATCTGCTGATCGCCGTTGCCGATCATTCGCACCAGTGGATTCTCCTTCCATTTTTTAGCGCCGCCCACCAGGCATTTCCAGATCACTTTTCCTGATTGCTGCATAGCGGCGGTAATATCGCGGTATTGTTCGTCGGGCTCGAGACAGAATATCTCGATCATGCTGCCGCCGGCTTTCTGAAAAAGCAACCGGGCTTCCACTACCTTGGTGTTATTGAAAACCAGCAGGCTATTTTCGGGGAGATGCGATGCTATGTTTGCATACCGGTCTTCGGTAATTTTTTCTTTCTCCCAGATCAGCAATTTACTGGCGTCCCGCTGCTCCAGCGGATAGCGCGCGATGCGCGACTGGGGAAGATCGTAACTGTAATCATGAATGGAAATATTACCTGGATGCATCAGCTGATTTTGAGCTGAGCAAAAATCTGCGATTATCTGCGAATCTGCGGCTTTAATTTGATAGCCGCAGATTCACAGATCGGCTAGCGCGCGGTTAAGCGTTTTACGATTTTTAAACCGCTCCAGCTATCGCTCACGGCGCAGACTTTCACATCCACCCAACCCGTAGGCAAAACGATCTCACGGATCGTGTCTTCAGTAATATCGGTCGGGATCTTTGCAGTTTTTTTATACCAGGAGATCCAGATCACAGCTTCCGGCGGCAAATTTTTGATCAGGCGGTTGAATCCCGAAGCGAGATCCTTCTTTTTTACTGCAAACAGGTGCACAAGATCGGCCGGCGGGCCCTTCACGAGTTGCCCGGCAAGATCCGCGTTCAGTAACTGGAAATAGTCAGTGGGTGCATTCACCAACAGCACCTTCATTCCGGGCTTGATGCCCAGCTTTTTCAGAAGCGGTGTACCAGAATATCCTGCAACAGCCATAAGTCGGTTTTTGATCAAATCCACACTGAATTCACCCCAATTCGGGGGTTATCCACAGCAATCCACATGCTTTCCGGGGTTTGAAATGATAAATGACTTCAAACCCTTATCCCTATTGCATTACAGCTCAATCAAATCTGTGGATAAATTGAAATGGCCCATTTTCGTGTAGAAAGTGGGAAAAAGTGTTATTTTGTGTCAACAAGTGGTAATCTTGGAAATAATTGCTCCCAAATGAATGGTTTTCACGGCGAATATGAAGCTACGGTAGACGCGAAAGGTCGCTTTCTGCTCCCCGGCGGACTGAAAAAACAGTTGCCGGAGGGGGAGACCCGTTTCATACTTAGCCGTGGTTTTGAAAAATGCCTCACATTATATCCGTTCAAAAGCTGGGAGCTGATCATTTCCAGGATCAGCCAGTTGAATGATTTCGACCCCAAGGTACGTCAATTTCGCCGCCAGTTCCTGGGCGGGGCAACCGAAGTGGAACTCGATTCCGCCAACCGGTTATTGCTGCCGCCTACACTGAAGGAATTTGCCGGGCTCAGCCGCGACATCGTCCTGGCTGCCGCCCTTGACCGTTTCGAAATCTGGGATGCGGGTAAGTACAAACAGCTCTTTGAGGATTTCTCACCCGAAGCGTTCAGCAGTCTGGCGCAGGAAGTGATGACGGAAAAAAATTGAACATGAGACAAACCGCGAATTTGAAAATCCTGGAGCTCCTCCTGTTTTCAAAGCCGCTGTCCCGGTCAGTTTTCATCCCGCTCTGCGGGACAAATTTTAAGATTTGACAAACTATCACATTCCTGTTCTGTATCATGAAACGCTGAATGGCCTGGTGGTTAAACCTGATGGCGTGTATGTGGATTGCACGTTTGGCGGTGGCGGCCACAGCAAAGGTATTCTGGGATCGTTGGGGCCGAACGGCAGATTGTTCGCCTTCGACCAGGATGCGGATGCGCAGAAAAATATTCCGGACGATGATCGTATCATTTTTATCGCCCAGAATTTCCGTCACCTGCAACGCATGCTGCGATTGCACAAGGTGACCGCCGTGGATGGCATACTCGCCGATCTCGGTGTCAGCAGTCATCAGTTCGATGAAGGCGGCCGCGGTTTTTCTACGCGTTTTGCCGGTCCGCTGGACATGCGCATGGACCAAAGACAATCGCTGACAGCCGCGGATATTATTCTGCAGTACAGCGAGCCTGAACTGCACAAACTGTTTGAACAGTATGGAGAGGTAACCAACTCCAAAACACTGGCCAGGCATATCGTGCAGGAACGGAAACACCAGCAGCCCCAGACCATCGAACAGTTCAAGGCCCTGATAGCGCCCGTGGTGAAAAGAAATCCCAATAAGTACCTGGCCCAGGTATTCCAGGCTTTACGGATCGGGGTGAATGATGAAATGGGTTCGTTGAAAGAAATGCTGCAGCAGGTTCCTGCTGTGCTTAAACCCGGTGGCCGGGTAGCCATCATCACCTTTCATTCCATAGAAGACCGGATCGTGAAGAATTTCTTCCGCCAGGGCAGTTTCGACGACAGGCCCGATAACCCTTTTATGCCCGATACGAAAGAAGCAGTGTTCAGAATAATAACAAAAAAACCGGTAACAGCAGGTGAAGAAGAACTGAAGAAGAACAGCCGAAGCAGGAGCGCGAAGTTGAGAGTAGCGGAAAAGGTTTAGGGTTTGGGATGTTAACACCAAACACCAAACCCCAAACCCCAAACATCAAACACATCAAGGAAAATAGAAACATCAAGATCAAAAATGCCCAAAGAAAACAAAACCTCACCAGGCAAAAATCCTCTTAAAGGATTTTTCAACTACCAGTGGATCGTGAAGAATATCCCATTCTTCCTGTTCCTGTCGGTATTGGCGGTTTTGTATATCGCTAACGGGCACCAGTCGGACAAGACCATCCGGCGCATCAACAGTACATCGGGTGAACTGAAAGAACTGCAGTACGAATACAAGACATTAAAAAGTGAAGTGATGTTCCGGAGCCAGGAAGCGCAGATCGTAAAAGCAGCGGAACCGCTGGGGTTGAAGTTGAACAAGGAAATGCCTGTTAGAATTAATAATTAACAATCAGAATTAATAATTGGACGTTAAGCGGGACATATTATGGCGGGTTTACCTGAGTTATATTCTGGTAGTGATCGCCTGCCTGGCCATTTTTGGCAAAGCCATCTACATCCAGCAGGTGCAAGGCAAGCATTGGCGCAGTATGAGCGATAGTCTTCACCTGAAACTGGATGAGATAGAAGCGGAGCGTGGTACTATTTACAGCGAGGACGGCCAGATGCTGAGCACCAGCATTCCGCAGTTCGATATCTACCTGGACTTCAGAGTGGATGCATTGCGGGAAAAGAACGGACTGCTGTTCAGAACACATCTCGATTCGCTAAGCCAGGCGCTTGCCGGTCTGTTCAAGGACCAGTCGGCAGGTGAATACAAAGCGATGCTGCAGCAGGGATACAAAAATGAGGAAGGTTATTTTCTGCTGCGTCGTAAGATCTCATTCCGCGAATACGAGCAATTGAGAAACTTTCCGCTGTTCAGGCTCGGCAGGTACAAGAGCGGGATGATCGCCAACGAAAGAACGGTCCGCCTGAATCCTTACCAGATGCTTGCGTTCCGCACCATCGGTCTTGCGCGCGACTCCAACAAAGTGGGCCTGGAAATGACTTACGATAGTTTGCTGCGCGGACGCAACGGCAAGCGCACAGTACGGACCATCGCCGGCGGGGTGAACGTTCCGGTTGATGATACCTACCAGATAGAACCGGAGACCGGCAAGGATATCGTGAGCACCATAGATGTATTCATGCAGGATATTGCCGAATCGGCGCTGATGAAAATGCTGATCAAAAATGAAGCAACGCATGGCTGCGCCATCGTGATGGAAGTAAAGACCGGGAAAATAAAAGCGATCGCTAATCTCGGTAAAAGAAATGACGGCAGCTATTGGGAAGATTTCAACTATGCCATCACACCCACCGAACCTGGTTCCACTTTCAAGCTGGCGACGATGATGGCTTTGCTGGAAGACAAAAAGATCTCGCTGAATCAGCAGATCAACCTTGAGCATGGCGCCTGGAAAATTGCCGGGCAGACCGTATACGATGCCGAAGTGCATAAGGAAAATGAGACTACCATACAACATGCTTTCGAGCTTAGTTCGAATGTGGCGATGGCTAAACTTGCTTCCATTTATTACGCCAATACGCCGAACCAGTTCCTGCATCAGCTGAAAAAAATGCGGATGGATACGCTTACCGGTATCGACCTCACCGGAGAACGCCATCCTGTGATCTATAAGCCCGGCGGCCGTTTCTGGGGGCCTACTACTCTGCCCTGGATGGCTTTCGGATATAATCTTTCCGTAAGTCCGCTGCAGACTACCACGCTTTACAATGCAGTGGCAAATGGAGGACGCATGATGCAGCCTTACCTGGTCAGCGCCGTTAAAGAAGAAGGCGTATTGCTTCGCGAGTTCGAACCAAAGCTGATAGACGATGCGATCTGCAGCAAGCAAACACTGCAGCAATTACAAAATTGCCTGGAAGGGGTTTGCACGGTGGGTACGGCAAAAGACCTGTTTAAAAATACGCCATATAAAGTAGCCGGTAAAACAGGAACGGCACTTGTCGCGAATGGGAATCGCGGATATGCCGATAAGATCTACCAATCTTCTTTCGCCGGCTATTTTCCGGCCGATGACCCCCAGTATACCTGTGTGGTGATCGTGGTGAACAAGCCGCATGCGCCCGTTTACTATGGCGCAGCCGTGGCGGGCGTGGTGTTCAAGGAGATATCGGACAGGCTGTACAGCACCTATATCCGGGCCGGTAATACTGCGAAGAATACAGCGCAGAAAAAAGACAGTGTTGTTTTCAGTTATGCGGGTAATAAGCCGGATATGGCCTTGCTCACTTCGAAGCTCTCGCTGCGTTATGCCGATTCTACCAACCGAACAGATGAATGGGTAAATATGAATGGACATAATGCCAGCGCCGTATTGACCAGGAGGGTTGTAGTAGACAATACCATGCCGCAACTGAAAGGAATGGGGCTGAAGGATGCGGTATTGCTCTGCGAAAACCTGGGATTGAAATTGAATATAAAAGGAAAAGGTAAGGTAGCGGCACAGTCGGTACCGGCCGGCCAGTTGATCGCAAAAGGACAATTGATAAATGTGGATCTGAATTAATCACCTATAGCCGCAATGGCAATATGAAAAAATTACAGGACATATTGTACAAGGTTCACCTGCTGGAAGTGCGGGGCAGCACGGATATTACCATAGCAGCCATCGCCATCGATTCGCGCAGGGTGGAGCAGGGTTCGGTATTCGTGGCGATCAGGGGCGCGCAGATGGATGGACACGAGTATATCGGTACAGCTGTCGGCGCAGGAGCGGTGGCCATCGTCTGCGATGTGCTGCCAGGAACTTTGCAGGAAGGGGTCTGCTATCTTCTTGTGAAGAATACCAACGAAGCCCTGGCCTATATGGCCCATAATTTCTACGACGAGCCGTCTAAGAAAATTAAACTGGTAGGCGTAACCGGCACCAATGGCAAAACCACTATCGCCACAGTTCTGTTCAAACTTTTTACGCAGTTGGGCTATCACTGCGGCCTGGTTAGCACAGTGCAGAACCAGATCGGCGGAACAGTTATCCCGGCTACGCATACAACGCCCGATGCAGTAAGCCTGAATGCTTTGTTGGGCCGTATGGTAGCGGAGGGCTGTACGCACGTGTTTATGGAAAGCAGCAGTCATGCCATTCATCAGCACCGCATTACAGGCCTGCAGTTTGCCGGCGGGATATTCAGCAATATCACCCATGATCACCTGGATTACCATAAGACGTTCGAGGAATATATCCGGGTAAAGAAATCTTTTTTCGATCACCTCCCTGGTTCTGCATTTGCCATCTCAAACGCCGATGACAAGCGGGGTGAAGTAATGCTGCAGAACACTTTGGCCAAAAAATATTTCTATAGCCTTAAAAAGCCGGCGGCGTTCAAGGGAAAGATCCTTGAGAATGCGCTTACCGGGTTGGTGATGACGGTAAACGACAAAGAAGTGCATTTCAGACTGATCGGCGAGTTCAATGCCTACAACCTGCTGGCGGTATATGGTGCTGCTGTTTGCCTGGGTGAAGAGTCTGACAATGTACTTACGGCACTTAGCCTGTTGAGTGGCGCAGAAGGAAGATTCGATTATGTTATCAGTGCCGGGATGATCATCGGCATCGTGGACTATGCACATACGCCCGACGCACTTGAGAATGTGCTGATGACCATCAGGAAATTGAGAAAAGGACATGAGCAGGTGATCACGGTAGTTGGTTGCGGCGGCGACAGGGATACCACCAAGCGACCGATCATGGCGCAGACCGCCTGCGACCTGAGTGATAAGGTAATACTGACCAGCGACAATCCCCGCTCTGAAGAACCTGAAGCGATCATCCATGAGATGGAGCAGGGTTTGACCAGCGCGGCCAAAAGAAAATACATCGCTATTCCGGACCGAAGGGAAGCGATCAGGACTGCGGTTGGGATGGCCAATAAGGAAGATATCATTCTGGTAGCAGGCAAAGGACACGAGAAGTACCAGGATATCAAAGGCATCAAGTATCCATTTGATGACAAGGAGATCCTGACACAGATGTTCGGGGAATTGAACAAATAAAGGCTGATAATTCCGGGTAGCGCCGGAGTGACAATCTTAAAACAACCTATGCTATACTATTTATTTAACTGGCTGAACAAAGAGTTCCATGTACCTGGTGCAGGACTTTTCCAGTTCCTGACCTTCCGTATTGCCATGGCGGTGATACTGTCGCTGGTGATCGCCACGGTTTATGGTAAGCGTATTATCGAATTCCTGAAAAAGAAACAGATCGGCGAAAGCGTGCGTGAACTCGGCCTGCAGGGCGAGAGTCAGAAAAAAGGTACCCCAACTATGGGAGGTATCATCATTCTGCTGAGTATCCTCATTCCAACACTGCTATTTGCCAATCTGGATAAAGTATATATCCGGCTGATGGTGCTCTGCACGGTATGGCTGGGACTGATCGGCTTCTTCGACGACCTGTTTAAAATAAAAGCGCGGAAAGCGGCGCTGGAAAAAGGAGAGACCTATAAGAAAAAAGACAGCGATGGATTGGCAGGCGTGTCAAAGATCGTTGGGCAGATCGGATTGAGTATCATCATAGGCGTTACCCTGTATTTCAGCAATGCGGTTACGGTGGAGCGGGAGTTGATCACCAGTCCGCAGGCACAGCTGCAGAAAGGCGAACGTTTAGCTAAAGATTCCAACCTGGTGATCAGGAAAGTGAACGGAATAGATAAACCTTTCATCAGAGTTAAGACTCCGATCACTACCATTCCATTCGTAAAGAATCACCAGTTCAACTACAGCAGGCTGGTGAGCTGGATAGGGCCGGGGGCGGAGCGCTATACCTGGATCGTTTACATTCTCATCGTGATGTTCATCATCACTGCAGTGTCTAACGGCGCGAATCTTACGGATGGCCTGGATGGACTTGCCGCAGGCGTGAGTGCGATCATTGGTGTGGGCATCGGCGTATTCGTATATGTAAGCGGTAACTACATTTTCGCCGACTACTTCGATGTTATGTATATCCCCAATCTTGGTGAGCTGTCCATTTTCGTTGGCGCGTTTGTTGGGGCATGTATCGGGTTTCTCTGGTACAATTCCTACCCGGCACAGGTGTTTATGGGTGATACGGGCAGTCTTGCATTAGGCGGCATTATCGCTTCGCTGGCATTTATTGTGCGCAAGGAACTGCTGATCCCGATCTTCTGTGCAGTATTCCTGGTAGAAAACCTCAGTGTGATCCTGCAGGTCGGATATTTCAAATACACCAAAAAGAAAACAGGCGAAGGCAGGCGGATAT
>JAFBAN010000124.1 GCA_019247775.1 Chitinophagaceae bacterium | reverse complement strand
CGTTTCGGCACGCTCGCCCAAACGGATAGCCTCGGAACATTTTATACATACCGTACCAATATCGGCAATTCGGTTACACGCGGACTGGAGATATTCGTCCAGGCCGATTGGCAACTGGGGGCTAACAGCAGTATTTCTGTTTTTACTTCCACGGCATTGATGCATGCCAGGTATACGGATGCAATTGTGAAATCGGGCGGCCTTAATCAAAATATCAGCGGCAACCAGGTAGAGAGTGCACCGGATCTGACCTCGCGAAATGGGATGACGCTCCGCTCAGGCAGGTTAAATCTGTCTGCGCTGTACAGCTATACCGCTGCTACATTTGCAGATGCGCTGAATACAGTAAACCCATCCCCGGGTACCGGCGCTGTAGGGTTGGTGCCGGCCTATGGCCTGCTAGACCTTAATGCCGGTTTCCGTTTTTCCCGCCATGTAGAGTGTAGGTTCAACCTGAGCAATCTGCTCGACCGGCAATATTTCACAAAACGCCCGATGTTCTATCCAGGCCCGGGTGTCTGGTCTTCCGACGGCCGGAATTTCACCGCTTCGTTAGCGGTAAGAATATAGTGATCGAAAGCAGGCTGGACGGGATGCTGTAATTAATTGTATCTTGATGATGCTTCCTATTAATACAGGAACATTCATGATACAGCAAAGTACCCTTAAGAAATTATCTGAAGTGCTCGGGCTCAGTATTTCAACCGTATCGAGAGCGTTGAAGGATCATCCGGATATTTCCGAAAAGACCAAGACCAAAGTGAAAGAGCTGGCTGTGGCCATGGAATATGAGCCCAACAGTTATGCGGTGCAGTTGCGGACCAAACACAATAACGTACTCGGCATCCTGGTGCCTACGATCAATAATTTTTTCTACGACTCATTTATTGCAGCAGTGGAAGATGAAGCGAGGCTGCACGGTTATTCGGTATTGATCATGCAGAGCATGGATAAGCTGCAGATCGAAAGCAGTAACCTGAACCTGTTCAGGAAGAATATGGTAGCGGGACTATTCGTTTCCATTTCGATCGAAACCGAAGACCCCACCCCCTTCATCAAACTGAACGAGCTCAAAACGCCCGTGATCTTTTTCGACCGGGTGCCGGAGACAGACGCCTGCAATAAGGTTTGCCTGGCCGATGCCGAAACCGGCCGGGTGGCAGCAGAAGCGATCATCCGGAAAGGCAAGAACAATGTGCTGGCTTTATTCGGTCACCCGCATCTGAGCATCACGAAGAAAAGACTCGCTGCTTTCAAAGAGACCATGAACAGGCTGGCACCCGATACAAAAGTGCGCTATGCCTTCCCCGAGCAGGCCGATGCTTCCCGCCTCGAACTCCTGGCCGCGCTCGAGCATGATAAACCCGATACCGTATTCTGCATGGGCGACCTGATCCTGATCGGGGTGATGAATGTGATCCATGAAAAAAAACTGCGCGTGCCCCAGGATATATCCGTGATCAGCGTAAGCAATGGCTTTCTCCCCGGCTTATACGATCCCAAGATCACGCATGTGGAGACCAATGGCTACAAGCTTGGTAAAAAAGCCTTCGCCCAGATGCTGGGTTGTTTGCAGGGAAATACAACGGTGGAAGAAGTGTTCATCGAATCGGCGCTGGTAGAGGGGGGATCGATCTGAGGGAAGGGGCAATTAATAATTAATAATTAGCAATTAACAATTAGCTGAACAGATGAACAAGAACGATGAACGGATATACCTCCCTAACCCCACACTCCAAACTCCAAACCCCAAACTCCAAACCTTACTCGAATATCCTGCTATTCAAATGCCTGAAAGCTTCCATCGCGCCCAGGTATTCGCAAGTGCGTGCGCCGGCTTTATTGGCATGCGCAACGATCGTTTTCCAGTCTGCCATCGCTAGTTGTTGCACCTGCTGCAGCGTCTTATCGCCCAGCTGATAAAGCACCGCTCCCACAAATGCATCGCCAGCCCCGGTGGTGTCTACAGCTTCGATGGGAATGCTTGGTACCACCACTGTTTCATTAGCTTTCCGCAGCAGCGTTCCGTCTTTGCCGAGCGTAATGGCGAAAACCGCTGTTGTTTTCTGCATGAGGGCAGCGGTGGCGTCAGCGAGGGTATGGGCGCCGGTGAGCAATAGCGCTTCTTCATCGCTGAGTTTAAAAAAATGGCAGGCTGTGAGAAAATTCCAGGACTGATCGATGAATGACTGCAGCTTGTCGTGAAACAATAAATGCCGGTAATTGGGATCGAAGCTGATCAGCAGGTTGCGCTGCAGCGCTTTTTGTAACAGGCTTTGGTATGCGGTCTGCAGCGGACCCGGAAGAAAAGCCGTGGCCGAACCGAAATGCAGGATGGATACATCATCCAGTCCGATCCGGTCTACTTCTTCACGCGTGAGTTCGCCGTCGGCGCCGCGGCTGAAAACAAAATCGCGTTCGCCGTTTTCCATCAGGGATACAAAGGCCAGGGTAGTAAAATGGGTATCGCTCCTGATCATCCAGCGCGTTGCTACCCCGAACTCCTCCATTACCGCGATGAGTTTTTTGCCGAACGCATCATTGCCTACTTTGGCGGCCAGTTCCGCTTCACCACCCAGTGCGGCGATGGCGGCTGCCACATTGGTGGGTGCGCCGCCCGGTTTTACGATGAACTGCGTGGCTTCGGACAGGGGCATACCTTTATCCGGACAGATCATATCGATCAATGCTTCACCAACGCAAATAATCTTCATAAACATCTCTCCCTCCGCGTCTCTGCGCCTCTGCGGTAAAAAAATAACCGCGGAAGGCGCAGAGACGCAGAGATTTTTAGTCAGCCGGGCCAGGCAACCAGCCAACTGTCAGCTACATACAGCGGCTGGGTTAGCGCCAATAATTGGCACAAAAACCCTGTTTAAATATAAGGATTCATCCCTGTAAAATCAGGTTCTGTTGAACGTATAAGGCGCTCAGATTCAGTTGACAACGTTACCGGGAACGTTTGCGTAGAAAAAAAGGCGTTTTCCTTTTAGAGATTGTCTTTATAGGTGTAGAATTGGGTGGGTATGATGCCTCCCGCATCCTGTCCGCCAGCATAACGATTTTCAAAACCTGCTTGCCATGCCTTCAAACCCAGATCGAACCCGTTCGGGAATACCCGGGTCTTTGCATCTTACCGGTACCGCCGGAACCCATTCCATTTCAAATCCTCCAAATATTGATCGTCTAAACAGATTGTATATGCGTATCAGCAATATCTGCCTGTGTATAGGATTGATGGCCGCCCTGGTGCTTGGCGGTTCATCACAAGTGCTGGCACAGGCCAGGATCACCGTAAAAGGTAAAGTCAGCGCTGCCGACAACCAGCCGCTCGAGGGCGTAAGTGTTCGGGTAAAAGGAAGTACGCAGGGCACGGCAACCGATAAGAACGGGCAGTACACCATCGCTGTCGACAACGGCAGGGCAGTACTGGTATTTTCTTCCATCGGCTATGCCAGCAAAGAAGAGACCGTAGGTAACCGCAGTTCCATCAACGTGTCGCTCAACGCAGAGGCCAAAGAATCGGAAGAAGTAGTGGTGATCGGCTACCAGACCGTTCGCCGTAAGAACCTGCTTGCTTCTGTTTCGAGCGTTAGCGCAAAAGACCTGAAAGATATCCCAGTCAATTCGGCTGCGGAAGCGTTGAACGGCAGGCTGGCAGGTGTTACCGCCACTACTGCAGAGGGTTCTCCCGATGCCGATGTACGGGTTCGGATCCGCGGCGGGATGTCCATCACCGGTGATAACTCACCTCTTTATATTGTGGATGGTGTGCAGGTAGAAAAAGGACTTTCCTATCTCTCTCCGCAGAACATCCAGACCATCGATGTGCTTAAAGATGCGGCCGCTACTGCCATCTACGGTGCGCGCGGCGCCAACGGCGTGATCGTGATCACTACGAAGAAAGGCCGACCGGGGCCTATGTCTGTAAGCTATAACGGTTTTGTAGGCATAAAAAAACTGGCGCGCAAACTGGAT
>JAFBAN010000099.1 GCA_019247775.1 Chitinophagaceae bacterium | reverse complement strand
TGACTTTTTTCTTCATTTCATGCGATAGGTTAAAGCCGCAAACTGCTCCAGACTCAATTGCTCGGCACGTTTGGTGAATAGTTCATCCTGCAGATCCGCTTCGGAAAAATACGGCTTCAACGGGTTGCGCAACATTTTTCTTCGCTGGTTGAATGCCGCTTTCACCAATATGGATAAATGCCGGTCGCTTTTAATATCCGCCGGAACGGATTTTTTTCTCAGACGGATCACCCCGCTCATCACTTTTGGCGGCGGATCAAAACTGGCCGGGGGCACGTCGAACAGGTATTCCACTTCATAAAAAGCCTGGACCAGCACACTCAGGATACCGTATACTTTACTGCCTTCCTTCGATACCACCCGGTCTGCCACTTCCTTCTGGAACATGCCGATCATTACCGGTACCTGGCTTTTCCATTCCAGCACTTTGAATAATATCTGCGACGAAATATTATAGGGAAAATTGCCCACTACGGTAAAGGAATCCACAAAAGGGGACTCTATATCCAGGATGCTTCCATGAATGATCTTTCCACGGATCTCCGGGTAAGTTCTTTCGAGGTAAACTACCTTCTCATCATCCAGTTCCACCGCTTTGAAATCGATACCCGCTATCGGCAACAGGTATTTGGTCAATGCGCCGCCACCAGGCCCTACCTCCAACAGGCGCTCAACCGGATCCTGGCCGAGTGCGGCTACGATCTTTTCACAAACCTGTTCATCTTTCAGAAAATGCTGGCCGAGGGCTTTTTTGAGCGTGTACTGCATGGGAGACAAAAGTACGGAATGTTCGAAGAGGTCTGTAGTCTGTGGTCTGTGGTTGATTAATCTTTGGCAGGTTTCGCTATTGACCATGGACTATAGCCCCTGCATCAATCGAGGAAAACCACAAACCCAACCACAGACCACAGACAACAGACCAAACAAGCATGATCACAGACTATTCCTTATTTTTACCCCCTAAAACGCCTCCATGAGCAATGAATTAGCGAAACCGGTTATTGGTTTTACCTGTGGTGATCTGAACGGCATTGGCATTGAGCTGATCCTGAAAACGCTATCGGATCATCGGCTGCTGGATGTGTGTACACCCGTGGTATTCGCCAGCAACAAGAGTCTGAATTTTTATCGCAAGAGCCTGCCCGAAACCAATCTCAACTATGCCAGCACACGCGAGCTCAACCGGCTTAACCCCAAACAGGTAAACCTGGTGAACTGCTGGGAGGAAGAAGTAGCTATTACTCCGGGGCAACTGACCGAAGCCGGCGGCAAATACGCGCTGATCTCATTAAAGCAGGCCACCCTGGCGCTGAAAGAGGGTCATATCCAGGGGCTGGTAACGGCGCCTATCCATAAGAAAAATATTCAGTCGCCCGATTTCACTTACAGCGGACATACACCTTATTTCAAAGCTTATTTCAATGTACCTGAAGTGGTGATGCTGATGGTGGCTGAGAATATGAGGGTGGGTGTGGTTACAGAGCATGTGCCGGTGTCGGAAGTGGCCAAACATATTACCAAAGAGAATATCGTCAGCAAGCTGAAGATCATTCACAGTTCGCTGCAGAAAGATTTCGGCATCGATAAACCGCGCATTGCCGTGCTTGGTCTCAATCCGCATGCCGGCGACGAAGGACTGATCGGCAATGAAGAAGAGACTATCATCAAACCCGCCATCAAGGAAGCGAAACATTCCATGATGGTGTTCGGCCCCTATAGCGCTGATGCATTTTTTGCACGCGGCCAGTTTGAAAGGTTCGATACGGTACTGGCTATGTACCACGACCAGGGACTTATTCCTTTCAAATCACTTGCGATCGGAGAAGGCATCAATTATTCTGCCGGATTGCCGGTAGTGCGTACTTCTCCTGATCATGGAACGGCGTTCGATATCGCAGGGAAAGGAAAGGCAGACAATGCCTCTTTCCTGGAAGCCACTTTTGAATGCGTGGAAATTATCCGCAAAAGACTTGGCTATGCCGATATGCGCCAGAACCCGCTGAAGAAAATGAGCGCCAGAATGATCGCAAATGCCGTGGACGAAAGGATTGAGGAAGCGGAAGGATAGGAGGTAATTAATAATTAGTAATTAGCAATTAGTAATTATTTTTTTAAGTCCGTGTATTGTTCTGCCAACTTCATTGCGTGATTACAGAATTATTAATTCCTAATTATTAATTACTAATTACTCATTGCCCTACTTAAAAACCGCATCCGGAATCCCTTTGTTGATCACATAATTGCTGTAGGTGATCTCTACTTTTCCTTTGCGGTTCTTTAATTTTTCAGCTTCGGCCGGTTTTTCGTTGGCATCGTCGAATTCGAGCGTAATACCTTTCGGGAGATAATAATCCTTGGTATTGAAATTGAACACCACTTTATCCGGCAGGCCATACTGGGCGAACTTTCCGTAATTCATTTCGATGGTGTAGGTGCCATTCTCTTTGGTTGTGATCACCGATTTCCGGATCAGCAGGTTGGGCTCATCGATATACATGGTGGTAAGCACGATATCGCTGTTCTCATTGGTAGGCAGCAGCTTTACGATCTTCGTGTTTACGCCGTTCACCATTGCCTCTCCTGCCGCCAGCGCCACAAATTCACTGGTGGTGAATATGGAGTTCATATTAACAGATACCCCGCCCTTGGGAAGCAGTGAAATACCTCCGTCTTTTTTCAGCCTGAATTTATTGGGCTTCTTGTAAAACACCCGTACTTTTCCGATCGGGGCCTTAATGAACGCCACATCGGTCTTCATCTTTCCCTCTGCCTCATAATCATTTACCTGGTCCAGCTTGGCTTTTACCTTCATCACAAGCGCAGTCATATCCTGTCCGTAAGAAATGGCACAGCTGCAAACGAACAAGATGATTATCGATATACGCATACTTTGGATTTTAGCTTAACACATCTTTTTTTCTGAACACGAATATGCCGGCAGTAATAAAGCCGATGATATGCAATACCAGCACGATCGACGACTGCACGATCTTACCCGGATTCTGGATCGTGCCCACAATGGCTTCATTGGCATCGTTTACCTTTATATCGAAGAACTCTTTCCAGCCGATCATATGTGTAGTGAAGAGGTATGGTTTGATCGCGTTGAAAAGCGGGATGCTGCTTAGCGTACTGAGGATGGTGAAAAATATGATCACGCTCATCGTGGCTATGATCGGCCCGATGGAATTCTCTGCAAACAGCGAAAGGAAAAATCCCAGTGCCGCCACTGTTGTCATAGCAAGCGCCGCAAAACCGAAAGCGCATACATAACGCCAGAAAACATCATCTTTTTTCAGCAGCACCACATATTGGGATTTGAGCAGGAACAGATCGTCTGTGCCGAAGATCAGCATGTTCACAAACAATGCCATGATGGCCAGCCAGACCAGCAGCAGCAGCGTATAAATAACGGTGGCGATAAATTTGGCCAGTAAAAATTGGGTACGGCTGATTGGTTTGGTAAGCATGATCCGCAGTGTACCCATATTGGCTTCGCCGGAGATCATATCGGCTGCTACCAGTGAGATCAGCAACGGCACATGAACCAGCAATGCCTGCAACACGATATAACATACCTGGTACCCGTTCAGGATCTTTCCTTCCACGCTGATCGACGAACTGATATCCCGCATCATGAAACTTACATAAGCCTGCCCGTCGATCTTCAATCCCAGCTGCACCACTCCTATCAATGCCGCGATCGCCGCAAATGCGATATAGGTCCGCGGGCGGCGGAATATTTTGAACAGTTCAATTTGAATAAGTGTCCACATGCTGTTTGCCTGATGTTACCTGTAAAAAATAGTCTTCCAGCGAATGCCTGGGCCGGAGCGCCAGCACCTGGATATTCATATTGATAAGATCGCGGTGAAACTGCGGGATCTGCGCCCGGTCGAGTTTTATCAGAACCGCGGAGTCGCGGCGCGATTGCAACCTGGCAGACCAGTTACTGTTTTGCAATTGCTGAAAGGCAAAATCATTGTCGAAGGTCTCGAGCTCAACGATGGTCTGTGCCGGATCGAACAGTTCGGTTGCATGGCCTTCCACGATCTTCCGGCCTTTGTCGATGATGAGTACGCGGGTAGCTACCTGCTCTATCTCTCCCAGCAGGTGAGAAGAAACGATCACGGTCTTTTTAAGATCGCGGCTGAGGTGGAGAATAAGGTTACGGATATCGGCGATGCCTTGCGGATCCAGGCCATTGGTGGGCTCATCGAGTATGATCAGTTTTGGATCGTGTACCAATGCGATGGCGAGCCCCAGTCTTTGCTTCATACCC
Source organism: Chitinophagaceae bacterium (assembly GCA_019247775.1). Classification (GTDB taxonomy): domain Bacteria; phylum Bacteroidota; class Bacteroidia; order Chitinophagales; family Chitinophagaceae; genus Sediminibacterium. The sequence goes on along the minus strand of JAFBAN010000099.1, from coordinate 8,482 downwards.
TGCGAAAAGGTCTTTACCCGGTCTTTGGCGCGATGTGCGAGCCCTACCCTTTCCAGCTGGCCCATCAGCTCCTGCCGGCTCAGCTTTACCCCGCTCAGCCGGGCAAACACTTCAAGATTTTCGTAGGCTGAAAGGTATTTGTATACATCCGGCTTTTCGATCACGCCACCTATCTGCGCCAGTATTTCGTTGCGGTGTGTGGCCAGGTCTTTTCCGAATATTTCAATATGCCCTGCACTGGGCCTGATCAGGGTCAGCAGCATGCGTATGGTGGTGCTTTTTCCGGCGCCATTTTGTCCGAGAAAACCATACACATCCCCTTCCGCTACCGAAAAAGAAAGATCCTGAACCGCAGTAATATGATTGAATTGCTTGCTAAGGCCGGTTACGTTGAGTATCACCTGGTCGCTTTGTAAATACAAAGGTAGGGAGGGCACAAGTGCGGAGGTGAAAGTTTTTCCAACCTTTCCGCCTTCCGCATTAAGCGTTCAGCATTCGGCGTGCTCAGCCTTTCCCCACCTGGAGATACTGTTGAAGGGCTTTTACATAGGCTTCGAAAGCCTCGATGCCTTTGGGGGTGATCTTGCAGGTGGTTTGGGGATAGTTGTCCTTGAACTGTTTGGCAACATCGATATAGCCGGCATCCTTCAGCTTCTGCACCTGTACGCTGAGGTTACCGGCAGTGGCGTTTGTCTGCTCGCGTATGAACGTGAACTCCGCTTCTTTTACGGAAATGAGCAGGCTCATTACCGCCAGGCGCAGCTGTGAATGCAATATGGGATCCAGTTCCTTGAACATCAAACGCTCTTTGCTTTTAAATAACGGTTGCGCAAAATAAGGCCGGGGATCAGCCAGCAGGTGATGCCCGCCAGTCCGTTCAGCAGCAGATCGTATACGGTAGTGGTAAAGCAGGAGATCAGGAAATAGATATAACAAAGTATACCGGCCACAAGCATCGGCCTGAATTTACGGGCGATACCGGTGGCAAGGGTTGGCATGGCGTAAAGCAGCAGCAGCAGGGAATACCCGCTGATCACAAACGAGGGCTGGTGCATGACCTCGCCGGTACTTAAATTTTTGACCATGAGTTCCTGGCCCTGATCACTGAGCATCCTTTCGCTCACCCCGGGCACTACATTCAGATAGAACGTGAGCATAAAAATGCTGATACCATACACCATCCAGATGGCATCTACGGCATTCTCCTCAAGTGCCACCACTTTTCGCCGGCGGCTTTCGCGTATAGAGATAATGATCTGCGGGATAAAGGCTGCCAGCACCACCAGCCAGATATCGAACCCCACCCTGAAATTCCAGAAACGTTGGGCGAAATCGGTCAGCCCTGCAATCGCCACCACAGACCCCCAGAGTATTGCACTGGCGCCGCTTTCATGGAAACTGCTCCGGGCTTTGTTGATCATGTCGGTGATCAGCCGCAGACTCTCCTGTTCGGTCAGTTGTTTTTCTTCCATGGATTAGTGTTTTTGTTTGAGGTACCGGATGCGCAGCAGATGTCCCGGAATGATATAACTCGTCAGGATCGCCAGCGCTCCCAGCAGTAACTGGTATTCGTAACGGAATTTGATCGAAACGATCGCGATCACAAAATTGGAAAGTCCGCCGATGACCAGGGGTTTAAAGCGCAAAAGTTTGCCGGTAATAAAAGTGCCGATCGCATACAGCACTATGTAGTAAGTGAAAGCAGTATCCCAGGCCCTCCCGCTCAGGATATTCACGGTAACCAGCACAATAAAAGAAAGCCCCAGGGCAATCCACAGGTAATCGAGCGATTCATCCACGAACGACTTCACATGGATCTTTTTCGCCTGCCGCGCACCATAGATCCCGGATACAATACCGCCTACCGGCATCAGCCACCATACATAGTAGTGCTGGGGAAATTCAAGGTATACCTTCAGGTAGAACTGCACCAGGCAACAGGAAAACACCAGCCATCCCCATAAAAGGAAATAGAAGCTGTCGTCAGCTACTACATTTTTTGTTTTGTTGATCATCGACTGGATCAACTGGAGGCTTTCCTGTGTCGAGAGTTCTTTCTCGTTGGTTTCCATGGCATAAAATTGTCTAGGAACAAAAATAGCAGTGGTCTTTCAACCACTGCTGTATTCGATACACATATTACTGACAGGCCGCTAATAATTTTTCAGCTTCCTCCTTGCCCCAGTTGGGATGAAAAGGAGATGCGGGCTGGAATGTTTTGTACAGCTCCAGCGATTTTTCGAACAATTTCTTCGCCACCGCTTTACCCCCGCCGAATGCTTCAGGCGTGTTCATGAGCGTTTGTCCGTTCAGGTAATAGATCCGCGGATTGTTCGGATCCGCTTTAATGGCTTTGTCCAGCGCAGCCCTCGCTTCGGCGCCATAGGTTTGCCAGCGGGCCATAGGATCTACGGTCATCTGCTGGATGGCGGCCATCTGTCGCAGACAATACAGTTCCGAATTATTGGGCTCGATCGCTTCAGCCTTAGAGATCAGATCTTTTGTTTTTTCCGCCACTTTGTCCTTATCGGCTTTAGGGTTCATCCATCCGGTGAGATAATAACTGTATGCCGCGTAATAGTAAGGAAGCCATTTATCTTTCTCTGCATCGCCTACCCGCTCAAAAAAAGCGGAAGCAGTGGTCATGTCGTCCACCGTTTTGGCTGCTTTGAACTGCTCCAGGCCCCGACCCATGGCAGATTCGAATTTGGTTTGTGCAACAGCCATGCCTGCGAAGAACATGCTGATAATTACGAGTGCGTGTTTCATATTGGTTTGCTTTTTTAAGTTGAGAGATGATTTTGATTAATTGTTTTTGAGTTCCTGTTTGCGTTTCAGTTTTTCGTACTCTTCCTGAGCGCTGCTGCCGCCATGGCTTTGATACGCGTTGAAATACTGGAAAGCGATCGCAATACCCCAGCCCAGGATCGACCATACCGGCCAGAAATACGAGCCCGCCCCCGACACCAGGTACCAGATAGCCACCTGAACCGCGTTGATGATAAGATAGGTTGCCAGGCTCCTCCTGAAATTCACCCGCGCCTTGGCGGTTTTCCAGAGTTGCTGATCCTGTTGTTCGTTGTTCATGATTTGAAGTTTACCCCCCGCCCCCTGAGGAGGAGTTAGTTAATAAATATTTTAATTACTGCACTTTCCGTTAGCTGCGTCTCTGTTTCGCCCGTTCCACTCCTTGTTCATCTGTTCCTTGTTCATCTGTTCCTTGTTCATCTGTTCTCAGAGATTGTTATTGATCGCATCCTGCCTCCTGTCTACTCCCCAGCTCAGGAAAAGCCCGATGAAATAGAACCGGGGCGAGGGCGTGCTGATCGCTTCCTTGCGGGTTCCGTCGTGGGAATAGTTGTAACCGAATACCTGGTTCTGGTTAAGCACATTGGTAACCGATGCCACCCAAACCGCATAAGCTTTACCCATCGACATCAGATAGTTCAGGCTGAAACCAAGATTGTTGTAAGAGATGGTCTTACCCTGGTCGGCTATCTCGTATTTCACTCCGTTCTTAACGAAATTGTAGTATGGCCTGCCGGTTGCGAATGAGTATGTGAAGTTGAATCCGGTATTGATACTGTTCACAAATCTCTTCATCACCAGCGAAGCGGTATGATTGGCGGCGAAATTGGGCTGCAGCTGACCGGGATAGTTCAGGTAATCACGTTTGGTATCCAGGTAAGAATAGCTGATCCAGTAATCCAGATTCTTGATCGTCTTTTTGTCGCGCCAGTAGAATTCGATCCCTTTTGCATACCCGGTCCCGTCATTGTTATACGCCGGATAGGTCTTCACCAGGTCTTCGTATTTTTTATAGAATGCTTCTACCCGGAAAGTCTGCAGGGTTGTGTTCTTTATGTAATTGATGATATAATGCGTTGCTTTCGTGTAACCGAAATTGGTGGTGGCATAGAGATAAGTGTTCTCCGGTTTCTGGTAGAAAATACCGTAAGCGATGCTCATCTGCCCCCCGTTGCCGGTTTTATATGCCAGCGACAGCCTTGGCGCTATATTGGCTTTATTGATCAGCGATGAATGTTCAAACCGTACACCGAGTTTCGCCGCGAGGTCATTGGTGATATAAAGGTCGGCTTCACTGAAAAGTGATTTGAAATGTTCACGCAGCAGGCCGGTGTAATTATTGAAAACACCTTTGTTATAGAAATACATGTACTCGCCGCCAAACCGGATCACACTGATGCCGCTCAGTCTTTTATCGAACACCGCTTTTATCTGACTGAGATCAGCCGTGGTTTTAGCCGCCACATTCGTGCTGTCTATCCAGACCTGTCCTGTAGTCACCGGAATATTATTCTGGTTCTGGATCTGGTTGGTGAAACTGGTATGATCGGTGCTGTAACTCAGACCGAGGTTCATCTTCCAGCCACTGCCCAGGTTCTCCCTCCAGCTTAGGTTCTGGTACCAGTTGGTGTTACTGAGGCCAAAAGCATTTTTCAGACTGGGATCATCGATATTCGGCCGACGCAGCCCCAGTTTATTGGTGGCAAGCGTAGTGTAGTATTTAATGATGCCGCCTTTCTTGGTACGAATGCGGAAATTCGCATCGCCTGCATGAAACTCGGGTATCGTAAAATAATCCGGCTTCTGTTTTACGATGGCGAAATAGGCAACCAGGTTGGTATAGCCGTACTGCATGCCCCAGGATGATTTTTTATCCTTCGCAATTTCCTGAAGACCTGCACCCAAAAAAATGGGCGATATGGAAGCCTGGGCTTCAGAACGCTCGGGGATATCGATGCTTTCAAGGATCAGTGCAGATGATAAAGCCTGGCCGTACAGAGCAGAATAACCGCCTGTGCTGAATACCGTTCCCTTAAAAAGAAAAGGTGAAAAACGGCCGCGCTGTGCCAGATCGGGCACACTGGAAAAATAGGGATTGTTCACAAGTGTGCCGTCGATGAACTGCTTGGTCTCATAACCTGCACCGCCGCGAACGAACAGACCTTCCTGCTCGCCTACCTGCTGGGCGCCGGGCAGCGTCTTCACCACCGCAGAGATATCTGCATTGGCCCCGCCGGTGGTTACCACATCGAGCGAACTCAACACGGTTGCCGCCCTTTTTTTATCCCCGGCTTCAAAACTGCCGGCCGTAACGGTTACCGCTTTCAGCTCGCTTACTTCCTCTTTCAGCGAAAAAGCAAGGTCCACAGTTTCCGTGCCGAGGGTTACCGGCAATTCCATGGATTTATAACCCACATTACTTGCCACAACGGTCTGTGCGCCTTTTTCAAAAGTTTTGAAGGAGAAATGGCCGGTAGAATCCGATACCCCCCCGTCATAAGAGCCTTTCACTACTACGCTGGCTCCGGCTAGGATATGGCCCCGGTTATCTTTGACGGTTCCGGTAACTCTCATCTGGGCCGATGCCCAGCCTGCCATCAGGAACAAAAAGGGCAGGATCGCAAATTGTTTCATTGGTTATTTCGTTTGACAGGACAAACATAGAGTAGTTTATTTTATAAACCAAATTATTTTTTAGAATTATTTTTTGTCGCGTTTTCGGACGCAATGTGTATCATAAACGGACAAGGTTTGATCCCAATCAGCTTGTAACATATTGCATATCATTGCGTTATTTCATTGGTACCATATTGGCTCCCAATTTTACCAACCTAAGCTTATGTTTTTCCACTATCTCAAGACCGCCTGGCGCAGCCTGAAAAACAACCGCATCTTTTCAATTATCAACATAACAGGACTGGCCGCGGGGCTCACCTGCGTTATGCTGATAGCCCTTTTTATCTGGGATGAGACCAGTTACGACAGGCATTCCACTGCCGGCAATATCTACAGGGTCAATCTGGGTGTGGTCAGCAACGGAACTTCATCCGTTTACCCTATGGTAGATGCCGCCGTAGGGCAGGGCATGCAAGCTGCATTTCCCGAGATCAAAGCCAGTTGCAGGCTCAGGCAGGTATCCGACTATGTAAAACAGAGCAACATCCAGTTCAAGGAAAAAAAACTTGCTTTTGCAGATGAGAACTTCCTGGACCTGTTCAGCATTCCATTGATACGCGGCAATAGTCGCCAGGCGCTGGCCCAACCACACTCCGTGGTTATCTCGAAAGAATTCTCCGACAAATATTTCGGGAGCATTGATCCGATCGGTAAATCGCTGGTGATGGGTCTCAGGAATGAAGTTTATCAGGTGACCGGCCTATATGATAAAATTCCAGCCAATTCGCATTTTCATTTCGATGCGGTGATGAGCTTCTCCAGTCACCCGATAGCGCATCCTACCTGGAGTAATGTTGGCTTTTATACCTACCTGTTGCTCGATCCCAAGGCAGATATCAAAAAACTGGAAAGCAAATTCCCCAAGCTGGTTGAAGAACATGTGGTGCCCGAAGTAATGAATGATATGGGCGTTAGCCTTGCCGAAGCCAAAAAAAGCGTCGGCAGTTTTATTTTCTCCTTACAACCGCTGGCCGACATACACCTGCGCTCCCATACCAAATACGAACTCGAAGCCAATGGCGATATTCAGTACATATATATTTTCTCGTCGCTCGGCCTGTTCATTCTGTTGCTGGCGTGCATCAATTTTACCAATCTCTCCACGGCCAGGGCAGTGAAGCGGTCAAAAGAAGTGGGGGTTCGTAAACTGCTCGGGTCGGCGCGCAAAGATCTGATCCGTCAGTTCCTGTCAGAATCAGTGCTGCTTAGTTTCTGCGCCCTCTTCATCAGTGTATTCCTGCTGCTGGTACTGCTTCCGTATTTCAACCAACTGTCCGGAAAGTCGCTTCAATGGCAGTACCTTCTCCAGTTCCGCTTTTTGCTATTCTTTATTGCACTTGGTGTGGTAGTGGGTATTGTGGCCGGCAGTTACCCTGCTTTTTACCTGTCCTCATTCGATATTGTTAAAGTACTCAAGGGTACTGTAGCCAAAGGCGCGCAGAAAAGGAACCTGCAAAGTGGCCTGGTAGTGCTGCAGTTTTTTATCTCTACCGCGCTGATAACAGCCACGCTAATTGTGTCCCATCAACTCCATTACATGCAGAGCAAAAAGCTCGGGTATGATAAAGAACAGGTACTTGTTCTGTCCGAAGGACGCTTATTGGGTGCGAACCAGGATGCATTCAAAGAACAATTGCTGCATGATCCGCGGGTTGCATCGGTGTCCATCGCAAGGGTCGTACCCGGAGACCCTTCCTTCGTGGATGGCAGCCAGGTATATCCCCGCAATGAGAACAGCAACGGCGCCGAGATCCATTCGGATATTTTTCACATCGACTACGATTACCTGAAGACTTTCAACCTCCGGCTCGCTTCCGGCAGAAATTTTTCAAAGGATTATCCCACCGATTCCACGGGGGTTCTGATCAATGAAGCTGCTGTACGTGAACTTGGCTGGAGCGGAACGGATCCGGTAGGCAAGATCATTGTCCGTTCAGGCCAGCTTCAATATCATGTGATCGGCGTTGTACGCGATTTTAATTACGCTTCGGTAAAACAATCTGTTTCCCCATTGATGCTGTTGCTCGGCGGTAACTACGGCGGCTTTATAGTGAAAGTCAAGACGCCGGAAATGCAGGGCTTTCTGGCCGATCTCAAACAACAATGGGATGCCTTCCATCCTGCCGGACCATTCAGCTACCAGTTCCTCGACGAGCAGTTTGCGCGACTTTATGCCGCCGAAACACATACACTCCAGATATTTTCCGCTTTCGCTGTACTGGCTGTAGTGATCGCTTCGCTTGGATTATTCGGGCTTTCCGCATTTGTGCTGGAGCAGCGGACCAAGGAGATCGGTATCCGTAAAGTGCTTGGCGCCTCCGTGCAGCAAGTATTGGTGCTGGTATCGAAAGACTTCCTGGTGCTGGTTGGTCTTGGTTTCCTTGTATCGATACCTTTTATCTGGTGGATGATGAACAAATGGCTCCAGGATTATGCCTACCGCATCCAGATAGGATGGTGGATATTCGCCATTGCCGGTGCGGGCGCATTTCTGCTTGCGGTTATTACGGTCAGCTTCCAGGCTGTAAGAGCCGCCACATCCAACCCGGTCAAGAGCCTGCGAACCGAATAAGATAACAGAAACAATTTTATACCGTTCCGGTCCACACGAAAAAGCCCCGCACAAAGCGGGGCTTTTATTAGTATGGTTGCGGTCCTATTTGTACTGCGGCGCCAGCGATTTGGCGAGATTGGTCATTTTAGCGATGCTCTCGTCATTCAACTGGCCTTTCTTGAACTCGGCCAGTACATCAGGGAATTTGTTTTCCATTTCGGTTAGGAAATGACTTTCGAACTCCTTCACTTTCCTTACCGATACTTCTTTCAGCAAACCCTGCGTACCGAGGTAGATGATCGCTACCTGCTTTTCAACCGACATCGGCGAATACTGCGCCTGTTTCAGCACTTCCACGTTACGCGCACCTTTGTCGATCACATTCTTGGTTGCGGCATCGAGGTCGCCACCGAATTTGGAGAACGCTTCCAGCTCGCGGTACAG
>JAFBAN010000148.1 GCA_019247775.1 Chitinophagaceae bacterium | reverse complement strand
TGTTCGCGATCTTTACGCCCAAAACGGGAAAGAAGAAATAGCCAATTAATAATTAGTAATTAATAATTAATAATTGTAATATTTAATAGTATAATTATTAATTATTAATTGTTAATTACTAATTCAACTCCCTTCAGCCCTTGTAATTCAACCTCCCTTCCTTACCTTTGCGACCCAAATTTCCCGTAAGGCTCAACAAGTTCACGCCCAGTGGTGTGACGCCAGCAGGGTGTAATCGTCAAGATTATTAAAATGCCAAAGGTAAAAACAAACTCCAGCGCCAAGAAGCGCTTTAAGGTGACCGGTACAGGAGAGATCACCTTCCAGAAAGCTTTCAAACGTCACATTTTAACCAAGAAATCCACCAAGCGCAAAAGAGCGATGCGCCAGAAAGGTGTGGTAGGATCTACCAACAAGGATTTCGTGTTGCGTTTATTACGTCTGAAAGGATAATTCAAACCTATTACCAAACCGTTCCGCCGTCGGCGGGATTCAAATAACTTAACATGCCACGTTCAAAAAATGCAGTAGCCTCCAGGGCTCGCAGAAAAAGGGTCCTAAAGCAGGCCAAAGGTTTTTACGGTAAGCGTAAGAACGTCTATACAGTAGCGAAGAACATTGTTGAAAAAGGTCAGACCTACGCCTATGTTGGCCGTAAACTGAAAAAGCGCGAATACCGTCAGCTGTGGATCGCGCGTATCAACGCAGCCGTTCGTGAAGAAGGAATGACCTATAGCCAGTTCATCAACAAACTGTCGGTAAAAGGCATAGACCTTAACCGTAAAGTACTGGCCGATCTCGCTATGAACGAACCAGCGAGCTTCAAAGCCCTGATCGTTTCCGTGAAATAATCGGCAGCGTCTCAAATAACCGGACCGGGGGTGAACAGCTCCCGGTTTTTTATTGTCCGATACCTGAACAATGGCTCGCGGATTATTTTCGGGGCAATCTGCGAATCTGCGGCCTATTTCATTCAACATTCCGCTATTTTTGCCATCTTTAAAGCCATTCTGTTCACAAGCAAAATACTAACCTGTAAATGAACAATAGCTACACCTCGCTGGTTAACCAGACCTTCCATTTTCCTCAGGAAGGCTTCGACCAGAATGATGATGGTTATCTCCAGTTCAACGGCCTCGACATCAAAGCCCTGATCGACAAATACGGAACACCGATGAAGCTGACCTACCTGCCCAAAATAGGCATGCAGATCAACAAGGCTAAAAAGATGTTTGCGGCGGCTTTCAAGAAACATAAATACGAGGGTGAATATTACTATTGCTATTGCACCAAGAGCTCGCATTTTTCTTTCATCGTGGAAGAAGCCCTGAAACACAATATCCATCTCGAAACCTCTTACGCTTACGATATCGAGATCGTTAACCGGCTCTATGAGCGCCGCAAGATCAACAAGGAAACCTATATCATCTGCAATGGCTATAAGCAGAAAGGTTATACCTCGCGCATCGCCAAGCTGATCAATTCCGGTTTCAAGAATGTGATCCCCATCCTCGATAACAAGGAAGAATTGCAGGCTTACAAGCGCAGTGTGAAGCAGCCTTTCCGCCTCGGTATACGGGTGGCTGCTGAAGAAGAGCCTACCTTTCCTTTCTATACATCCAGGCTGGGTATCCGCGCAAAAGATATCCTGGAATTTTATGTAGATGATATCGAAGGCTACGAAGACCGCTTCCAACTGAAGATGCTCCATATCTTCCTGAACAAAGGCATCAAGGATGATATCTACTACTGGTCTGAACTGAACAAGATCATCAACCTGTATTGCCAGCTGAAAAAGATCTGTCCCGAGCTGGATTCCATCAATATCGGCGGCGGTTTTCCCATCAAACATTCGCTGGGCTTCGAATACGATTACCAGTTCATGATCAACGAGATCGTGGGAAATATCAAGAAAGCCTGCAAAAAGGCCAAAGTGCCGATGCCGAATATCTACACCGAGTTCGGCAGCTATACCGTAGGAGAAAGCATGGCCCATATTTACAGTGTGGTAGGGCAGAAGATCCAGAACGACCGTGAGTGCTGGTACATGATCGACTCATCGTTCATTACCACCTTACCCGACACCTGGGGCATCGGCGAAAAGTTCCTGATGCTGCCGATCAATAAGTGGGAAAACGAATACCATCGCGTGGTGCTGGGAGGCATCACCTGCGACAGTCATGACTACTACGATTCGGAAGAACATATCAATGAAGTATTCCTTCCCAAGCTCGCGTCCAACGACCCTAAAACGGAAGCCGTGAATAAGGAGCCGCTGTATGTAGGATTTTTCCATACAGGCGCTTACCAGGACCAGATCAGCGGCTACGGCGGCATCAAGCACTGCCTGATACCTTCACCGCAGCATATCATCGTGGAGCAGGATAAGAACGGCAAGCTTGTAGACTGGGTATATGCCAAGGAACAGACTTCTGCGAGTATGTTAAAAATACTCGGCTATCTCAGATAAACGACGATCCCGCATTTCAACTGCGGGATTTTCATTTTATATTTAAGCGGCAAATATTGCTGATGAAAAAATTACTTGCAATTACTGTTTGCATCGGCTGGCTGTCAACAGCGGCAAAAGCACAGACTGCTGTCGATTCCGTGAAAATGACGATCGACAATATGTTCAGGGCGATGAAGACCGCCGATTCGGCGCTGCTCAGACAATGCTTTGCAGACAGCGCCATCATGCAAACGATCGTAAAGGACCGCAATGGCGCTAATATGGTGAGGAACGAAGCAGTGGGAGATTTTATCCGCCTGATCGGCACGCTTGCTAAAGATGCCGCTGACGAACGGATCACTTACGATGTTGTGAAAGTGGATGGCCCGCTCGCAATAGCCTGGACTCCTTATAAATTCTACCTGAGCGGGCAATTCAGTCACTGCGGGGTAAACTCTTTTCAGCTGGCGCGGATCAGAGGTGTCTGGAAGATCCAGTATATCATCGATACCAGGCGGAAACAGCCCTGCGAATAATTTGGAATTTGGATTTGTCATTTTATACTGGCAGCACAGCTTTCACTTATTCTCCCAATTCCTTGATACATTCCTTCAACAGCCCCACGTAACGCCCGAATTGTTTTTTCAGGTACCACTTCGTGAAAAAATAAACACCAACGCCCAACGCCGCCATATATGCGACCAACAAACTGACTGCCTGCCACCGTACAATGTAATGTCTGAAGTCAAAGCCATTTCCTCCCGCATCTTGCTGCTTTTCGGACAGACCGAGCCATAGAGAGAATACAAAACAGATCGGTACCAGCGCCATCGTAAATTGGAAATACCGTTTGGTAAATTCTTCAATGATATGCACGATGGTCTGGAGATTACCCCGCACCGGCAAGGCCGTAGAACTGAGACGCGTTGTTCTGCGAAGCAGGTAAATAAGCAGTATCAGAAAGAATATGCATACCACGGCAAAAACAGAGAAATAGATCCGCAACGACGAATAACCGGAGAAGATGCCCACCGCGCCGAATCCAAGGATTACCGCTATGCTGCAAATGATCTCTATCCGGAGATTCCTTTTTATTCTCCCGATCACCGAGTCTGTTTTTTTGGTCAGGAGCGCGGCAATATCCGCATCCGACATACCCGCATGATCGGTTGCCAATTTGTTCCTGAGCTGGTGTTTGAGTTCATCTAGATCCATACCGCTTCGTTAGTTAGCCATTTGTTGTTGTGTTGATTCCTTCAGTTTGGTTTTGATGCGGTTCATTTTCACCGCCACATTGTTTGCCGTAATGCCCATCATATCGCCGATCTCATTGTAACTGTAGTCCTCCAGGTAGAGCATCACGATCGCCTTATCGATCTTCGACAATTCGCCGATGGCCGCATACATGGCTTTTACCTGCTCTTCCACCGGACCCTGTTCTTCTTCACTCTGCTCGGGAACGTTGTCGGTGGAGTAGATATCGGGTTGTCGTTTTTCCTTCCTGAAAAATGTGATCGCCGTATTCAGCGCCACCCGGTACAGCCAGGTGGAAAATTTTGCATCGCCCCTGAAATTCCCGTATGCTTTCCATGCCTGTAGTGTCACTTCCTGGAACAGGTCCTCACGATCTGAATGCCTGTCCATATACAGGTTGCAGACCTTGTGCACAATTTTCTGGTGTTGGTTGAGTAAGGTGATAAATTCCTTTTCCGAAGGCATGCAGCTAATTTAGTACTTAACCGGTGTTACGGTATACCCACGTTGTCGCAGCAGGCTGATCACGCCTTCAGGTCCGCCCAGGTGTCCTGCGCCTACTGCAAAGAAAGTCGGTTTATCAGCCATCGCTTTTTCGATCAGCGGCACCCATTTGCGGTTCCTTTTTGTCACCAGTTCTTTTTCAAAGAACGTGTCGCCGGTCATCGATTCCATTAAAGCATACAGGGAATCGATATTGCGTTTCATGTATACGCCTACCAGCTGGCTCATCACCTGCCTGGTACTGTCGAAGTTGAGCAGTACGCGTGAGAGATCGTGTACCTGTGAATCCAGCGGTTCTGAATTAAGGATATCAGCCTGCTCTTCAACAGTCTCCAGTCCGAACATCGGCAGGTTATTTTTTTTTGCAATAGCTGCGAATTCCGTTTCCGGTTGTGTTTTGTTGGGACAGGAAATACTATTGATCGTGGCCATGCTCAGGGCGGCAAAAGGCTTCAGGTTATTGAACAATTGAAGGGGCATGCCGGTGATCTGCTGAAAATTATCCTGGATCTGTTTCAGGTCTTTTTGCGGCAACAGGTCTGAGAGATTTTTGTCAGGCATCATCATCTTGGACATCAGCTTCATCTGTATCGCCGGATCGTCCATAGCGATCTCGCCGTAGAATTGAGCGGAAGAACGGATCTTCTGCTGCAGCAGATCCGATATCGGAAAATCTTCCTTACAGATCAGGTGGAAAGTTCCGAAAAGATAGGAGGGGGATTTCAGTCCGTTGCCGCTGATCTCCCACAGTAAAGATGATACCGGCGCCTGTGCCGTGCCCCGGAGAGCGGGGATCAGTGCCAGTATGATGCCCAGTAGTGTTGCAGCCGTTTTCTTCATAACCTATATGTAGCGGGAAACTGCAAAATATTACTCCGGGGCTGAAATTCCAGGAAAAAGAAACCCCGTGTGGAAACACGGGGTTGTTAACCAAAACCAACTGCTTATGAAACAGTATCATTAAAATTCGGATCGCTGTTACTGGATGGCGATCTGTTGAGGCGTAACGATCACTTCCTCTTTTTTAGGAAGATATACTTTCAGCACGCCATTCTCGTATTTGGCCTGGATGCCGGCGGTATTGATCTTATCGTCTACAGTAAAGCTGCGTTTGAAGCTGCTGTAAGCGAATTCGCGGCGTATGGTCTTGAACTCATTATTTTCAGCTTCTGATTTTTTCTCATAGCTGATGGTGAGCAGACCTTTCTCCAGGTTCACTTTAAAGTCTTCTTTGTTCCGGCCCGGTGCGTTCAGTTCAACATGATAGGCTTCGCCGGTTTCATGAATGTTCACCGCAGGTATTGCTGTGTTGTGTACATCCCTGCCCCAGGTAGAGGGGAATCCATTGAACAGTTCGTCGAAGAGTACGCCGAAACTGGCCGGGTTGTGTTTTACGAGTGTCATAGTCTTATTCATTTTGCGTTTAGAAATAGCTGTACAACACTATGTCCAAACCCTGTACCGTGCCGGAAAACCGACCTGAGCAAAGACATTTTTTCAATTTTCAGGACAAATTGTCTAATTCACGGGGCGGTAACGGACAGAATGTCCGTCGGAAAGCCTGATTTTCGGTGTTTCAACTTTTGATGTATTTTTGCTGTTCACCAATTAAAACCGAGGATCCAGATATGTACCCAGCAGAAATAGTATTGCCGATGAAGGCCGAACTCACCGAAAGCGGATTTGATGAAATGGTATCCGCCGTAGAAGTAGATGAAACCCTGAAGAAAGAAGGAACCACGCTGGTCGTGATCAATTCTGTATGTGGTTGTGCGGCAGGCACTTGCAGGCCAGGCGTGTTGATGGCCGTACACAATGCCAGCAAACGCCCGGACCGACTTACGACCAGTTTCGCAGGGTTCGACATAGAAGCCGTTAACCAGGTGAGGGCGCACCTGCTGCCTTACCCGCCCTCATCACCGGCCATCGCTTTATTCAAGGATGGCAAACTGGTGAGCATGGTAGAAAGACACCAGATCGAAGGCAGGCCCGCCCAGGTAATTGCCCAGCACCTGATCGCGGAATTTGATAAGTATTGTAACTAGATTTCACTTAGTTTTGTTCATAGATGGGTTAGTAAGTACAGGCCTCACGACAAGTGGGGCCTTACTATTAGGCTTAGAGCTGAATGCAAAATGCTTAATGCTGTCTTGTCATTGTTCGCGTTTAGCATTCGCGTTGTGTGTTTTGAGCTAATGCGAGTGCTAGCGTTGTCTTCATCTTTGCGTTTGGCGTTAAGCGTTTCGCGTTGAGCATTTTTGGCTTTGCCCGTTCCGCATTTAATGCTAACATTGCTTCAACTTACACAACTGCATGTATCCAAATCTCTACTACGCTTTCAAAGATATTTTCGGTGCAGATCTTCCGGGGTTGAAACTGGTGAATACATTCGGTTTTTTTGTTGCCATCGCTTTTCTCGCAGCCGCCTGGGTGCTTACGCTGGAATTGAAACGCAAGCAGCAGCAGGGATTATTTGAACATACGGAAGAAACTATCGTTATTGGGGCGAAAGCCAGTTTCGGGGAGTTGTTCGTTAATTTTTTGCTCGGCTTTATTTTCGGCTATAAGATCATCGGCGCTTTTACGGTGGCAGATGCGTTGAATGATCCGCAGTCGTTCATCCTTTCTTCGAGAGGAAATCTGCTGATCGGCCTGCTTACAGGTGCGCTGTTCGCGGGGTTGAAATGGTGGGAAAAGAACAGACAGAAGCTCGATCAGCCCGAGAAGCGGACGATCCGCATCTGGCCGCACGACAGGGTAGGAGACCTCGTGATCTTCGCTGCCGTGTTTGGATTCCTGGGCGCCAAAATATTTCATAACCTGGAGAACTGGAATGAGTTTGTAAAGGACCCGATCGGTTCACTGGTATCTTTCAGCGGACTTACATTTTACGGCGGACTGATCTGCGCCGGCATCGCGATCATTTATTATGCGAAGGCGAAAAAAATAAAAGTGATCCATCTCGCAGATGCTATGGCGCCTGCACTGATGCTTGCGTATGCGATCGGCCGTATAGGCTGCCAGGTTAGCGGCGATGGCGACTGGGGTATTCCGAATATCAGACCGAAACCATTTTCCTGGTTGCCCGATTGGATGTGGGCCTACCGGTATCCGCATAATGTGATCAGCGAAGGTGTTCCCATACGCGGATGTGTAGGTCAGTATTGTAACCAGTTGGGGATTCCGGTGTACCCGACACCCCTGTATGAAGTAATGATGTGCTTTGTGCTATTCCTGGTGCTTTGGTTCATCCGCAAACGGATCAGGCTTGCGGGGCAGATCTCCGGCCTCTACCTCATTTTTAATGGCATGGAGCGGTTTTTCATCGAGCATATCCGGGTCAATACAAAATATGAATTCCTGCCTTTTAAGCCTACCCAGGCGGAGATCATCTCCCTCTTGCTGGTGGCAGCAGGCGCAATATTGCTGGTCAAATCCAAAAAATGGTTTAACCAGGATCTGCAGCTGTAAATCCTCCCCCGGCAGCAGTCTAAAGTTAATCTACTGATTTTCATTGCATTAAGAACAGTCGTTCCCAGCAACCCCTAGCCGGGCCGCCGTCTTTTTACCATTTATCCCGCCATTTTACCGTTCATTTGTAAAACTATGTACTATGTTTCGCATAGTACATAGTTTTGACCTGTAATTAGCAACAAATAGTTCTAAATAACTAACAAATAAATCGAAAAACATGAAAAAGTTGGCAGCCATTCTGACGATCCTGGGCCTGGTGTCCTTTTCTTTTGTCAGCAAAGCGCAAACGGGTAAAGTGAGCGGCACGGTAACCGGTGCACAGAAAAATCTGGAGTCTGCATCGATCGGCCTGCTCAGGGCGAAGGATTCGGCAGTGGTTAAGCTGGCGGTAACGGACAAGGCCGGCCAGTTTGAGATCGAGAAACTGGCGGAGGGTCGTTACCTGGTGGTAGCTTCCGCAGTAGGGTATGCAAAATATTACAGCGAGGTTTTCGAGATCAGCGCTGCCCATCCGGTATACACCGTTAAAGTGATCGCACTGCGTAATGCTTCCAAAGATCTGCAGGAGGTAACAGTGGTGACCAAACGTCCGTTCGTTGAACAGAAAGTAGACCGTACCGTGATCAATGTAGATGCAACGCCTTCGAATGCCGGAGCCAACGTATTGGACATCCTGGAAAAATCTCCGGGGATCTCTGTAGACAAGGACGGGAATGTGAGCCTCAAAGGCAAGCAGGGGGTTTTGATCATGATGGATGGCAAACCGACTTATCTCAGCGGTCAGGACCTGGCCAATATGCTGCGCAATATGCCCAGTGCAAACCTGGATCAGATCGAGATCATGACCAATCCGCCTGCCAAATTCGATGCATCGGGTAACTCGGGTGTGATCAACATCAAAACGAAGAAAACAAAGACGATGGGTTATAACGGAAGCGTATCAGCCAACTATACCCAGGGCGTTTATCCAAAAGCGAATATCAGTGCCAACCTGAACTATCGCGTGAACAAGATGAACTATTTCGGCAATGTAAGCTACGGATACGGTGAGAATTTCGGCGACCTGACGATCATGCGCAAATTCCGCGACCAGAATACCAATGCCCTGCTTTCTTTGTTCGACCAGCGGGCGCTGATGGGCAGAACGAATCGCGGCGTCAACTACAAGGCCGGTTTCGATTATTTCGCAAGCAAGAAAACAACCCTGGGCCTGGTGGTTACAGGATATGATAGCCGCAATACGGAGTTCACGGACAATTCAACCTTGATCAAAGACAAGAACAATGCACTGACAACCCGCACACAGGCTATCAACGATGTGCATTCGGCTTACAAGAACATCGGAGCGAATTTCAACCTGCGCCATGTATTCGATAACGCCGGCACGGATCTGACCATGGACCTCGACTATGTAAACTATACTTCCGGCGCAAACCAGTTGCTGAGCAACAAATTCTATGATAATGCCGGTAACAAACAGAGCAGTGACGAGATTCTGAGAGGGGATCTGCCTTCTGATATCAATATCTACAGCGCTAAATTCGATTACACTCATCCGCTGAAAAATAACAGCCGCTTTGAGGCAGGCGCCAAGAGCAGCTATGTGAGCTCGGACAATGATGCGCAGTACGCAAACTGGAATGCAGTGGGCAACCAGTTCCTGACCGATGTTAACCGCAGTAACCATTTCATCTACAAAGAGAACATCAACGCAGCTTATGTGAACCTGAGCCAACAGCTCAGCAAAAAATGGAGCCTGCAGATAGGTCTGCGCCTGGAGAACACAAACCTGAACGGGAACCAGCTGACTACCGGCCAGAAATTCGACAGGTCGTATACCCAGCTTTTCCCCACAACTTATATCGGTTACACACCTAACGACAAGAACCAGTTTGCCATCAGTTACGGGCGCAGGATAGACCGTCCGAATTACCAGGACCTGAATCCTTTCTTCAATTTCCTGGACAAGTACACCTACCAGGTGGGCAATCCGTACCTGAACCCGCAGTTCAGCCATAATTTCGAACTGAACCATACGTACAGAAGCGTATTGACCACTTCACTGAATTACAGTACCACATCGGATATCATCCAGGATGTACTGGAGCAGGTAGACAGCACGCACACCAGCTTTGTGAAGAAAAGCAATATCGCCAAGCGTCAGAGTGTCGGCGCAGCGGTGAGCCTGAATATGCCCGTAACGAAATGGTTCAGGACAAGCCTTTACCTGAACGTATTCAACAATAAGTTCGAGGGCGTGGTTAATGGCGGCAATGTTGAGGTAGACGGCACTTCATTCATGGCCAATATGAACAACCAGTTCACATTTAAGAACAACTGGGGTGCTGAGATCAGCGGATTCTACCGGTCTGCAGCCGTGCAGGGTGTGCTGGTGTCTAACCCGATGTGGGCGATGAACCTCGGCGTTACCAAGCAGATCATGAAAGGCAAAGGCTCACTTCGCCTGACCGTAAGGGACGTGTTCCTGACCCAGGTGTTCAGCGGTTACAGCAAGTACCAGAATGTGGACGTTACCATACGCCAGTCGAGAGACAGCCGGGTTGTGAACCTTGGTTTCTCTTATCGCTTCGCTAAAGGCAAGACGGCGCAACAGCGTAAACGCGGCGGCGCCAATGAAGAACAGAACAGGGTAAATACCGGTGGTGGAAACTAAAGCCCGGAAGAAATACATGAAGAACAAAGTGCAACCGTAAGACAGCAAGAATGGAGCAGCCCGCATTGTATCGCGGGCTGCATCTCCGCTAACATTTCATTAACACCACTCATACTAAATTGGTAGACTTTACAGAAACAGAATAGCATCTTTGTTTCGGATACATTTTTTTCTCATGTGCATTATATAGAACCGGCCCCGATGTCTATCGGGGCTTCTCTATTATCGGGATTCTGTGAGATGAGGATATGATTTGGATGAGCTGTTAAGACAGCGTTTTTTGAAGATGATCCTGCTGGTGATTTTTCAACACAGAGTGCACGGAGGTAAACAAACGGAACGCAAAAAGCATTGGTTGCCGACCCAATCTGCGGCATTATATGCTTTCCGCGCAATCAGCGATCCCCTTATCTTTGTCCAAAGCACCCACTATGCCATCATTCGATATCGCCAGCGAGGTAGACCTGCAGACACTGGACAATGCAGTGAACACCGTAAAAAAAGAGATCATGAACCGTTTCGATTTCCGCGGTTCGCCGGTAGGCATTGAGCTGGACAAAAAATCCTATGTGATCAGCCTGGAAGTGGAAAGCGATATGAAGATGAAACAGGTGATCGATGTGCTGATCAGCAGGGCCATGAAGCAGGGGATCGATGCCACAGCATTCGATTTCAGCAAAGACGCTTATCCCAGCGGGAAAGTAGTGAAGAAAGAAGTGCCGGTGCGGAACGGGCTGAAGCAGGAAGACGCCAAAAAGATCGTGAAGCTGATCAAGGACGGCGGTTTCAAAGTGCAGGCAGCCATCATGGACGATATCATCAGGGTCACCGGCAAAAAGATAGACGACCTTCAGGAAGTGATTGCCAAATGCCGGGGGGCGGAGTTAGGAGTGCCGCTGCAGTTCGTTAACATGAAAAGCTGAGCGCTGAGGCAAATTAATAATTAGTAGTTAATAATTAATAATTTATTATAATATATTAGTTTATCCAATTATTAATTACTAATTATAAATTATTAATTTTCTTCCCCCTACCTTTGCGCTCCTTAATAATCGTACGGCCAAATCCGTGCAACCTAAAATGTAAATCATGAAACAAGGTATCCATCCCGAAAATTACCGTTTCGTTGTGTTCAAGGACATGAGCAACGGGCATACTTTCCTCAGCAAATCGACTGCTGCTACCAAAGAGACCATCAAATGGGATGATGGCAATGAATATCCTTTGGTGAAACTCGAGATCTCCAATACTTCACATCCTTTCTATACCGGTAAGAATGTGTTGGTGGATACTGCGGGTCGTATCGACAAATTCAAGAAGCGTTACGCTAAAAAAGACTAGGCGTTGGCCTGAAAATATAAGCCCTTCGGTTCCGGAGGGCTTTTTTTATGCGTTTGCGGGACGGGAGGCAGCATTTTACGCTGTTCAGGCGTCATTATAAAAAGCGTGTGATGACCCAGAAGATATTTCCGGTATCCTGTTATTGCTGACGATGCTGATCCTCCTGCTCGTTTCTTTTTGATCATAATTTCCGCATGCACCTAAAATTAGGGGCAAGTTTCCCAATTGCTTTACTTTTGCAGCCATCAATTCAAGCCCATGAAACTGGATATCCTTGCATTTGGCGTGCACCCCGATGATGTGGAACTCGGCTGCTCCGGAACGCTGCTGGCTGCAATGGCCGAAGGCAAACAGGTGGGTATCGTTGATCTTACCCGCGGCGAACTCGGCACCCGCGGTTCTGCAGAGATCCGTAAAACAGAGGCGTCCAACGCTGCCGCTATAATGGGCATCGGGGTTCGGGAGAACCTGGGATTGGCCGATGGCTTTTTTCAGAACAACGAGGAGAGCCAGCGAAAGCTGATCGAAGTGATCCGGAAATACCAGCCCGATATTATCCTTGCCAATGCGCTCGATGATCGTCATCCCGATCATGGCAGAAGTGCAAAGCTGGTGGCTGATGCAGCTTTCCTCTCCGGCCTGCGCAAAATAGAGACGCGGCATGAAGGACAACTGCAGGAGATCTGGAAGCCCTCTTATGTATTCCATTATATCCAGGACCGGTTTATGGAACCCGCTTTCGTAGTGGATATCACAGCTTTTATGGAAAAGAAGCTGGAAGCGGTACTTGCCTATACCACACAGTTCTTCAATCCCGATCTCAACGAGCCGCAGACTTATATCTCATCACCTCAATTTCTGGAGACTGTGAAATCGCGTGCACTGATGCTGGGCAAACGGATAGGCGTGGGATTTGCAGAAGGATTCTGTACCGAAAAGACCATCGGCATTAATAGTTTTGATACGCTGGTCAAAAACATAACTTAATATTCATCACCCTAATTGTTCGGATATGTCAGTGGTAAAGGTCGGATTGGTGCAGATGAGCTGCACAGCGGATAAAGCCGGTAACCTGGCAAAAGCGATCGCCAGGATAAAAGACGCTGCAGCCAAAGGCGCGCAGATCGTGTGCCTGCAGGAATTGTTCACTTCTCTTTATTTCTGCGACACGGAAGACTACCGGCATTTCGAGCTTGCCGAAGCGATCCCGGGGCCTTCTACAGATGCACTGGCTGCACTGGCAGCGGAACTGAAAGTGGTGATCATCGCGTCCCTGTTCGAGAAGCGGGCGCAGGGCCTGTATCACAATACCACAGCAGTGCTGGATGCCGACGGCAGTTATCTTGGCAAGTATCGCAAGATGCATATCCCGGATGATCCGGCTTACTATGAAAAATTCTATTTCACGCCAGGTGACCTGGGGTATAAGGTTTTCAATACCAAGTATGGCTGCCTGGGTGTATTGATCTGCTGGGACCAATGGTACCCTGAAGCTGCCCGGATAACGGCATTGATGGGAGCGGAAATATTGTTCTATCCGACAGCGATCGGATGGGCCACTTCACAGGATGAGCATACCAATAGCGAACAATACGATGCCTGGCAAACCATACAGCGAAGCCATGCAGTAGCCAACGGCGTGCATGTGGTAAGCGTGAACAGGGTTGGCTATGAGCAGGATGGAGCGATGAAATTCTGGGGCGGATCTTTTGTGAGTAATCCATTTGGCCGCTTACTGTTCAAGGCTTCGCATGAGGAAGAAGAAGTGGCCGTGATAGAGATCGATACGGGAAAGACGGACCGGTACCGCACGCACTGGCCGTTTATGCGCGACAGGAGGATCGATTCTTATGCGCAGATCACGAAGCGGTTTATTGATGAAGAGTAGGGGACAGAGAGCGGAGATGCGGGGCTTTAACACAGAGACACGGAATACACGGAGGTTCACAGAGAGAGAAATACACGATGAAATCACCCAGAGAACTTGGTTATTATTTTCCGGCGGAGTTTGCGCCGCATGTGGCTACCTGGCTGAGCTGGCCGCATAAAGAAGCCAGCTGGCCGGGCAAGATAGAAAGCATCTACCCGAATTACTGCCTGTTCGTTAAATACCTTACCGAAAGCGAATTGGTGCGCATCAATGTAGCCGATGACGCAATGAAGACCGCTGCCTGTGAGCGTTTGCTCAA
>JAFBAN010000047.1 GCA_019247775.1 Chitinophagaceae bacterium | reverse complement strand
TGGTCATTTATTTTCACGGCAATAGTTCCAATATCTCCCGCTATGCACCTTTTGCGGGCTGGTTTACCCGCAATGGCTATGAGGTCTGGATGCCCGATTACCCGGGCTACGGAAAATCTACCGGCGAACTATCGGAGAACATGTTGTACGAGGAAGCGCTGCAGGTTTACAGATCGGCCCGGGCCAGGTATCAGCCTTCACAGATCATCATTTACGGAAAATCGTTGGGCACCGGCATAGCATCGCAGCTGGCATCCATCCGCGACTGCAGGCGGCTGATACTTGAAACGCCGTTCTACAGCGCTACTTCGCTGGTTCGGCCTTACCTGTTCATGTACCCGCTGGGATCGTTGATGCATTTTAAATTACCCACCTATTCCTATCTGCCGAAAGTGACTGCGCCCATCACTATTTTCCAGGGAACCTCAGACGGAGTAGTACCATACCGGAATGCTTCCCGGCTTAAGCCGCTGCTGAAACCGGGTGATGAATTCATTACCCTCGAAGGCGGAACGCACAACAATCTCGGCAGTTACCCGCTGCTACAGGCAAAACTGGATAGTGTGCTGAAGCAATGATCGAATTCCTTTGCGTCCTCTGCGGTCCTTTGCGCCCTCTGCGATACTGAGTCGCAATTTTGTAACGCAGAGGGCGCAAAGGACCGCAGGGAACGCAGAGTATCCGGGTTTTGGAATATCTTCATCCTTAAACTGCACTCATGACCCCGGAAGAAAATTTCGCCAGTCTCGGCCTTACACTACCGCCCGCTCCCAAGCCAATGGGCGTTTACAAACCATTGCTGATCGATGGCAAACATTGTTATGTATCAGGCCACGGAACTTTAAAAGAAGATGGTACGCTCATTATCGGCCGCATAGGCGACTCAATGGATATGGAAGAAGGAAAACTTGCGGCCCGACAGGTAGGGCTGGCCATTCTTGCCACCCTCAAATCGAATCTCGGATCGCTTGATAAGGTGAAACGGGTGATCAAGACCCTGGGTATGGTGAACTGCACCCCGGATTTCGAGAAACATCCTTTCGTGATCAATGGCTGCAGTGAATTATTCGCCGCAGTATGGGGAAATGACAACGGCATCGGCGTCCGCAGCGCGGTTGGCATGGGTTCTTTACCGAATAATATACCTGTGGAAATAGAGGTATTGTTTGAACTTCATTAGCATTGTATGGAATGGTACACGATCAAAGACATTGACCAGCTCGACACCCCGGCGCTGGTTGTTTACCCAAAACGGGTAAAGGAAAATATCAAGAAGGCCATCGAACTGGCCGGCGATCCGCAATTGCTGCGACCGCATGTGAAGACCAATAAAATGGCGGAGGTATGTGAGTTGATGCTTAAAGCCGGCATCACACATTTCAAATGCGCCACTATTGCCGAAGCGGAAATGCTGGGCACGATCAAGGCGCCTGAAGTGCTGCTGGCACATCAGCCGGTTGGTCCCAAAGTGCAACGCCTGCTGCAGCTGGTGGAGCAATTCCCGCAGACTAAATTTTCCTGCATTATCGACAACAAAATGACCGCTTCGGAGCTTTCTGCTCTGTTTGCCGCAAAAAAGAAAGTGCTCGATGTTTTCATAGATCTCAATATAGGCATGAACCGTTCCGGTATTGCGCCGGAAAAAGGCGCAGGCCTGCTGCGCGCCTGCCAGTATCTTCCCGGCATCCAGGTGGTCGGCCTGCATGGTTATGACGGACATATCCGCGAAACGGACCTTAGTGCCCGCACCCTGCTTTCGGATGAAGCTTTTTCAAAAGTTGAAAAGCTGCTGGCAGAGATCAATGAAAATTCGCCTGAGCCGCTTCAGATCGTAGCGGGCGGCTCGCCCAGTTTCCCTACCCACGTGAAGCGCGCGAATGTGCAGTTCAGTCCGGGTACTTTTGTATTCTGGGACTGGGGCTATAAACACCAGTTCCCCGACCAGCCTTTCGACTATGCGGCGCTGGTGATCACCCGCATTATTTCCATCATCGATGAAAAGACCGTTTGTGTTGATCTCGGACATAAATCAGTGGCTGCAGAAAACCCGTTGCCCCGGGTGCATTTTCTGAATGCGCCTGATGCCGAGCCGGTAAGCCAGAGCGAAGAGCACCTGGTAGTAAAAGTAGCGGATGCATCGGTGTGGAACCCGGGAGATGTGTGGTACGGGGTACCGGTGCATATTTGTCCAACAGTGGCACTGTATGATGCCGCCATTGTAGTGGAAGATCATAAAGTGGTGGATCATTGGAAGGTAGTAGCCCGAACAAGGAAGATCTCAATATAAATCTCTGCGCAAACTCCGCTTCTCCTGTTCTCTGCGGTGAAAAAGGCCGCGGGTACAGACTGCTTTTACCGCTGAGGGGCAGAGAGGCAGAGCTTCCGCAGAGTCTAACACCACATGTTCATCTTCGACGCACATCTTGATCTGGCCATGAATGCCATGGAATGGAACCGCGACCTGCGGTTATCCGTGCAGGAGATCCGTGCGCGGGAGAAAGGCATGAATGATAAACCCGACCGGGGCAAGGGAACAGTTTCATTACCCGAATTAAGAAAAGGAAATATCGGCCTGGTGGTAGCCACACAGATCGCAAGAGTGGTGGAACCCGGGAATCCGTTGCCGGGATGGCATTCGCCCCAGCAGGCCTGGGCGCAGACGCAGGGGCAGCTTGCATGGTATCGCGCTATGGAAACTGCCGGAGAGATGCGGCAGATCAAAGACCTTCCCGGGCTGGAAGACCATCTCCGCAACTGGAATTCGGGATCTACCCATGCTGTAGGATATATTTTAAGTCTCGAAGGCGCCGATTCATTGGTCACGCCTGACCATTTACATATTGCACATGGTTATGGGCTGAGAGCTGTCGGGCCCGCGCATTATGGGCCGGGCCGGTATGCCAATGGAACGGATGCAACAGGCGGACTGAATGAAAATGGAAAATCATTGTTGCGCGAAATGCGGCGACTCAATATCATTCTCGACGCCACGCATCTTTGCGACGATGCGTTCTGGGATGCCATGGAATTATACGATGGAACGATCTGGGCCAGTCATAACAATTGCCGCGCCCTGGTTGATCATAACCGCCAGTTCAACGATGAAATGATCAAAGCATTGATCGAAAAAAAAGCGGTGATCGGCATGGCCCTGGATGCCTGCATGATGGTACCCGACTGGCAGAAAGGGATCTCCGATCCTGAAACGATGCAATGCAGTCTTGCCAAAATGGTTGATCATCTCGATCATGTCTGCCAGCTTGCAGGCAACACGCATCATGTTGGCATCGGGACAGACCTTGATGGTGCATTCGGTAAGGAACAATGCCCTCATGATCTTGAAACGATCGCCGATCTGCAGCAAATTCCTGCGCTGTTAAAACAGCGTGGTTATACCGAAGCTGATTGCGAGCGGATCATGCACGGCAATTTTTTGAACCTGCTGCGGCGCGCCTGGGGTTGACGATTGGTAGACAACAGGATCTACCGCAAAGACGGGAGGCCGCAAGGGCACGCCAAGATTGGCTGGATCCTCGCGAAACTTAGCGCCATTGCGCCTTTGCGGTAAATTTTCCAGCATTCTTTTTATCTCACCTCTCTGAGGACAGTTTTCTTCCCCGAAACGCTCAGTTGGTATTTAACACCTACTTTCCACGCATAATTCCTTCCCCCATGACTGATCGGGAAATCGAAGCAGGTGGGATAGGTATATTCTTTCACCTGGTCGGCGATGATCTGGTATACATCGGCGCCGAATGGCGTGGTGGTATCCTTCATATCTGTAAAGCCGCCGATCACCAGGCCGGCCAGGCTATCCAGCATGCCACTCCTTTTTAACTGGATCAGCATGCGGTCTACATTATAGAGGTATTCGCCTACATCTTCCAGCACCAGTATGCGGTCTTTTGTTTTGAAAGCGGATCTGGTTCCGGCAAGATGCGCCACCAGCGAGAGATTGCCTCCTACTATTTTACCTTCAGCCTTTCCGGGCCGGTCAAGTGGATGCGGAACATTGCTATAATTGCCGGCAGCGCCTTGTAGGGCTTTGCGCAATGACTGCACATATTCATTGGCGTAGTTACCATCATTGAAGGCAGCGGCCATCGGTGCATGAAGGGATGCGATATTGTAGCGGTGAAACAAATGCGCATGCAGCACGGTGATATCACTGAACCCGATCACCCATTTCGGATCTTTACGGAACCATTTGAAATCGAGATCGTCGATGATCCGGCTCAGCCCATACCCGCCGCGACCGCAGAGGATCGCTTTCACTTCCGGGTTATCGAGCATGGATTGCAGATCCGCAAGCCGTTCTTCATCTGTTCCCGAAAAATAATGGAACTGGTTGCCCAGCGTTTTTCCCACCAGTACTTTATAACCCCATTGCTGCAATACATCTATGCAGGTGGAGGCGTTTTCAAGAGGCATATATCCGGCTGGACAAACAATACCGATGGTATCGCCTTTTTTCAGGTAGGGCGGGATCAGGGTCATGCGGCAATTTAATGAATTTGAATTTGCTCAGAACACATCCAGATCATGGCCCGATACAACAGAGCCCTTATAAAGTTCCCTGATCTCCGCCAGCAGTTTCTCCTCAGTAGAACTCCAGATCAGCTGGTGCGTCAATACCAGTTGCTTCGGCTTTACTTTATTGGCTATCTCTGCCAGCTGGGTTGTTGAAGTATGGAATTGGGAATGGTAAGCCTGCCATGCCGCCGTTCTTTTTTTAAAGCCCTCCACGGAATATACTTCATGCACCAGTATATCGCAGTCTTTGGCCGCGACGATCAGGTTTTCGCTGTAGGTGCAGTCGCCCGACACTACGATCACTTTGTCCGGCGTTTCAAAACGAAACCCATACGCATATTTCCAGGAGCCGTGCGAAACTTTGAACGCCTTTACAGTCACATTCGAATCGCGGTATACGACCCCTTCTTTCAGTTCATGCACATTTACCTTGTACGCATTCGGATTGCCATGTTCGAGCCCATTGGTACGGAGATCGATATCCTCTTTATACGCTGCCAGTATACGCCGGGTCATGGCTTTGGTGCCAGTTGGTCCATACACTTCCAGCGCATCCGGGCGGTCCAGTACGGCCGGCGTGAGGATCATATCCGGATAGCCAATGGTATGATCCGAATGAAGATGGGTAATGAAAAGCCGGGAAAGTTTGGAAGGCGCCAGCGCCGATATTCCTTTGGCGGCAGCCGCAGCAGCTCTTCGCACCACCCCCGGTCCGCAGTCCACGATATAGGCCCGATCATGCACCACGATGGCCAGCGATGGCCCGTTGCGATCAGGATCCGCATTTGGCGTACCTGTGCCCAGCAGCACCAGCCGGGTCTGGCCCGGAGCCTGCAGTGAAATCAATAAGAAAAGCAGCACCAATCGCATATGAACCTTTTAAACGACAGTAAGATACAGCATCAGCCTTCGATTGCTTACTTTTGCCCTGGTTTTAAAAGCACGAATCACTGATGGATCAACCCAAACGATACCTGGTCACTTCCGCACTGCCCTATGCCAATGGTCTGAAGCATATAGGTCACCTGGCCGGCGCTTATATCCCGGCGGATATCTATGTGCGATACCTGAAAGCACAAAAAAGGAATGTGGTGTATGTATGCGGCAGCGATGAACACGGCACAGCCATCCCTATCCAGGCCACCAAAGAGGGCACTACTGCACAGGCGATCATCGATAAATACCATCCCATCATGGAGCAGAATTTCCGTGACCTCGGGATCGAATTCGATATCTACCACCGCACCAGCGATCCGCTACACCACGAAACCGCCCAGGAATTTTTCACCATGCTGAACAATAAGGGCGACCTGGAAGTAAAAGAGACCGAGCAGTATTTCGATGAAGAAGCCAATACCTTCCTTGCCGACCGTTATATCAAAGGCACCTGCCCCAACTGCGGTTATGAAAGCGCTTATGGCGATCAATGCGAAAGATGCGGCAAAAGCCTTAGCCCGGATGAACTCATCAACCCCGTAAGCACCCTCAGCGGCAAGGCTCCTGTAAAAAAAGCAACAAAACACTGGTACCTGCCGCTCGACAGGCATGAGGATTTTTTACGCAAGTGGATACTCGAAGAACATGCCGGCGACTGGCGCGCCAATGTACTCGGGCAATGCAAGAGCTGGATCGACGGCGGGCTCCAACCCAGGGCCGTAACCAGGGATCTTGACTGGGGCGTGAAAGTGCCGCTGAAAGATGCGGAAGGAAAAGTATTGTACGTTTGGTTCGATGCACCTATCGGTTATATCAGCGCCACCAAACAGTGGGCGAAAGATAACGGCAAGGACTGGCGTCCGTATTGGGAAGACAGTGAGACCAAACTCGTTCATTTTGTAGGCAAGGACAATATCGTATTCCATTGCATCATTTTTCCTGTAATGCTCAAGCTCCACGGGAATATTTTACCTGCTAATGTGCCGGCCAATGAGTTCATGAACCTGGAGGGCGAAAAAATGAGCACCAGCCGCAACTGGAAACTGGAGATGCAGGACTATATCGACGATTTCATCAAAAAGGAAAATGGCGGAACGCAGCTGGCGGATGTACTGCGTTACTACCTGACTCAGATCGCCCCCGAAACCAAGGACAGCGAATTTACCTGGAAAGGTTTCCAGGATGCGAACAACAGCGAACTGGTTAGCATCTTCGGCAATTTCATCAATCGCTCGATGGTGCTGATGCATAAACTCTGCAAGGGTAAAGTGCCGAAACTGCATGCAGCTGGTTTAACAGAGCTCGACAACGCCACCATCAAAGAAATACAAAGCGCCAAAGAACGGGTTGAGGCCTTACTGGAAGAATTCAGATTCCGCGATGCTTTATTTGAAGTGATCGGTCTCGCACGTACCGGCAACCAGTACATGCAGAAAAAAGAGCCGTGGATCGTGGCGAAGCAACAGGGTGAGGACGGTCAGCCTACTGCCCAGGCGCAGGAATCGATCGATAATACCCTGCATATCTGCCTGCAGCTATGCGCCAATCTGGCCATACTCATCAATCCATTCCTGCCTTTCACAGCGCGGAAGATCTGTCATATGCTGAAGGTGGTAGACAAAATGCTGGAATGGGAAAATGCGGGCAAGCTGAAACTGCTGAGCGTAGGCTATTCCCTGCGTCCGCCCGAACTGTTATTCCGCAAGATCGAAGATGAGGAGATCAGTTACCAGCTCGAAAAGTTGCGCTCAGCCGCTACCACCCGCGACGATGCGGCCACACCAAAAGAAAAAACCATGGAAGAAAATATACAGTCGGCCACCAGCCTGAAACCTCAGATCGTGTTCGATGATTTTGCAAAAATCGATCTGCGGGTGGGCAAGATCGTAAGCGCCGAGAAAGTGGAGAAAGCTGATAAGTTGCTGAAATTATCTGTTGACCTCGGTTTTGAAACGCGCACCATCGTATCCGGTATTGCCCTGCACTTTAAACCTGAAGAGATCGTAGGAAAACAGGTAACCGTTGTTGTAAACCTGGCGCCCCGTAAAATGCGCGGCATTGAAAGCAATGGGATGATACTGATGGCGGAAGATCCATCCGGGAAACTTCATTTTATCAATCCTGAAGACGTGATCAACCCCGGCGCCGGAGTAAGCTGATCCAATATGACCCACTGTCCCTATGTTCCTATGTGTTAAATATTCGCTCATATGAAACTTTGCGCTGGTGCGGACAGGCCAGGGTTTAACACATAGGAACATAGGGGTTAAAGGACACATAGATTGTTGACGTTGCCCCTTAAACGATAAGCCGCAGATTCGCAGATTACATGAAGCAAAATCTGCGAATCTGCGGCTCAAAAAGTATTCAGTGGGTTAAACCTTATCCGGAGACATGCATTCCTTCAACTCCTTCTCGGTATACGCATATCCATATTGTTTCAGCACATCATCCGGTACACCATTCCACATGTTCGGCGTATTACCCATATAGCCAAGGTCTTTTACACCGATCTCAGAGGTATAAAATCCGGTAGTAACAAGATTGCGCATTGTTGTGAAGAAAGCAACGCCCTGCCGCATTTCAGGTTTGATGGTCCTGCCCGTTTTGGCGATCTGATCTTTCATTTCCGGGTATGCGATCTGGTCAACTACCTGGAGCTGTTCTTTCTGAGAACAGTCTTTGAAAGACTTATCGTAAGTTTTCAGGCAATACATATCCAGCCAGCGCAGTCCGCCGCGAACCGGCACCTGGTGGCCGGGCATATCCTTTACGATGAACTCGATGAACTCAGGCACTTTGGCATCCGAAGCGCTGCCGCTCACTTCATCTTTCGGGATGATGATGTCTCCCAGTACTGTGATGGTGGCCATTTCATGATCGGTGAAGAATTTCTCGCCTTCATTGATCTTTTTCAGGTAATTCTTCTCCTCTTCCATGCGCCATGCATCTACCGTTGCATCGGGAGAGTTGGCGATCGCTTTTTTGTCGCTGGTCTTGCACGCTTCGATCAGCACGCCGGAACCAACTGTTCCGATCACCAGTGCTTTGATGGAATGTCTTCTGTCCATGACTATAAGTTTTGTTTTTTCATTTCATCAATAATGTATTCCGAAGCGCGCATCGACAGGGCCAGTATCGTCCAGGTAATATTCTTGTCGGCCTGCGAAGTGAACTGGCTGCCATCCACACAGAACAATGTTTTGCAGTCATGCGCCTGGCTCCATTTGTTCAATGCGGATGTTTTACGGTCTGCGCCCATCCGCACGGTTCCCGCTTCGTGAATGATATTGCCCGGGTTCGACAGACCATAATTATTTTTCTCGTTATCATCGCCGCCCCAGGTGATCACCGCACCCATATTGTGAAGGATCTCCTTGAAAGTTTCCTTCATATGCTTGGCCTGCTTGATCTCGTAATCGGAATGCTTGGTATGGAAACGCAGTACCGGAATCCCGTACTTGTCCACCACTTTCGGATCTATCTCGCAGTAGTTGTCGATATTGGGTACTGCTTCTCCCCTGCCCGCCATACCAACGCCGGCGCCATAGAAGAAACGCACGTCCTCTTTCAGCGAAGCGCCATAACCGCCCGCCTCCTTGGTCTTGCCATGCACCTGGTATTTTCCGTTCTGATTCTCGATGCCCATGCCGAAACCATACGCCGGCTGGCCCATACCACCCCAATATTCGATATGATATCCTCTCGGGAAATCAAGTTTCTTGTTATCCAGCCACCAGGGCGTATACACATGCATACCGCCAACACCGTCTTCATTGTAACGCTTACGGCCGAAGAGTTGCGGCAGCACACCGCCCACCGCGGCGCCGGTAGAATCGTGCAGGTATTTGCCCACCACATTGCTGTCGTTGGCGAGACCATTCGGATGCCGGGTCGATTTTGAATTGAGCAGCAGACGGGCGGTTTCACAGGTGCTTGCCGCCAGTATTACTATGCGGCCATTCACCTGGTATTCCATATTGTCAACCTTGTTCACATAGGATACGCCGGTTGCGAGACCTTCCGCGTTGGTGATCACTTCCCGCGCCATGGCACTGGTGATCACATCAACATTACCGGTTTCGACAGCAGGCTGCACCAATGCAGATGAAGAAGAAAAATCGGCCATGATCTTGCAACTGCGGCCGCACTGCGCGCAGTAGAAACACTGGCCGCGCCTGTCATTGATCTTTTTGGTAAGAATGGATAAACGTGAAGGGATCACCGGAATGTTCAGACCGGTCGCCGCTTTCTTGATCATCAGCTCATGCAGCCTGGGTTTGGGCGGGGGCAGGAAGATGCCGTCGGGATCATTTTCCAGTCCTTCATTGGAACCGAACACACCGAGTAACCGGTCGATCTTATCGTAGTAAGGTTTGACGTCTTCATAACCGATGGGCCAGTCATCGCCCAGTCCATCGATGCTCCTGCGTTTGAAATCGCGCGGACCAAACCGGAGCGAGATCCTGCCCCAGTGATTGGTGCGGCCGCCGATCATCCGGGCCCGCCACCATTCCCATTTTGCGCTGCCTTCGGCCTGCGTATAAGGCTCGCCATCTATTTCCCAGCCCCAGTAACAGCCATCGAAATCGCCGAAAGGCCTGAACTTGGTGCTGGCGCCGCGGCGTGGCGACTCCCAGGGATTCTTTAACTGTGCAGAATGTTTGGCCGGATCAAAATCAACGCCGGCTTCGAGCAGGCAGACCTTTAGTCCCGCCTTGGATAGAACGTATGCAGCCATACCACCACCGGCTCCCGAACCCACAATCACCGCATCGTATTTCTTGGATTGTTTTTTTACCTGGAGATCTCCCATATAGCAATAATGTTTTGGTAAATCGTTGAAGCAATGAAAGTAGGGATTTTTTAGAGTAATGACCGTTAGGTTTGGAAAAAATCTCGGAGGCGCGAGACGGCGGATGTGAGGTGTGAATAGACCCCTCTGCGAAACCTCTGCCCCTCCTGTTCTCTGCGGTGAAAAAAGCTCAGTGAATCCGTCACTCTGCTATTTGTAACTTCTTTTACCGCAGAGAACAGGAGAAGCGGAGGTTCGCAGAGTTCAACACATATCACGATTCACGCCTCACGCCTGCAAAACACCGTAGTATCCTTAAAATAATCCGACAGGCTTTCGATCTTTCCCGATTCATTGAAGACAATATCGGTGATCACGCGGTTGCGGTATTCGGTACAGCCTTTGAGTTTGCCATGCGAGTCGCAGATATGGATGCAGCGGTTGTCGCTGATGGGAAGAATATCGAGGATGGTCCACTGCAGAAAATCGTAGCGGCTGAACATGGCGCGGAACAAAGCCCTGATCCGCAACTGTCCATGTACCGGCTTCGCGGGCGGGATCCAGAGCACACTGTCTTCACTGAACCAGGCAGCCACACGACAGGCATCGTTCGAATGCATGTCTTCCATAAAAGCAAGTATCCGCTCTTTCATGGCAGATATACGTAGCATCCGGCCGGCTGGATTGAGGGGGACTGGAGTTAGAAGTCTGGAGTCTGGAGTCTGGAGTTAGGAATGAGAGTCTGGGTCTCGAATTGAGAAACATCCCAACTCCAGACTCCAGACTCCAAACTCCAGACTAATTTAGCTGCATCCCATGCTATTGCCGCAGTTCAAACATTTATAACAGGTACCGCTGCGGATAGTGATATGGCCGCAGGTATTGCAGGCTGGCGCATCGCTCTGCATGTTCTTGGCGGCGGCATTAACGGCATCCATTCCCATTTCTGCCTTGATGGAAGAAGCTGTTACCGCTTTATGCAGTTTCTGTGGCTGGGGCGCCGGCGTTGTGTTTGCAGATGGCGCTGTGATGCGAACGCTGCTGAGTTCAGGCTTCCCCAAAAAAGTGGCTTCTCCTTCCCCCTCGCCGGTATTGCCGATGGTAGGCTTGTCGAGCACATGCACCAGGTCTGTTCTTCCCAGGTATTCGAAAGCCAGGGCGCGGAATACGAAATCCACCAGCGAAGTCGTTGTCTTGATGTTCGGATGGTCTACCATACCCGAAGGCTCGAATTTGGTGAACACGAATTTCTCCACGAATTCTTCCAGCGGCACACCGTACTGCAGGCCAACAGAGATTGCGATCGCGAAGCAGTTCATGAAACTGCGCAGGGTAGATCCTTCCTTGGCCAGATCGATGAATATCTCACCCAGCGTACCATCGCTGTATTCGCCGGTACGGAGGAAAATAACCTGTCCGCCGATCTTCGCTTTCTGCGTAAAGCCGCGACGCTTTGCGGGCAATGATTTTTTCTCCACGATACCCGACAATGCGCGTTTGAATTTGGTATCGGTAGAAGCCTGCATGCGCTTATGCACTTCATCCAGCAGCTCTTCTACAGTGAGCTTGCTGAGGTCAACAATATTGGAAACGATCTCCGCTGCAGGCTGCGCTGCGGTTGCTTCGGCGGTTGCTTCTTCCGTTTTTTTCTTCTTGTCCGATTTATTGCTCAGCGGCTGGCTCAGTTTGGAGCCGTCGCGGTAAAGCGCATTGGCTTTTAATCCCAGTTGCCAGCTCAGCATATAGCAATCGGAGATCTCTTCCACGGTGGCTTCATGCGGCAGGTTGATGGTTTTGGAGATAGCGCCGCTCAGGAATGGCTGGCAGGCGCCCATCATCCTGATATGACCATAAGCATGGATATAGCGCTCTCCTTTTTTACCGCATTTATTGGCACAATCGAAAACCGGCAGGTGCTCATCTTTCAGGTAAGGCGCTCCTTCAACGGTCATGGTGCCGCACACATAATCATTGGCTGCATCTATCTGCTCTTCCGTAAAGCCCAGTTCCTCCAGCAGGTTGAAATTCCAATCGCTGTATTGCGCTTCGGTGAAACCAAGGCGCTGCATGCATTCATCTCCCAGTGTAAACCGGTTGAACAGAAAGCCGATCTCGAAAGCGGATTTGGCCGCGCCATTCAGTTTTTCGATCTCCTGTGCGGTAAATCCCTTTTCTGTAAGTACAGCAGGGTTCACGAATGGAGCTCCTTCAAAAGTAGCGGCGCCCACGGCATATTTTTCAATGGCTTCTGCCTGCTCTGGCGTATAGTTCAGGTTGCGCAAAGCCTGCGGCACAGACTGGTTGATGATCTTGAAATAACCGCCGCCGCTCAGTTTCTTGAATTTCACCAATGCAAAATCGGGTTCAACGCCGGTAGTATCGCAATCCATTACCAGCCCGATGGTGCCGGTAGGTGCGATAACGGTTGTCTGCGCATTCCGGTAACCGTATTTTTCACCCAGCTGCACGGCTTCATCCCAGGCTTTGGTAGCCGCTTTGAGCAGATAGTCCGGGCAATGCTGCGCTTTGATGCCCTGGGGTTTGATCTCCAGTCCTACATATGCTTCTTCCGCATCATAGGCCGCTGCGCGGTGATTGCGCATTACACGAAGCATGTCTTCCTTGTTCTCTTCATATTTCGCAAAAGCGCCCAGGAAGCCGGCCATCTCCGCAGAAGTCGCATACGACACGCCGGTCATGATAGCCGTGATCGCTCCGGCAATGCCGCGGGCCTCTTCACTATCGTAAGGGATACCGCTAACCATCAGCATCGATCCGAGATTGGCGAACCCGAGGCCGAGCGTGCGATAATCATATGACAACTGCGCCACTTCCTTGGATGGGAACTGCGCCATCAGTACGGAGATCTCCAGTACGGTTGTCCATAAACGGGTGGTGTATTCGAATCCCTCCACGTCGAAAATATTGTTCTCCTCGGTATGGAACCGGCGCAGGTTGATGGAAGCGAGGTTACAGGCCGTATTGTCGAGGAACATGTATTCCGAGCAGGGATTGGATGCATTGATGCGTCCGCCCTTAGGGCAGGTATGCCATTCATTGATGGTAGTATCGTACTGCGTACCCGGATCGGCACAGCGCCAGGCGGCATAAGAGATTTTTTCCCAGACCTGGCGTGCCGGCACTTTTTTCATGGTGCGGCCATCGGTACGGGCTTTCAGTTCCCAGTCGCCGTCTTCTTCCAGTGTTTTGAAAAATGAATTGGGGATACGAACGGAGTTATTGGAATTCTGGCCCGATACGGTTGCGTAGGCTTCACCTTCGTAACTATTATCATAACCTGCAGCTACCAGTGCAGCCACTTTCTTTTCTTCTTCTACCTTCCAGTTAATGAACTCCATGATCTCGGGGTGATCCAGGTCCAGGCAAACCATTTTGGCCGCCCTGCGCGTGGTGCCCCCGCTCTTGATGGCGCCCGCGGCACGATCGCCGATCTTGAGAAAACTCATCAGTCCGCTTGAAGTACCGCCACCGCTCAGTTTCTCGCCGCCTCCGCGGATCTGGGAAAAATTGGTGCCTACGCCCGATCCGTATTTGAAGATGCGGGCCTCCCGGGTCCAGAGATCCATGATGCCTCCATCGTTCACCAGGTCGTCGGTAACGCTCAGGATAAAGCAGGCATGTGGTTGCGGACGTTCGTATGCGTTGGTCGATTTTTTAAGTTTGCTGTCTTTCGGGTCCACGAAATAATGGCCCTGCGGTTTTCCGGTAATGCCATAGCTCTCATGCAGACCGGTGTTGAACCATTGCGGCGAATTGGGTACACAGGCCTGGTTGAGGATGCTGTACACCAGTTCATCGTAAAATACTTCCGCATCGCCCGCAGAAGCAAAATAGCCATAACGTTCACCCCAAACACGCCAGCAGTTGGCCATGCGGTGCGCTACCTGTTTCTTTATTGTTTCGCCGCCCACCG
>JAFBAN010000087.1 GCA_019247775.1 Chitinophagaceae bacterium | reverse complement strand
CTCACTCAAATAGAGCCGGCCGCCGCCGAAATCGTCACGCAATTGCAACAATCTTTTTATGAAAACAATGCTTCCTTCGTGATCTGCTGCATGCAACAGCCTGTAGAAGAAGCGTTTGCCAGGCTAGACCTGCTCGATCTGTTAAACACCACGCCTACCGAAAGCGAAGCCTGGGATATTGTACAAATGGAAGAGATAGAACGCGAACTGCTGGATGGCGACGATATCGAATTTGACCAGAACCGTTAAATCCCGGATGTGAAGGACTTTTACCAGGTACTGCAGGTGTCTCCATCGGCTACGCAGGAAGAGATCAAAAAAGCATTCCGCCGCCTGGCGCTCCGGTATCATCCCGACAAGAACAGTTCTCCCGATGCGGCACTGCACTACCAGCAGATCCAGGAAGCCTGGCAAACCTTAAAAGACCGCCATACCCGTGCTGCTTACAATTATAAACGCTATATCAATACTCCGAAACAGTCGCGCCCGGTTGCCGGCAGTATCGAAGAATTGTTGCAGCTCAGCGCTGCATTTCAGCGGAAGATCGGCGGCCTGGACCCCTTCAGGGCTGATCTAGATCTGATCAGCTTTGAGGCCGCAGATCTGCTTTCACCGGCACATCTCGAACTGGCCCTGAATAACAAGCCTGCCAGCGATCTTTTTCTGGAGCAGATCCTCTCTTCGCTCACCGTACTACCTTTCCCGATGCTGGATAGCCTGCTCCCAAAACTGTCGAAGCTGGCGGAGAACGATGCCGCGGCCGCCGCCCGGCTGAAAGATTTTGTTCGCCAGGCGCGGATCGGCTATTTCTGGTCGCGGTACAAGATCGTTCTGGCACTGGCTGTTGCGGCGGTTTTCTGCCTGCTGCTCCTACTGGTGCGGTAACTGCAAAAAAAGGCCGCCCGAAGGCGGCCTCTTAGCTTTTCATTTCATAGGACCAATATGATCTACTACCACAATTTTGTCTGGCTAAGCGTAAAGCCCCGGTCGGAGTACTGTACGATCTGTGCCTGCCCTACCGGCGCTAAATAAGAGCGGTCGGTAAATGCATTCCTGTTCTGCGCATTTTCAACCATCCAGAAACCGACCATAGCGCTGGCATTGGTTCCTGTATAGGTTACGATGGTACCGTCCAGTTTTTTAACCCTTACTTTACCAATATTCGCAGTGGTCAAATAACTTGGTATCTCGGCCTGAACATCTACCCATGGACCGAGCAGATAGTCGCCATTGGTGCTGAAGTCCATATATTTTAATTTTTTCCAGCGCTTCAGATCCAGCAGTCTTGTGTGTTCAAAGAAAAATTCCATTCTTCTTTCCCGGCGGATCTCCCAGAGCAGTGCAGACACATCCGCATCACGTGTAGGATCGGCCGGCAATGCAGCAAGCAGCAAAGGACTTGTTTTCTTAACGCCTTTCGCGGCAGCAGTTGCATCGAGCGGCCTGCTGCGGATCGCGTTTATAGAAGCATCCAGATCACTCTGCACAACTGCGGATCCACCGAAATGCTCTGCCAGTTCAGCTTTAGCCTCGATCCAGTTCAATACAACCTCAGCCAGCCTCATAACAGGCGCATCGCTTGTATTGGTGTTACTGCCCCAGGCCGGCGGATACGCCTTTCCGATATAGGTGATCGCTTCTCTCGAGGCGAATTTATAGCTGTACAACAGCGTTGCAGATGTATTGAGCGGTTTGTCTATAAACGATGCTTCAAAGCGGGAATCCCTTGTTTTAACCAGATCAGCAATTGAAAAACTGCTTGCATTGGGAACTGTGGAATTCTGCCATGGCTGACCATCATTTGCAACGAATGATTTGATCAGATTCAGGTTGGCATCCACACCCGCCACTTCTGTACCGTTGTTATACGAACCGATAGAATGGGTAATGGTGAGGGCCGCGTCGTACACTCTGTAAAGAAGCACTTCGGGATGACCTGCCAGGCTTTCTGAAGTAAATATGGATTTGAAATCCCTGGTGAAATTGAATTTATTGCTGCTCATGACGATCGCCGCCGCATCTCTTGCAAACTCCAGGTATTTTTTCGCCCTTGCCTGATCGAGCCCATGATAGTATTCGAATGTTCCTTCGAACAGCATGAAACGCGAAATAAAGGCGGCGGCTATATTCTTGTTCAGGAATTGTGCACCGTCATTGTCCCTGATATTCGCAAGAACATATTTGAAATCATCGTACACTTTATCCATTACAACGCCTCTTGGGTCCC
Organism: Chitinophagaceae bacterium; assembly: GCA_019247775.1. GTDB lineage: Bacteria > Bacteroidota > Bacteroidia > Chitinophagales > Chitinophagaceae > Sediminibacterium. The sequence goes on along the minus strand of JAFBAN010000087.1, from coordinate 7,884 downwards.
GGTCCTTGTATAAAGTCTGCTGATCGTTATTGTCAACAGTCTTATCAAAATAAGGAACATCCCCAAAAACGCTCACCAGGCGGCTGTATTCAAAGCCCTTGAAAAATTTCGCTACGGCTGTCCAATGCTTATACGCTTCCGCCGAAATATTGGGCTTCGCTTCATTGTCCAGGCGATCCAATAAAACATTCGCTTTACGCACCCATGCAAAATCCCAATCCGGACCGGCATAAGTGGTAAGCCAGGCGGCCGCTTCTGAGGTTGAACCCCTTGAAGAAGGTACGCTGCTTTCGAAACTCGCCTGAACATTCTTACCGGTGAGATCGTCATTGAATATATAACCTCTTACGGGAGTATAATCTGCCGTGAAACTTGTATTGTATCCGACAAAATAATTCGGATAAAACGCATTTGCATACATGCGGATATCGTCTTCGTTCCTCCAGTAGTTGTTGTCTACATAAGTGGTTAAAGGCGGCCTGTTCAAAACGTCCTTGTTACACGAGAACAAGAAGGCGCAGACCAAGAAACTGCAGATATATTTTGAGTATTTCATATTAGAGTGTTTTAAAAGTTTACTTGAACCCCTGCTGAAATGCTTTTGAATGCAGGAACGCCCATTCCCGTACGGCCTGAGTTATAGTTGCTGGTATTCCACATAGAATAGCCGCTTATCGTTTCCGGATCTATCGGAAGACCACCCAGGTGGTCCCAGGTAATAAAGTTCTCCATTGAAAGATAGATCCTGAAGGAACTGATCACTTTCATTTTCTGGATCACCCGGGGCGACAAAGAATAGCCGACGGTAAAATTTTTCAGCCGTACATATGCCATGTTCAACAGGTATCGGTCCTGTATCTGCATATTGTTGGTAGTGTTACTTACCCCGTTATTGTATGCGGCGGGGTAGAATGCTCCCGTATTATCGGTGGTCCAGTAATTACCGGCGATCGCTTGAGGCATGGCGCCGTCACCTACATTATAGCCGGCGATGGCGAGCATTCCATCACCCCAGATCTGTCTGCTGCCAACACCCTGTAAGAAGATGCTGATGTCAAATCCTTTGTAGTCGGCTCCCACACGGAATCCATATTCATAACGCGGATTGGAATTTCCGATCACTTCAAGATCGCCATGGTTGGCCAGTGTTCCGGCGCCATTATTTATTTCACCATCTCCGTTTACATCGCGGAATTTAACGTCGCCAGGTCCGAACCTGAAATTGGCGCTGTTCTGCAGGAATGGCTGGTATACCGGTTTCTTGCCGTCTATGCTTTTCAGTTTATAAGCCGATTTGCCTGCTGCCAGCGCGCTTTCCGCAGCTGTAAGCGTGATCAGGATCGGTTTACCGTTTGCGTCGAGCTCAAAATCGCTCATCTGGTAAAGCCTGTCTGTGCGGTAGCCCCAGATCTCTCCAACAAGTTTACCGTTGTAATTGCCGGTAACCTGTGTACCCGAACCAACAGCTGTCAAGTAACTTTTGGAATCGGAAATATTGGCTCTTGCATAGATATGCAGCCCGCTTCTGAAGTTATGGTTAAAATCGAGTGTCAATTCCCAACCGTTCGTCTCCAGAGATCCGTAGTTGCCCAAAGGTGCGCCGGCTCCAAGTGTTACAGGAATCCCCTCCTGCGCCACGATCATATTGTTCGTATTCCGCTTGTAGATATCGAATGAAATGTTCAGATTATTCTTCAGCACACCGATATCAACACCGAGGTTCTTGGTAACGATATCCTGCCACCTGATATCGGATGATACAATGGATGGAGTGCCTACAAAATTCACCCTTGATCCGCTGGCTCCGATCCAGGTCGACTGGCCGCCCGGTAAATTGGAAATATATAAACCGCTCGGTACGCTCTGGTCGCCAACAGAACCCCATGATCCCCTGAACTTAAGCGAGCTGACTACCGGCTTTATGCCTTGCAGGAAATTCTCCTCGCTGGCAACCCATCCCGCCGAAACGGAAGGGAACCATCTCCACCACAGGTCTTCCGGAAATTTGGAAGAACCGTCATAGCGAAGGTTTGCTTCCAGCAGGTACCTGTTTTTGAAGGCGTAGTTGATCCTGCCAAAATAACCCAGCTGAGCTTCCCATGATTTGCTGCCAGAGACCGTTTGGGTTCCGGTACCAAAACTGAACTGGGGGTTATAGATATCTGACAGGTTGGTGATCTGAGAAGTCTGCGATTCTGTTGTTGCAGCCACACGGTTCAATCCAAGGATGAATTTAAACGAATGGTTCTCTTTATAATTCAGCGTATAGGTTGTGTAAGCATTGATGGTATGGCTGAAAAAATTCGTAGCCGTACGTGCAAAATGATCGGGGTTAGATCCCAGAGCGGTATATGTTTGTTTGATCAGATCATATGCCGGTATGGCGCCCGGAGTCGTACTGCTCACCACAGCCCCGGTCTGGTCAACATATACCTGGGCTCCGTTTGCATCCAGCCTTGCTGTTGCGGCTGACCATGAATCCCTGGCAGTAAATCGTGTACCTGGCCTCTCCCATGTTTCATCCTGGAGTGAATAAGTGTAATCGAAATCTACTTTCCAGTTATTGGTGATAGTGGCTGTTGCGCCCAGGTTATAATTGGAATAACTCTGCAGGATATTCGCAGTGTTCGAAGAAGCCATTTCGCTGTAAGGACTGCGAACAAGATCGCCGTTTTCATCCAGGCCCATCGGGTACAGCGAGCTCCACCTGTACAGATAATACCAGGCATCAGCCGTAGTAGAGTTGGTTGCATAAGGATATTCCTTGTTCCTCCTCGAGTAAAGTGTGCCGGCACGGATAGTGAGGTATTTATTGAGTTCAGTCGAAATCCTCATGGATACGTTGGCCCGTTTGAAGTCATCTTTTTTTGCAGGCTTCGTCATACCGCTTTGATCCAGCAAACCGAGCCCTAAATTATAGGAAGTCTTTCCCTGGGTAAGTCCTACCGACAGGTTATGTTGTTGCGTAAGCGGCCATTCTTTGATCATGTAGTCGTATGGATTGTATGTCCTCACTCCCATTTTAGAGCCATTCTGAACATACCAGTCTCTTCCATAAACCGTAGGAGCATCCGGCCCGATGGTATTGCCGTATTTCTGTTTCCATTCAACCGCACGGTTGTAGCTGGCGCGATCTGACAAATAAAATGCGCCGGTTGGCGTAGTGGTTCCGATCCTTTCGGCGGCATCCACTACGTATTTCAATCCATCCACATTAGCCATCTCGAGATCTTTCCAAACATTCTGAATGGAGAAATTGTTTGTATAAGTTATCTGCGGCTTACCGCCTGCAGCGCCGCCTTTTTTAGTAGTGATCAAAATAACGCCAAATGAGGCTTTGGCGCCATAGATGGAAGCGGATGCAGCGTCTTTTAACACGGTAATGGAAGCAACATCGCTGGCATTGACGATCTGTATGCTCGGGATCTCAACGTTATCCAGCAATATCAGGGGAGCACTTCCTCCCTGTAAGGATCCCAGCTGGCCCCTTATCTTAATGATCGCATCGGACCCCACTTCGCCGCTGGGAACGGTGATGCTAAGCCCACTCGCCGCGCCCTGCAGACCTCTTCCCACATCGGGTATCGATCTTCCCTGCAGCGATTTGCTGACATCCACGGTGGACACAGCGCCTGTAAGGTTGCCTCGTTTTTGTGTGCCATAACCCACAACTACCACGTCCTGAAGCGCCGACTGGGCAAGATCAAGCTTTACGGCAGCTGTGTTTCCCTTGCCTACCACAACATCCGCGTCGGTGTAGCCTACGAAGCTGAACCGTAAGGTTTCACCCGTACGGGTAGAAATGGTGAATCTGCCGTCAGCGCCGGTCTGGGTGCCACGGTTTGTGCCTTTTACCAGCACATTTACTCCTGGCAAAGGCCCCTCGGAGCCGGTAACCACCCCGCTGATTGGCCTTTCCTGCGCCTGTAAGCCCGGCGCAACCAGCAATAACAAGACAAAGGAAATAACCAGCAGTCTGAGACGGTCGCCCATTGCTGTTGGTGTGTGTGTAACAACACCTGCTTTTTTCGAAAAAACGAGTTTTCTCATAACAGTTTATTTGTTTTCTAATCTTATGTACAGGTCTGATCGGGAACAGGGTTCCCCGGGTCACAGGATAGGATAAAGCCGAAATATTGAAATCTTAGATTTATGCAAAAAGCCGCAAAAACGATCAAAGAATCCAGCATTACCGGGCAAATTAGCGAGACAATGTTAAAATTTGTCGTTCATATTAACGAATTTATTTAATAACAATTGTCTATCCAGCTGCTAATCCCCGGTTATACAGGGTTTAAACACGCAAAAAGCCGCATTAAGTTGTTGGGGATGGGACCGCTATAATACCAGGATACCCTTATTCCGGTAAGGCGCCAGGGCAGGGTCTTCGGGTTCCAGTTCGGTAATAAGGATATCGATCTCCTCCGGCCTGCAGACCTGCAGGCGCTGGATGGTATTGAGTTTTTCGGAGATCGCGAGCGACACCGTTTTATGGGAACATTTGATCAGGGCACGTTTTACTTCTATGATCTCCCATTCCAGGTCGGTGATCCCGTAGGTGGCATCGATACTGTTGGTGCCCAGGAAGCAGAGATCGGCCTTGATCTCACCCAGGCGCTGCACCACTTCGGCCCCTACAGACATCTGGGCGTTCTTGGAGAGCTTATTGCCGAAAAAAATGACCTCGCAGCTGGGATGTTCCAGCAATTCGAGGGCGATGGGAACGCTTACGGTGATGAAAGTAGCGTTCAGATCGGGCGGCAGGGCCTTAACAAGCTCGCGGATGGTGGTGCCGCCAGACAATACCACCATCATTCCATCCTTGATCAGCTGGATGGCTTTGAAAGCAATGCTTTTTTTCTCGGGCTGCGAATAGATGGTATTGCTCTCCAGCGTAAAATGAAAGGATTTCGACAGGGCTCCCCCATGCACTTTGATCAGTTTGCCCTCTTCGGCCAGCTCCTGGAGATCGCGGCGGACCGTATCTTCCGACACATCGAGCTGGGTACTCAGGTCGGACGACAGCACTTTATTGTGGATATTGATCTGCTGGATAATATAACCCTGGCGTTCTTTCTTAAGCATAGCTAAAAATAAGGAATATCGAATACCGGGCAAGCAGATCGCCCTGCCTGTATACCGGGGCTGATTTGCTGCCGTATGCAATCCCGCAGTATCTTTCCGGTCCTAAATCTGCAATCCCCTTTCGCTCATGATCTCAGATGCTACCATACAGCAGATCAAAAGCCGCATCGATATCATCGATGTGGTGGGCGAATTCGTGAAACTGAAAAAAAGAGGCACCAATTACCTGGGGCTCTGTCCATTCCATAACGAAAAGACGCCTTCTTTCACGGTATCGCCGGCCAAAGAGCTCTACAAGTGTTTCGGCTGCGGCAAGAGCGGCAATACCATCACTTTTGTGATGGAGCATGAGAAGTACAGTTACGTGGAAGCCCTGCGCTGGCTGGCCGCACGGTACAATATCCAGGTAGAAGAAACTGAAACCAGCCCGGAGCAGAAGCTGGCCGCACAAACGGCCGACAGTCTGTATGCCATCAATCATTTTGCCCAGAAATTTTTCGCGCAGCAACTGTTCGAAACGAACGAGGGCCAGTCCGTCGCGGTTTCCTATCTGAAAGAACGCGGCTTCCGCAAAGAAGTGCTCGATAAATTCCAGGTGGGCTACAGTCCCGATTCGCGCGATACGCTTACCAGGGCCCTGCTCGAGAACCAGTTCAACAGGGAACTGCTTCCCAAGTCCGGGCTGGTATCGCTGCGCAACGAGGAACTGGTAGACAACTATCGCGGCCGCATCATTTTTCCGATCCATGGTATCACCGGTAAGATCATCGGTTTCGGCGCCCGGGTGATCGGCAAAAGCGATCGCGGACCGAAATACATCAATACGCCCGAAAACGAGATCTACAGTAAAAGCAAGATCCTTTATGGCGCTTACTTTGCGCGGATGGCCATCGACAAGGCCGACGAATGTTTGCTGGTGGAGGGTTATACCGATGTGGTCAGTCTGCACCAGGCAGGCATCGAGAATGTAGTAGCCAGCGGCGGCACTTCGCTTACTACCGACCAGCTGCGGCTGATCAAAAAATATACGAACAACCTCACCATAATTTATGATGGCGACAGCGCGGGTATCAAGGCTGCCCTCCGCGGGCTCGATATGGCGCTGGAAGAAAGCCTGAATGTGCGGCTGGTACTGATCCCGGATAATGAGGATCCGGACAGTTATGTGAACAAGGTTGGGCCCGCAGCTTTCAATGAATTCGTGGCTGCTTCCAAAAAAGACTTTATCATTTTCCAGCTGGAAGTGATGCTGAAGGAAGCAGGCAATGATGTGAACAGGAAAAGTACGGTCGTTAACCAGGTGGCCGAAACCCTCAGCAAGATCAGCAGGGCGGAAGATTTTACCAAGCAGCAGGATTATATCCGGCAGTGCGCGGCATTGCTGAAAATAGATGAGGGCGGCCTCACCAATCTGGTAAACAAATACAAGCGCGATAAACTCGCCAAAGAGGAAAAGCGTGCCATTCAGGAAACTGCGGCGGAGCCTGGTTACGAGGGGCAGCCTGAAGATGTGCTGTACGATGATACCCAGCTGTTGCTGAACCAGGATGAAGCGCATGAACGGAATATCCTGCGTGTGCTGCTCGAGTACGGACTACGCCCCTGGGATGAACAGCGCCGCGTGGCGGATTATATTTTTGAAGAGCTGGAACAGTTCCATTTCGACAGCCGGCCGGTTGAGCACCTGTATGAGGAATACCGCAACTGGTACGATGCCCGCATGGAGCCCACCACTAAAACATTCCTCTACCACGATGACCCCGATATCAGGAACCTGGTGGTAAACATCACCACCGCCAAAGACGAACTCAGCCAGCGATGGGATGAAGTAATGGAAACCACCGATATCGTGAACAAAGACACCAGCGAGCAGGATGTGCTCCGGAGCGTGCAGCTTTTCAAGCTGAAAAAAATAAAAAAGATGTTCGAGCAGAACCAGCGCGATATGGAACATGCGCCGGTGGATGAACAGATGCGCCTGATAGAAGTGCACAACCACCTCAAAGAAATAGAACGGGAGCTCACAAAACAGTTGGGGACGGTGATCATCAAATAAAAGCCCGCCGCATCGTCTGGCCGGGTTTCGATAGAAGAAGAACGAAGTTTAAGAAGAAAATAAGAAGAGGACGCTCGCTTATTTTCTTCTTAAACTTCGTTCCTCTTTTATTGCCCCAGCAGCATATCGCTGTAACTGTGATGTACCAGGTCTTTCTCCGCTATTCCAAATTCTTTCATGTAATGGTCGCACTGCATTCGCAGGTCTGCGATCGTTTTGGAGGGGTCGCCCAGGTTCCCGGCTTCTATCTCCACGAAAGATCCCAGACCGGGCACATCATCGAGATGGAATTTGACATTGCCGATAAAATATATCCTGCGGTTCTTTTCAACCACTACTTTAATGCCCAGCGCTTTTTCGAGCAGTTTTTCCTGTGCTGGCCCGTCGGCTATCTTGCTCAGTAAAAAATCGGATTGCTTGGGGCCCTGCTGGTCGGGGCGGTTGTAAAAGATCAGGCTGTTCTCGATATTGCCCTGACGCAGTTTGAGCCTGCCGGAGGGCACATGGAAATAAGTGTCTTTCTGCCGGTCGAGTCCCTCAAAACGGGCGCCGTTCGCCAACAAAAATGCTTCCACTTTTTCGGGGTGAAAGCATCTTGCTTTGATCTCGATATTGATATGAGCCATTGTCTATTTTTCCGAAGGGTTCTTTTTACCGGCCAGTAATTTTTCCAGGGCCGTTTCAAGTCTGCGTTGCCGGGTCTCTTCTTTTTTGGCGCCTTCGATCCAGCTTACGTATTCTTT
>JAFBAN010000020.1 GCA_019247775.1 Chitinophagaceae bacterium | reverse complement strand
CTTCAAAGCAAAAGACACCAGCGTATTCACTTACAGGCTCAGCAATGAGAAAGGCGAATTCAGGATCAATAATCTTCCGCTGAATATTCCGTTAAGACTGCTTGTTACATTTTCGGGTTATGAAGGATACCGGAAGGAGTTCACACTGAACGCATCGAAAGCTGCGCTGGAGTTCGGCTCTCTTTTCATGATCCATACTTCAAAGCAGCTGGATGAAGTGATAGTGGTGGCCGAACGCCCCCCCGTAGTGATCCGGAATGATACCGTAGAATTCAATGCGGCCGCCTTCAAAACCCTGCCGAATGCAATGGCCGAAGACCTGCTGAAGAAACTGCCTGGCGCGATGATAGACCAGGATGGCAACCTTACTTTCGATGGCAAGCGAGTGAACCGGATCCTGGTGGATGGCAAGCGCTTTTTCGGCGACGATATCCAGATGGCCACCAAGAACCTGCCGCGGAGTTTTATCGAAAAGGTACAGGTTACTGACGACAAGGATGAAATAGCCTTGCGCAACGATGGCGATCTGAGCAATATCGGCAAGGTGATCAACCTTACACTTAAGAAACACGTGAAACGAAAATGGTTCGGCAGGATAGAAGGAGGCGCCGGAACCGAAAGCCGCTACACGGTTTCAGCCAACATGCACACTTTTCAGGACACCCTGCAGCTGAGTACCAATTTTTATTCCAACAACGGCAACCTGAGCAGCAGCCTGATCAACAGAGGTGCGCCTCGCGGCGGACTGGCCACCAACAACATTGCCAGTATGAACCTGAACTATGCGCCCTCATCCAGACTTTCCTATTCCGCACAATACACCTATGTGACCAATGCCGGCCAGCTGCAGCAGGATAATAACCTGGTGCGATTACTGGGAGACACCTCGGTGAATACCCATACCATCAGCGATGCACGCAACAATGGGAGTTCACACAATCTTTCATTGTCGGCCAACTGGCGCACCGACAGCCTCACGAATATCAATTTCCATCTGAATTATTCTCATAACCAGAGTAACTCACGCACACCTTCATCGGTGACGGTGGAAAGCAACAAACTGGGTTTGCTGAGCAATGGCAATACGCTGCAGTCGGGCAACAATCATACTGATAATATCAACCAGAATTTCACGCTCACCCATCGCTGGCGGCATAAGTCTTCGCGCACCATTTCGCTGAACGAGAGTTTCAATTACAACGTTAACCCTTACTATTATATCACAGAAAGCGATAACCAGTTTTACTATCCTTCTGCATACAACCAGCTGATCAACCAGATGCGGCTAAGCCGTTCACCGACCACCGTTGCATCCATCAGTACAATGTACAGCGAAGGGCTTGGAAAAAAATGGGTGCTGCGACTGAATAACCGGGTGGAGTACCTCCGCAATGCGCAGCAGCTCTTCACTTATCTGAAGCCGGGTTCTTCTGATAAATACGACAGCCTGAATGCAGCGCTGAGCAATAGCCTGCAGCGTGAACAATTCATCCTCAGCAATACGGTGAGCATCGGCTATCGTATTAAGAAAGTGCTGATCACCCTCAACGGCAACTGGCAGAACCAATGGGTAAGCAATAGTTTCGGCGTTAATAGTGTCTATAATTCCCGGATGCAGTATTCCACCCTGCTGCCATCGCTGAGCGTGAACTGGGACAGCTATAACTTCAATATTTCGAGAAGTCTGGATATCCCATACGTGGGCTACCTGGTGCCGGTGCCGGATAATTCAAACCCATATTATATCAGGTATGGCAATCCGGGCCTGTTGCCATCGCGGCAGACCTCTATTAGCTTCAACGGCAACCGGCATAATGTAAAGACGAATTTCAACATGTTCCTGAACGGGAATCTTTCGTTTACAGACAATGCAGTGATCCAGACAACCGTACTTAACAGCAATGGCGTTACTACCAGCGTTCCTGTAAATGCAGATGGAACGATGAGCTCTTATCTGTCTGCACGTATCATTAAGCAATTCAGGCATAAGCAGGATTTCATCCTGTCGGCCCATCTTGGTTTCAGCGCTAATTTCAACAGAGCACCGATCTTCTACAATGGCGCGCAGAGCATTTACAGGAGCCTTACGTTTAATCCGTCTGTGGGAGCCGATGTGGAGTGGAGCGATATCCTGGAAACATCGGTGCGGTACATGCCTTCTTATTACAAGACCGTGTATTCCAATAATAATTTTCCCGGGACAGACCTGATCACCCATACATTGAGCACGGAGATAGCGATCAGCGCCCCAAAAAACTTCATCTGGCAAACCGCGCTCAATTACCGGTACAATGGTAGGGTGGCGCCGGGCGCACCGAGGAACAATATTTACTGGACAGCGTCAGTGAGTATGCTGATGCTTAAAGAGGATGCGGGGGAATTGAAATTTTCTGTGTACGATATCCTGAACAGCAACAACACCTATAACCGGTATATCGGGGCCAATACCATCACCGACAGCAGAACGAATACGCTGCAGCGGATCTTCATGCTGTCGTTCCTGTACAATATCAAGCCGCTGGCGCAGCCGAAGAATTTCAGGCAGCCGCAAGTTGCACGGCCTTTCTAGGCTTAATATTTTTCGAGCACACCAAGCCCGAACAAAGCGAAATCATATTTCACCGGATCGGCCGGGTCGAGGGTCCTGAGCCAGGCTGTCAGCTCTTCGGCTGCCTGCCAATCTATCTGTTTGCGATCGAGCAGACCAAAGCGTTTGGCCACCCTTGCTACATGAAGATCGATGGGACAAATGAGTTGCGCGGGACGGATCTTTTTCCAGATACCGAAGTCCACGCCCTGGTTGTCGCTGCGCACCATCCATCGCAGGAACATATTCAGCCGCTTGCAGGTAGAACCTTTCCAGGGAGTGGAAATATGTTTTCTTGTTCTTGCCGGAACAGGGTCCAGCGAAAAAAAATACACATGGAAATGGATCAGCGCCTGCTCGATAAAATGATCCTGACCTGCTGGCGCCAACAGGAATGCCGATTCAAGACTATCGTTGCGTTCATAATGATGCCGCAGAAATGCGATAAAGTACAGCAGGTCCGTATAGTTGAAAGTGCGGTGTTTGAAAGCCGCCAGTTTTTTAAGGTCTGCGGCTGTATGGTGCAGGCAGAAATTATAGGGAGCCTTATCCATCAGCGTCATCAGTTCGTTCGACTTATTGATGATGGTAGTTCTGTTGCCCCAGGCAAACACGGCGGCAAATAATCCGCTGATCTCTATATCCTGCTTCCTGGAGAATGCATGCGGAATGCATACCGGATCGTCTTTGATGAAAGAGGGCCGGTTGTACTCCAGTACTTTTCTGTCGAAAAAATTTCGGAGCTTTTCCTGGTCGGGTGGCAGCGCCATGGCATCAACCGATTGCAGCAGCGAGGTCTGCGGTAAGATCATCCACATCTTCAATGCCCACGCTCAGCCGGATCAGGCTATCGGTAAGTCCGTTCTTCAGGCGTTCCTCCCGCGGAATGGAAGCATGGGTCATGGAAGCGGGGTGATTGATCAGCGATTCTACGCCGCCAAGACTTTCGGCCAGTGCAAATATTTTAGTGGACGACAGCACGCGTTTGGCAGTTTCGATACTGTCATCTTTAAGGGTAAAACTCATCATGCCGCCGAAACCGCGCATCTGCTGTTTTGCTACCTGGTAACCCGGGTGGTCTTCAAAACCGCACCAATATACTTTGCCGACTTTCGGGTGCGCACGCAGGAACTGCGCTACTTTTTCGCCATTCTCGCAATGCCGCTGCATACGGATATGCAGGGTCTTGATGCCGCGCAGCACCAGGAAACAATCCATGGGCCCCGGCACCGCACCGCAGCTTTTCTGGATAAAATAAAGTTGTTCGCGCAGGGTGGCATCATTCATCACCAAACATCCCTGGATCACATCGCTGTGGCCGCCCAGGTACTTGGTAGCGGAATGCATAACGATATCGGCGCCGAGATCGAGCGGATTTTGCAGGTAGGGTGAAGCGAATGTATTGTCCACGCAGAGCAGGGCCCCCGCTTTTTTGGCGATGGCCGACACCGCGGCGATATCGGTGATATTCATCAGCGGGTTGGTAGGCGTTTCTATCCAGATCAGTTTGGTCTTTGCCGATACGGCTTTGCGAACGGTGTCCGTATCGCTGGTATTGATGTAGGTAAAAATGATATTGTATTTGGCGAATATCTTCGTGAACATCCGGTAAGTGCCGCCGTACATATCATTCGCCGCGATCACTTCATCGCCCGGAGATAATAATTTGATCACTGCATCTGTTGCAGCTACTCCGCTGCTGAAGGCGAGACCGAATTTCCCGTTCTCGATCTGTGCATAAGCATCTTCCAGCGCTTTACGGGTCGGGTTCTGGCTGCGTGCATATTCGAAGCCCTTGTTTACACCCGGCGCTTCCTGTACATAAGTAGAAGTCTGATAGATGGGGGTCATGATAGCGCCGGTAGACGGATCTGGCTCTGTGCCGGCATGGATATACTTCGTTGCAAGTTTCATGCGAATGAATTGAACTGCAAAGATGCGGATATAGCGGCAATCGCGCTATACGGATTTGTTGCGTGGGATCGAAGCCGGATTAATTTCCCGAAACCGTAATAGGCAGCACGGCTTTTACATCATCCCATAAAAAGATCATATTGCCGCCGTTTTTCGTGTCGTCAAAATAAATAGTGAAGGCTTCCACGATTTCATCGTTTTTTACAACCGGTATATCGGTCCGCAGCACGTCATTTTTTGCCTTATAGTCAAAATTGCCCCAGCAGTAGTTGTCCTTACTGAAGATCAGGGTCCACTTCGTTTCTTCGGGAATGCAATACATCGTATAACGACCCTTGGGAAGAGTTTTGCCCCCTATTTTTGCGTTGAAGAAAAATTCAATTTCGGTTGCCTCATTGGCACCCAGGCGCCATAATTCGCCGTACTTGTTAAGTCCGCCGAAAATAGGTCTGCCATTCTTTAACGGACGGCCATAGATAACCCGGGCCAGCGGCATCCCCTTGGCTTTTCCGGCTTTTTTGAGCAGAGGGTAGCCGTTGGGAAGGTAACTCATATCCATCGGTGATTTATCCAGTTCAGGCTTTTGTGCTTGCGCACTGAACATTGCTAATACCAGTACCAGGCTGAGGATCGGCTTCATGCATCAAATTTTGCCAAAGATAGAGGCCTAAATAATTAGTCGGGCATCGAATTCGGTCCTGGCCATTTTTTTAACATCAGGAAAAAAAGCATGGTAGAGTTGCCCCAGTGCATCATAATGTTTTTCAAAAGCCGCAAATGCCGGTTCCGTGCCATTAAGATAGCTGGCCCTGCGGGCGAGCCCGGCGAAACTGTTACTGATCCCCTGCCGGAAACGGTAGTTATAAAGCCAGTCCTGCTGGCGCATATAAGGCAGCATCCGTGCAAACCGGTCTGGCAATAATGCCGCCCGGGCCTCGAGCTGGTCGTAAGTTGCCGCTGAAAATAACTGCCAGCCTGCTGCATCCAGTTCAGCAGTATCAAGCGCAAGAAAATGATCGTATACCACATCCACAAAAGCCCCGGCATACAATCCGACAGCCGGCCTGAAGAAAATTTTTGCTTCGCGGGTAGCGGGGTGCTGGTCGGTGAAATGGTCGATCTGCCGGTGGAGCTGGATGCCCTGCCGGATCATAACGGGGTAATCGAACTGTTTTTTGCCTTTCACAAAATCGCTGATCATATTCCCCACGAGGATATCAGGCTGACCAAAAGAAAGATAAGCGTGGGCGAGATAATTCATGCGCAACAGTTCGTTGCAAATTTCCGGTTTTCAGCGCAGCATGACTAAACTTTCCTCAGGCAGCATGATGCCGGTAATACCGGTACGAGTAGATCAATGGCACGATCATCATGATAAACAGGATCACGATAGCGGTGATGAACCCCGCGCGCACCGGCAATAACAGGGCCGCAACGGTGATCAGGAACCCGCCGGCAACCCAGTACTTGCTCATCAGTTGATGCGTCTTGCGCCAGGTATCTTCATTTTCGAGGGTCCAGGGTACGCGGAATCCGGCGAAATAATTCGGCTTGATGCTGTGCATATAGTTGCCCACCACCAAAAAAACCAATCCGATCAGCGGCAAGAGCATTTTGGTGATATTGACACTGGAATGAGCAGTACTGTAGATCAGCACCAGGCTGATGGCACAGACAAAGCAGCTGATCACAACCGATAATTTCCTGAACAGCTCCGGAGTAGTGCCGGCGGCTTTTTTCGGATCGATCTTCGGGATATTCCGTACCAGGAAATAGGCGCCGGCAGACACCAGGCCCAATACCAGTGTAATGACCCAGATGGTGCTTTTGTTCCCATAACGATCCGGTTTACCCTGCAGGTTAAAATGCGTAGGTATGGTTTCGGGAAGGGAGGCGTATATGGTTGCTGTATATATCGCCGGTAACAGGATCAGCAGCGGCACAATATAGTGGCTGAGCGGAGTGGTAGTTTTCATGTTATTTCTTTTTTGATTTGGTAAACTGCACGAACCATTTAAGTATTTCGTCCATAACGGTTGTGTTAAGCGAATAAAAGATAAACTGGCCCTCTTTGAGCGAATTCACCAGCCCGGCCTGCTTCAACAGATCCAGGTGATGCGAGATACTCGGCTTCGACATATCGAACCGGTCGGCTATCTCGCCGGCAGTAAGGTCTTTCTCTTTCAGGATCTCCAGGATCTCCCTCCGCGTAGGGTCATTCAGGGCTTTAAATAAGGCATTCACGTATTTAGTCGTTTGTATATTTAGACAAATATCTAAATAACTTTTGAAACTTCCAAATTTTTTTTTGCTGTTAGCCATTAGCTATTAGCTGTTAGCTCCTCTCGCCGGGCCAATCAGGATTTGTTTTAATAAAGCGGCTTGGGCTAATCGCTAACAGCTAGAAGCTAGTAGCTTCTCTCTCCCACTCATCCTCAACCACATAAACATGTGAGTGCCTAAAAACGCTTTTATGATTCTTTTATGAAAAACGCGGAAAGCCGCGCTGCTGCTGCATTTGGGACTGTTTGGATGGACGGATGGCCGCGGTGCCGCTGCCGTTCATCCCATCATGGGTATGGGCTCATGCTGTTCATCACAATCGGCAGATCCCGGGCGGATCATGGTTATACATTTGGTTTGTCATCAGCAAGTGACAGTCAAAAAAAACTTTCATCAAGAACCTTAAAACAAAAAACCATGAAAAAATTCTTTATCGCCGCCCTGCTCACCGTTGCAGTAGCAGGCAGTGCATTCGCAGCGGATGTAGCCAAGCTCAGCAGCAAAGTCAAAAACAATTTCGACGCCCAGTTTTCCGGGGCCCAGAACATTGAGTGGGCTGTTCGCGACACTTACACCAAATTCACTTTCCTGCTGGACGATCAGAAAGTGGAAGCTTTTTACTCTGCAGACGGTGAACTGATCGCCACCAGCCGCAAATCCGAATTCAACAAATTGCCGCTGGCTGCTATTCAGCAGATCAAAAAGCAATATGCTTCCTACAAAGTGGAAGAGACCATCGAATTTGACCAGGATGGCGACCGCAGCTACTATGTTTCACTGGCCGACGGCAACAAAAAGAAGATCCTCCAGGTATCTCTTTACGGCAATGTGACCTTGTACCAGGGTGCAAAAAAATAAATTTCGGTTGAGGTTGTTTAAGCGGGCCCCTGCGAAAGCGGGGGCCTTTTTAGTTTGGAGTTTGGAGTCTGCGGTCTGGAGTGGAGAGGAAGTTGCGGATGGGGGTGAATTGAGCATGGGGTTTTAGGTCGGCGATAAGGCGCCGGAGCCGGGTGAGCAGTACTTCACCGTCGGGGCGGCGGGTATAGGCGGGAAGGCCGTACTTGCTGATGTCTATAAATTCCCAGGGATGGAAATAGAGACAGAGATAACCGTCCTTTTTAAGCGTCTGCATTGCCAGCCACCGGAATACCGGGTAAGGAAGGTTCTTAAAGCTCAGCCAGAACAGCGGGATCCGAAGTCCGGGTGATACCGAAGCCGGCATCCTTTTCATACCCTGATCCATATAGACCGTTCGCGGCAGGTGCAGGTTATTGTATCTGCCCGGCAGCCAGGTAGGATTGATGGAAGAATCGTAACCGTACCCGGCCTGGATCACATCCGTCATAGCTACTTTTTTCATCCTCGGCATCCGGAGGCCGGTTATTTTTTTTCCGGAGATCTCTTCCAGTTTTTCGCGCGATTGCAAAAGATGCTCCGTTCTGAATGAGGAATGATAGAACGTGTGGGATGCAATTTCATGACGCTCTGCCAGCCGCCTGATATCGGAAGGAAAATGCTGCGCAAAGTTGGCTGTTGTGAAAAGTGTGGTCTGAACGGCCTCATCGTCCAGAACGGAACCGATAGCATCCAGCCCTTTCTTGCCCAGTTCCATCTGCTCCTCTGCCGTAATTGGAAATCCGTATTCGAGCGGCATATCAAACTCTTCCACATCGAAGCTGAGCAGTACGTAGCGGTTCATCCCTGCAGGTTTGATTCTTTCACGATGTAATGCGGCCGCTGCTTGCTTTGCATGAACAGTTTGCCCAGGTACATGCCGATGATGCCGAGTATCATCAGCTGCAATCCGCCGAAAAATGCAATGGTGGCAATGATGGATGCCCAGCCGTTAATGGCATGGCCGAACCAGAGACTGTACAGGATATAAGGAACGTATAGCAGCGAGATCAGGGAGAAGATGAAACCCAGGTAGGCGGCGATATACAAAGGACGTGTGCTGAACGAAGTAATGCCCTGCAGGGCAAACCGGATCATTTTGCGAACAGTGTACTTCGACTGGCCCTGCATGCGCTGCTGGGGATTGTATTCTATGCCCAGCTGCCGGAACCCCATCCATTTTACCAGCCCGCGCATGAACAGATCGGTTTCCTTAAAGGCGCGGAATACTTCTACCACTTTCCTGTCGAGCAGCCTGAAATCCGCTGTGCCCGGTTCCAGTTCGATATCGGAAAGATTATTGATCAGGTTGTAGAACATGTTGGAGGTCTTGCGCTTCATCAGCGGGATCTCTTTATGGTCTTTGCGGATGGTATAAACGATATCGTTGCCCGATTCCCATAAAGCGATCATTTCGGGGATCAGTGAGGGCGGATGCTGCATATCCCCATCCATCATGATCACGCAGTCGCCGTCTACCAGGTCCAGTCCCGCTTTCAACGCGTTCTGATGCCCGAAATTCCTGGCCAGTGAGATGAAGAAAACATGTTTATTTTCTTCCGCGAGTTTTTTAAGTTCGGAAAGCGTATTATCGACGCTGCCGTCGTCCACGAAAGTAACAGTATAACCGTAGTTGAGCGGCCTGAACACCTCGTTCAGTGCAGCGGTCAGCACCGATACATTAGATTCTTCATTACTGACCGGTACAACGATAGACACATTTCTTTTCATGGGGGCATGTGGGCGGTACGAATAGCAAAATACAAGTTATTCCGCAAAACGGACTATGCTGCTGATGATGAGTAATGATACAGGTTGAATACTGAGACCAGGTTGACCGCAAAGACGCAAGACGCAATGAGGGGGCTTCACCGCGGGTTTCCTTCGCGTTGCTTTGCGCCTCAGCGTCTTCGCGGTTAAATTCAAACTGTACCATTACCTGCTGATGACTGCCGGGATGCGCTATTGAAATCCCTGAACAGTAATTGCCATAAGATCACGCACCATGCCAGGAAGCAGGGCAGGGCTTTCAATGAATAAGGCCTGATCCAATGATCGCGTACCCAGGGCGGGAACAGATCGGTTGCCGATAAACTGGTAAGCACGATAACCAGTATCAGCAGGGCATTATTCGTCTTGAGGAACGCGGGCTGCACCGCATACCAGATACCGATGCCGGTTACCGCTATCACGAATGTGGATGATTCTGCTGAAGAGCTGAAGATGACCACGCCGATCATGGCCAGGCAGAGATAGCTGATCCGGAATACCATACTCCTGTATTGGCGAGACCTCAGAAACGGCAGCGCATAGCAAACAGCGGCAGGAACCGTAACCCAGAAATTCGGGAGGCTTTCAATATTGCCAATGCGCCGTATCATGCCCATAACGGAAATATCCTGCATCAGGTTGGTATCGTTGGCATCCACATTCTGGGCGTTCTTCTCCACGATAGACTGAAACCAGTCTTTATACGATTGCCAGATAAAGGCGGGAGAAGAGATCGGCATCGGCAGACAGAACAGGACCACTAACCAGAACAGGAAGGAAACGATAAAACGGATCTTGTGCTTCGAGAAGCAGAAGAAAGCGATCCCCGCGATACCATAAACTTTTACCAGGAAGCCGGCCACTATAAAAAAGCAGGCCCAGAAATCTTTTTCTTTTTCCACCAGCACAAAGCTGAGTACGATCCAGCCGGTGAGCATGGGATTGAACTGCACATTGTGGATGGCCGTCATCATTTCCACCAGTGCGATCAGCAGAATGATATTCTGCCGCTGTTTGTCGAGGTTGAGCTGGCGGATGGCATAGAACAGCACCCAGGCATTGGCGATACACCACAGGAAGCAGCCGATAGCATCTGGCAGCAAAGCGAACGGCGCTATCAGTATGCTGAACAGGGGGCCGTAATGATTACTGTCTACATACTCGGAAGGATACGGGATATACAAATGTTGCTGCAGCCGGGTATGACGAAAAACGCCGGCAAAGATCTCGTAGTTGTTGATCGCGCTTAATCCACGGCTGATCTCTGCAATGGCTGCAGCTGCGGCCAGCAAAAACCAAAGCAATACAGGAATGGGAAGCTCGCGTTTCCCTAATCTGATATTTCCGGTGAGCCATCGCATTGCAATAGACAAAAGTCAGCAAGAATCGGTTACTGAAAAAAACAAATATTTTGCAAAACAACGCCTGCCGCAAAACCATTCAAAAAAATTACTTTTGCCCCTCAAATCAAGTATCATGCAAAAAGGACCTGTTTCCCAATTCATACAGCATCATTACCGGCATTTCAACGCGGCGGCGCTTATCGACGCAGCCAAAGGGTATGAAACCCATCTGGCGGAGGGCGGTAAAATGCTGGTAAGCCTCGCAGGCGCCATGAGCACTGCCGAACTGGGGATCAGCCTTGCGGAAATGATCAGGCAGGACAAAGTGGCCATCATCAGTTGTACCGGCGCCAACCTCGAAGAAGATATTATGAACCTGGTGGCGCACAGTCATTACAAACGGGTTCCCAATTACCGCGATCTGAGTCCGCAGGAAGAATGGGACCTCCTGGAGAACCATTACAACCGCGTAACCGATACCTGCATCCCGGAAGAGGAAGCATTCCGTCGTATTCAGCAGCATATCCATAAAGTATGGGCCGATGCGGATAAAGCCGGCGAACGTTACTTCCCGCATGAGTACATGTACAAAATGCTGCGGAGCGGCGCCCTCGAACAATACTATGAGATCGATCCGAAGAACAGCTG
>JAFBAN010000206.1 GCA_019247775.1 Chitinophagaceae bacterium | reverse complement strand
AGTTTCCGCACTGCCTCCACTGGCTGATGCAGATCGCTTTGTGCGCAGACCGAAATATGGCTGGCCAGCAGCAGAAATACCAGAACAGGCGCAGATAGGGATCGTTTCATGTAATCAAAGACTGAGACGGGTTGGATAAGGAAGTTAGTTGAAAACGGCCTGACAGAAAAACCTTTTATTTGAAAGGGAAGCCCTATCTTTTTGACCGATGACTGCGTACCTTCGCTGCAGATGAAATACTGGCTGCTTCTGATCCTGCTTGTTGCCGGCGCCTGCGGCGGACGACAGCGCAATTACCAGCCCGCAGAAAATGCGCTGGATGGCGGCAGGGAATTCATAGACGCCTGCATGAAAGGCGATTTTTCGCGCGCAGCGTTTTTCATGTTGCCGGGCGCCGCCAATGAAGAACGCCTGAAAGAAATGGAGAGGGCCTATCGCGAAAAGGACAAGGAAGGAAGGCAGCAATACCGCACCGCATCCATTAATATCAAAGAAGTGACCGAACTGAATGCGGATACCACCCTGATCAGGTACAGCAATACGGTTGACCTGAATACGAAAACCCTGAAAGTGGTGCATAAAGAACAGGGCTGGCTGGTGGATATTGTACCCAAAGACACAACTGCGCATTGATGCTTTTAAAGAATATCATACTTGTAGGATTGGGAGGCATGCTCGGCAGTATACTGCGCTACCTGGCCGACCATTTTATAAGTCATGAGCGCTTCCCTTATTCTACCCTGCTGGTGAATGTGCTGGGCTCGTTTGTCATCGGAGCGATCATGGGCATTGCGGGGCGACAGGATGATTTTGGCAACTGGCGGCTTTTCCTGGCTACCGGCGTCTGCGGAGGGTTCACTACTTTTTCGGCGCTGGCCTGGCAGAACCTCCAGTTATTGAACCAGCAACGGTACACCACATTTATCATTTATACCGGCAGCAGCCTGGTACTGGGTTTACTGGCGGTATTTCTCGGCTATACGATCACTAAATAATCAAAGATGGAACAACAGACCGTACAACATCCCTGGCATGGCGTTCCGGCCGGCCCGCAGGCGCCCCGCGTTGTCAATGCCGTGATCGAGATCCCGCAGGGATCCCGTTGTAAATATGAGATCGATAAGGAGTCGGGACTATTGCGGCTTGACCGGGTGATCTTCTCTTCTTTTTACTATCCCATCAACTATGGCTTTATTCCGCAGAGTTATGGGGGCGATAAGGATCCGCTGGATATCCTGGTGATCACATCCCTGCCCGTACAGCCGCTGACCCTGATGGAAGCGAAAGTGATCGGCGTAATGCAGATGATCGATGGCGGAGACCCGGACGATAAGATCATCGCTGTTGCTGCAACCGATCCGGGCGTAAACCACTATAATAACATTGAAGAGCTACCGCGACATTTCTTCGATGAGCTGCGGCATTTTTTCGAGGAGTATAAAAAACTCGAGAACAAGACCGTGAAAGTGGAGGATTTCGGAGATAAGGCCCAGGCCCTGGCGATCATCGAGGAGGCGCTGGCTTTTTATAAGACAACTTTTATCAAATAACCGGTTCGCCGGCAAAACCAAAGCAGATGAGCGGTGCAACCATTGTTTTATTGATCCTGATCGGGCTTGCCGCCGGTTTCCTGAGCGGGCTGATCGGCATTGGGGGCGGCGTGATCATTGTGCCGGCGCTGGTGCTGCTGGCGGGGTTCTCCCAGAAAATGGCGCAGGGCACTTCACTGGGCATCCTGTTGCTGCCGGTGGGGATATTGGGGGTGATACAATATTATAAGCAGGGTTACCTGGATATCAAATTCGTGGTCATCATTTCGCTGGCTTTTGTGCTGGGCAGCCTGCTCGGCAGCAAACTGGCTTTATCGCTGAGCGACGAAAAAATGAAGAAGATCTTTGCAATGGTAATGCTGGTGATCGCCGTTAAAATGCTGTTCTTCGACAAGAGCAAGCCGGCGCCGCCGAAGGAGGAGGCGGTCACCGCCACAAAAATTCAGCATCCCGATCGCTGATATCGTTCCCGCCCTTATCTTTGCCAAAAATCAGTACATGGAAGCAAGACAGTCAACCGGCAAATATTGGTTTCTTTGTTTTATGTGGTTAGCGATCATGATCGCCCTGCTCATTTTCTACCGCCAGTGGTTTTGGCTGGCCCTGCCGGGTACCTGCACTTATTTTGCGAAAGCAATGAATATTATGTAGTGCTTTATAAATTTTTTTTGATGAAAGGATGTTCTGTTGGGCATCCTTTTTTTTATGCGGGGTTGATGCGGTTACGGCGTTAAAGCGGTAACGCAGGGAACGCAAAGGACCGCAGAGGACGCGGGGCAGTAAACCCCTTGCGCTCTCTGCGGTCCTTTGCGTTCTCTGCGTTAACATCAGTGTGCAACACGACCAGGTCGATACAAAACGATCAGCTGACTCTTTTGATCACCCGCAATTTATGTGTACGCTCTCCCGTATCACCATTAACAATTCCCTGGGCATCGATCTTGTCGATCCGAACCTTACCCGATGAATGAATGATCGTTTCCGGGCCAAGCAGGATGCCGACATGAACGATACGCCCTTCTTCATTGTCGAAAAATGCCAGGTCGCCGGGTTTCGCTTCCTGCAGAAATCCTACCGGCTCGCCCAGTTCTACCTGCTGACTCGAATCCCGCGGCAGCTGGCGGTCGAAAAACCGGAAGCACTGTTGCGCAAAGCCGCTGCAGTCGATCCCGAATACAGAACGGCCGCCCCAGAGATAAGGCGTGTTTAAATACTGCTTTGCAAATTCGCAGAGTGCGTGCGGATCAAATTTTCGCAGGGACGGATCCCAGCTATCGCCGCTGTATTGCATGCTGAACGGCCCTACCTGCGCTTTCCCTTCGTTGAACATATCGAGCGAACTGCCCAGAGACAGATTCATCCGCTGACCATTGACCTCTACGGGCGTGATCCAGTCCGGCGCAAGGCGTTTGTGCCAGGTATTGCCCTGGTGGTCTACCACCGCCAGTTGGCCCGACTGGCACCAGCCTTCGTAATTGTCGTGCAGTCCTCTCAGTTTTGTGAATTGCCTGGTGCGTTCCAGCACTTCTGCCACTTCTCCGAACAACAGTTCACTGACCATTTCGACGCGGTGTGAATCCTCTTTCCGCATCGGGCTAACGGGCACCACGCATACCACCATTTCCATGAGCTGAATTTGCGGTAAGATATGGATTTTTGCTGCCACGGCATCTATATAGAAAATGCTTATTTTTCAGCAGTGGGTAATGATCGATATGACCATATTGATGAACACGAACTGTTAGAAAAGTTCTATGCCACGCGCGACAATTCCTGGCTGGGCATATTGCTGCAGCGCTACACGCTGCTGTTGCTGGGTGTATGCATGAAGTACCTGAAAAATGAAGAAGAGGCCCGCGATGCCGTTCAGCAGATCTTCCTCAAAGCGATCACCGAACTGGGCAAATACCGGGTGGAATACATCAAGAGCTGGCTGTATATGGTGGCCCGCAATCATTGCCTGATGAAACTGCGCGGCAGGCATACCACGGTTCCTGTGGAAGACAGGACCCAGTTACAGGCGCCCGAGACCGATCTGTCTGCGCTGACCGACAAAGAAAACAGTCTTGTACTGCTGGAAGAGGCGCTCAAAGAGCTGAACCCGGAGCAGAAAACCTGTGTAACTTTATTCTACCTGCAAAAGAAAAGCTACCAGCAGATCGTTTCTATAACGGGGTATACCTTGCTGCAGGTAAAAAGTTATATCCAGAACGGTAAACGGAACCTGAAAATACTTGTCGAAAAGAAAATGAACCGCCACTGATGGCCGACCTGAAAGATATATTGAACCCGGATGACGAACTGAACCAGGAAGAGCTGTTAAGGTATCTCCAGGGACAGGCGTCTGATGAGGAGCGCTTTGCCATCGAGAACCAGATGGCGGAGTCTTCTTTCGTGGACGATGCAGTGGAAGGCCTGCAGCATTTCAAAGACCCGAAGGCGGTAAATGATTACGTGGAGCAACTGAACCGGCAACTGCATCGGTACACGGCCATTAAAGCCGCCCGTAAAAAACGGCGGAAACTGAAAGAGAACAACTGGCTGATCATAGCCATCCTCGGCATCTTATTGCTATGCGTTGCAGGCTACCTGCTGATCCATTTTCATATCAGGAAATAAAACTCCGTGCACCTCTGTGTATTTTGTGCCTCTGTGGTGAAATAAGGCTGGAGTTTTCAGAGGGAACAGAGATACAGAGCTTTACCACAGAGGCACGGAATACACGGAGGTTCACAGAGAGGGTCCGATATAAAAAGCCCCATGATTTTGAGTCATGGGGCTTATTACTTAGAACTTACTACTTAAAACTTACTTCGCCTTGATCAGCTGGATCACTTTCCTTGTACCACCCTGGATGATCTCTGCATAGTAGGTGCCGCTGCTGTAGGCATGCCCGATCTGGATGGTGCTGTTGGAACCGATCTTCGATTTTGCATCCACTACCCTGCCGCTGCCATCCATCACCCGCATGTTCAGCGGGGTTTCGTACCTGCTCTCGAACTTCAGGGTGAAGTAGGTAGTGCTCGGGTTTGGCATTACCGTTACTTTCAGTTCCTCTTGCGTGGTCTCGGCTTTGGTGATCGTTGTTTCGGCCGTTGTCTTGCTGACCGTTGCCGGGGCTGTGCTTGTCAGCACTGCTGCAGGCGCACCGCAGCTGAAGCTGTTCCAGATCACTGTATTGCCATGGCTTTCCAGCGACTCGGTGATGAACAGGCCCGTCATGTACACATCGTCACCGCAATCCCCGGCGTTGTGGCCCCTGTGATCACAGT
>JAFBAN010000053.1 GCA_019247775.1 Chitinophagaceae bacterium | reverse complement strand
AAGACTTTCCAGAATGTGGATGTGAACCTGAAATTCAATAAGCCCGAACTGCAACTGACCATCGACCGGTTGAAAGCCCGCGATCTTGGTTTGTCTACTTCAGATGTGGCCGATGTAGTATCCAGCGCTTTCAGCGGACGCCGTCTCGCGTATTTTATCATGAACGGCAAACAATACCAGGTGATCTCGCAGGTAGAATACGGCGAGCGCACCGAACCCGGCGATATTTCAAAATTATATGTGCGTAACAGCCGCGGTGAAAATATCCCGCTTACTGCTGTGGTTCACCTGGAAGAAAATTCCAATCCGCCTACACTGTATCACTATAATCGTTTCAAGGCCGCTACTATTTCCGCATCGCTGGCGGAGGGCAAGACGATCGGCGACGGTGTAAACGCGATGCAGGCTATCGCCAACAGGTTGCTCGACGAAAGCTTCCAGACTGCTTTGAGCGGACCTTCACGCGACTATGCAGAAAGCTCTTCCAATACGAGTTTCGCTTTCGGCCTTGCGCTGATCCTGATCTATCTCGTGTTGGCAGCGCAGTTCGAAAGTTTTAAAGACCCTTTCACCATCATGATCACCGTTCCGCTGGCCCTGGCCGGTGCGCTCCTCAGTCTTTGGGTGTTCAACCAGACCCTTAATATCTTTTCACAGATCGGTATGATCATGCTGATAGGCCTGGTAACGAAGAACGGTATCCTTATCGTGGAGTTCGCCAATCAGAAACGCGAGTTCGGCCTGCCCAAGCACGAAGCGGTATTGGTTGCAGCCACACAACGTCTGCGTCCGATCCTGATGACCAGTCTCGCTACCGCACTCGGCGCGCTTCCGATCGCCCTCAGCCTCGGTGCAGCAGCCACCAGCCGTAAACCACTCGGTATCGTGATCGTAGGCGGCCTGCTGTTTTCGCTGATCCTAACGCTTTTCGTTATCCCCGCGGTTTACACCTTTATATCGGGCAAACATGATGTGAAGAAGACGGAGATTACGGAGTAGCGTGAGGCGTGAATCGTGAGACGTGAGACGTGAATCGTGAGGTGCGGCTCGCGAAATTGCCGGTCCATGGTCCATAGTTCATTGCGCAATGTACTATGGACTATGGACCATGGACCCGAAAAAAGGCAATCCAGTTTTTTGACGCCCTATCCACGTCTCCCGCCTCACGATTCACGTCTCACGCCTGCCGTCCCCCGCCTGCCGTCTCCCGCCTCACGTCTCCCGATTCCCGTATTTTTGCTCCATGAGCAGCTCCATCGCAGCTATCCGCCGGGATTACCGGATGCATACACTTACCGAGTCGGATGTAGCGGCCAGTCCATTCGAGCAGTTCTCGCGTTGGTGGAATGAAGCGATCAAAAGCGAGATCGATGAAGTGAATGCGATGACCCTTGCCACGGTGGCGGCTGATGGCATGCCTTCGGCGCGGATCGTGCTGCTGAAAGGATTCGATAAAAATGGCTTTGTTTTCTTCACCAACTATAACAGCGACAAAGCCCGTGAAATAGAACAGCATCCGAAAGTGGCGCTGCTGTTTTTCTGGAAGGAACTGGAAAGACAGGTGCGTATAGAGGGAACCATACGTAAAACCAGTTCGGGAGAGAGTGATGTATACTTTAACTCAAGACCACTGGGCAGCCGCATCGGCGCCTGGGCTTCCCCTCAGAGTGAACCGATAGCGGATCGCCAAACACTTGAATCGTCTTACCGTGAGTTCGAAAAAAAATTCGCTTCAGGGCAGGTGCCACGCCCTCCGCACTGGGGCGGTTATGTGGTAAAGCCCGTACTATTCGAATTCTGGCAGGGGCGAAGCAGCCGCCTGCACGACAGGTTACGTTACGAACCAGTCGAGGACAACTGGCGCATCCGCCGTCTTGCCCCTTAAACTCAGTTGAAAAATTCTACCAGGTCGATGGTATGGTTGACCGAGTTGAGCAGTAACCTGATCGTGGTATCCCCATAACGAAGGATGGCGTAGGTGCGGGCCGTCTTGCGCGAATTGAAATCGCCGGATTTCTCCAGCCTGAACATGGGATCGGTTAAAAGCTGTTCAGTAGTGGTATTCCGGTCGATATAGCGGTCGCCGAGTTTTAGTTTTCCGCTAAACACCAGGCTGGTATCTTTTTGCCAGCTCAGGTCCGAAGGCTCATAGGCCAGCCGCACAGCCAGCCTGAATTTTTCAGGGAACCGCAGCTGACGATAATAGGAGATCCCGATCTGCAGGTACTGATAGACCCTTTCTTTTTCTCCGTCCACATATCCCAGCATATCGTCCTTGGTAGCGATGATAACCCCGGTGCGGCTTTTGGAACGGAACACACTGTCTAGAAATGTCTGCGGCATATCAGGCGCAAGTTCCGTACGGTCTATCCATAACTGATGATTCCTGTAACTGATCGACTGCGGCTGTGCAGCGCTGCGCAAAGCGCAGGTCATTAAAAGAATGAACAGGCAGTACCGCATCATGCACTAAAGATGCGGGATTTTTACCGGACTGACCGCACCTGGAAAGCAAAAAGCTAAAGGCTGATAAAAACGCAGAAAGCTGAAGGCTAAATGCAGAGGGCGAAGCGCCGCATCCCGCCCTGGCGGGACGGAAGAAAAGCAGCCCGGTAGCAGGTACGAGGCCCAGCGGCCCGAGCGACCAATGCCCGCGCCGCATAGTCCGCGAATTCGTTTCGCTAAGAGGTTAAAGAGAGAAAGAGCTGACGAGTTGGTTCAAAAAAAAATCTGTGAACCAGTGGGTAAGCCCACCGATCCACAGATCATACATTATCAGCGATACGACTAGTCTTTTTTGATCGTAGATTCTTTACCCGCTACTTTGTAACGTACCTGGCGGCCATCTATATATTCTTCATAATAAGTGCCATTTGGTGCAACAAAGTATTTCTTGGTTTTGATCATTACGGTCTTGCAGTTCTCCGGCAGCCTGTCTACTACCCAGCCTACATTCGGGTTGTCGTGCAGGATCAGGTCGGGCGCGCCGCCTTCGATCATTTCTTCTTCATCGTCGTCTGCATCGGTCGAATCTTTTTTCACCTCGTCTTTTATAACAGGCGATGTGGACTGACCCGGGATGCGACGTACAGCTTCGCGGCTTCCGTTCTGGGCGGGCGGCAATGTTCCCTGCTCTGCCTGCGGAACCGATTTGCGGATCACAGGTTCGGCGTTCTCGGTCTGGGGTGTTTGACGCGGGGCCGGCTGCACTTCATCCTGAACAGGATACTGAGGTTGCGGTATGGCCTGCGGAGCCGGCTGAGGGATCTGCGGATACTGCTTCGACGGGTATTGTTTAGGATACTCCTGCTCGTCCGGAGCCTGCTGCGGATATTGCTGGGCAGGATACTGCTGCGGGTACTGCTGTTGCGGAGCACGCTGCGGGTATTGCTGAGCAGGATACTGCTGCGGATATTGCTGAGAAGGGTACTGCTGCGGACGCTGTTGAGGCTGCTGGTAGCCGCCATCGTTCCTGTTCGTATTCAGCACACCATGCTTGCCCACCACTTTATACCAGAGCTCGCCATTCGGATGGATGGCATCTTTGAAATAAGTGCCGTTAACAGAATAGAATTTCTCGCCATCGATCACCATGGTCTTGGCATCGGAAGGAAGTGAAGGCACTTCTGCGCCGATCGGGGCCTGCACTACCTGGTAATCCCGCTGTGAAGCAGAAGGCTGGTAGAAAGCGCCGTTGTAATAGTAATACGGGTTACCACCCATAACCATCGGATAATAGCCGCGCGGCAACACATTGATGTGGATGCCGAATGGCGGCGGTACCGACTGGTAATAGCCGTTGTAAGGACGGTAAAAATTGCCTGCTGAGTAATAGTAAGGATTACCACCCCAGTTCAGTTGCAGGTAAGGAGTTGAAATGCTTACTGCCGCCTGCACCCGCGGATAGTAAGAGGCATAGCCCGCATACCGGCGGCCGTGCTGGGCCTGCACGGAAAGCGCTGCGATCAACAGCATTAAGGGAAACACAACCCTCACAGATCGTACACCTGGTTTCATAGTCTTTTTTGGAATTAAAATTTTGATACGGAAAGCGCGTTAACGTAACGAAATTCATTCTTCTTTCCTTAATAAAGTCCAAAAATCGGTGAAACTGAAACGTTAATTTATCGCCGTTTATCCAAAATCGATTGCGGGCGGAGGAGCGCGCGCCTAAATTGACCTGAAATAAACCCGTATGAAACCTTTTATTGCCCTGGTATTAGCAACATTTATCATGTCAGCCGCCGAGGCCCAGAAAGTAAACCCGATAGTGAAAGATTTTGGCTCTGTCTGGGAAGTGCCGTTTGCGAAGGAAACGCCCAGCAGCAAAATGAAATACAATATCGTGGTCGATATCACCGACGCGGCAGCCAAACCGGATACCATCAATGTTTATCTCGAAGCCGTTGCCACCCTGATGAACCTTCACGGTGTTGGCGGCGTACCGGCAAAGAACATTCATATAATAGTGGTGCTGCATAAAGCGGCCACCTATTCCATCTTCACCAACGAGATGTACCAGCAGCGATTTAAAATGAATAATCCAAACCTGCCGCTGATCGCGGCATTGAAAGAAGCAGGGGTTGAATTCTTTACCTGCGGACAAACCCTGTTCCGCGGAAAGATCGAAGAGAAAGCGATCATCCCGGAAGTAACCATCGCCACTTCGGCGCTGACCACGCTTACCACCTATCAATTGAAGGGTTATGCGATGATCAATTTCAAATAATTTAGAAACTGCCGCCGGTAACTTCGGTTGTACTGTTTAATGAGATAGGTATTTCTGCACCGTCCGGCATCATGGCCGATTCCTTGATACGCATATGGCCCTCGGCTTTCTGCACACCTTTCACTTCCTTGATCCAGCCGCTCAATTTATCTATTTTGATATCGCTGGTCATTTTACCTGTGAGGATATATTTCAACTCGATGCCGTTCATGTTAGAATAGCCGGAAGTGTCCGATGTATTCATGAGACCTTCCCCGTGGATCAGATAATAATCGGCGCCCTCGTCCATTAACTGATACTCCATCACAATGGTCATTTTGATGACGCCTGGCATCTCAACGGAGCTGGTCCATTTATCACCTTTGCGGGCCATGCCGGAAGGAGGATAGATGGCAGTGATGGAATTGAAACTGGATTTAAAAGTTTCAGGCCCGTACGATTCAGAGATCTGTTTGCCGAGAGTGGTGCGTTGTTCATCGCCAATACCGGGCACCTGACCAGCCATATTGGAAAGTAAGCTATCCAGTCCGCGCACCGCTATCACTTTTCCATGCGTGGTCATATCCATTCCGAACGGGTGGTTGATCAGCGACGACATGATCTGTGAAACAATATCCTGTTTGCCGGCAGTCGAACTGAAATCCATCTCCATAGCAGCCGCTTTCATCTTCAGCGACAGATCATCATAACTGGCCTGGATATGATAGATGGAGTCGGTGTGGCCTAAAACGCGGTAAGAATTTTTTCCTGTGATCGAAGTGGTCAGATCCATGCCTTCGCCGATCTCCTGGTGCATGGTCGAAACCGCGGTGGTAGTATGGAAATAGGTCTTGCCCGGCTGCAGTTTCAGTGAAATGGAATACTGGCACAGACACACGGAAGGGATAAGCGCGACGGCACAAAGAACGGTGAACAGTTTCATGAAAATGGATTGAGCGGTGAGACCGGAGGTGGCTTAAAGATACGATCGGGCGCCAAAAAAACCGCAATTGCAGTTGCGGTCTTTTCGTCGGTAGTTCCTGTACCTATGCGTTTTTTCTTTTCAATACCTTAAGCGCCGCTTCTACGATGAAAGGCGTATCGAGTCCGTACTTAGTAAGCAATTCGGTTGGTTTTCCGCTTTCGCCAAAAGTATCTTTGGTGCCGATATATTCGATTGGAATGGGCTGATGGGTGGCGGCCACATGTGAAATGGAATCGCCAAGACCGCCCAGTATATTATGTTCTTCCACCGTAACCGCGCATTTTGTTTTGCCGATAGAAGCGAGTAC
>JAFBAN010000034.1 GCA_019247775.1 Chitinophagaceae bacterium | reverse complement strand
ACTTTAAAACCGCTGAGTACATCTATCTGCCCCAGCCGGTCGCCCTCGCGTTTGGTCTGACCTACTTCCGCATCCAGCGAAGTGAGCTGGCCGTCGATAGGCGCGCGGACGATCAGGTCGCCCACTTTCTTACGCATCACGTTCAGCGCATTCTGTGAGCCCGAGTAAGACTGGCTGGCCTGCTGCAGCTGCTGTTTGGTAGACAGCGAATCCTGCTCCAGGATCTGCCGGGTCAGCTGCTTTTTGCGAAGCAGGTAATTATAGTTGTTTTCCGAGGTCTTGAATTCCTGCAGGCCGATCGCTTTCTGCTCATACAGCGATTTGTTCAGCTTGTACAAACGTTCGGCTTCGGTAAGCTGGCTTTCCACATCGGTCATCTGGTTCAGCTTGTTCACAGTATTCTGCTGCGAAGCGTTGCGCGAGATCTGCATCTGGGTAAGCAGGTTGTAAACAGAGGTTTCCTGGTTCACCAGGCTCAGCTGCAGGTTGGTATTCGACAATTTAAGGATGGGCTGACCCTTGGTCATCATCGCCCCGTCTTCCACATATTTATATTCCACCCGGCCGCCTTCCGTAGCGTCGAGATAGATAGAGGTTACAGGCAATACAATGCCGTTCACCGGTATGGCGTCTTTATAAGGTCCTTTGATCACTTCGCTGATGGTAATGCGTTCGGTATCCACATTCAGTTTGGAATTGCCCGAAGTAAAATAGAAGCTCAGGGCGATCAGGGCCACGATACCGGCCACGATCCCGATAGTTAGCAGTCTTTTTTTGCTCCACCGCTTTTTTTGAATAACTCGATCCACTGCGTTTGTTTTGGGTTGAAGGTTAAATAAGTTTGATCAGGCTGAAATTATCGGCCGGCTGACTGGCACAGCCATTCGTACCGCCGGCAGTAACATGGGCGAGCAGCCATAATGCCACCGCGCCTGCCAGAAAAAGCATTGCGAGGATTGCGGTACGGTGTCTGGTTGCTGTTCTCATTACTGTTTTGTTACCGTTAGTAGCGAAATTCGATGCCAAAAACTAATTGCCCTGATAATCAAGCCCTTGACTTTTTATAACCCGTTCAACTGTTCGGCTTTGGTACAGGAACTGTCCGTTTTCGATACAGTGCCCCTAAGCAGCCATTGTCTAAAGTGTTCTTGTTCAAATTATTATCTTACTGGTATATTTATGGCTTATTGGATCATGCGGTTTATTTACGCACTGAT
Organism: Chitinophagaceae bacterium; assembly: GCA_019247775.1. Taxonomy (GTDB): domain Bacteria; phylum Bacteroidota; class Bacteroidia; order Chitinophagales; family Chitinophagaceae; genus Sediminibacterium. Next base: position 17,742 of record JAFBAN010000034.1, on the reverse strand, counting down.
AAAGAACGTCGGTAACCTGGAATAGTTACAGCCGGTATCATCGCAGATAAGCGCATAACCCCCAAGACAAACCGGAAAGACAACATGAGCCTCAAAAAAGCGAACATCCTGGCAATCGACGACGACCCGGATGTACTCACAGCGGTACGCCTGCTGTTGCGTATGGAAGTGAAAGAAGTAGTAACCGAAAAGAACCCTGAACAGATCCCCTATCTACTCAACAAAGGAAATTTCGACCTGGTATTGCTGGATATGAATTTCAATGCCTCCATCAATACCGGCAATGAGGGTATTTACTGGCTGCAGCGGATCAAGGAGCTGAAGCCAGACGTGAGCGTGATCATGATCACGGCCTACGGTGATATCGACCTGGCCGTTCGCTCGCTCAAAGAAGGCGCGGCGGATTTCGTAGTGAAGCCCTGGCATAATGAAAAACTGCTCTCCACCCTCGGCAATGTGCTGAAGAACCGGGAATTGCACAAGAATAATGTAACCGGTATGCGCGTGCAGCCGGGCAATACCAGTCCGGGCATGATCGGCGAGAGCGAAGTGATGCAGGACATCTTCCACAAGATCGACAAGATCGCCCCCACCGATGCCAATATCCTGATCCTGGGCGAGAACGGTACCGGTAAGGACCTGATCGCCACCGCCATCCATGAGCAGTCGCTCAGGGCCGACAAGCCATTCATTAAAGTGGATGTGGGAGCGCTTACCGAAAGTCTTTTTGAAAGCGAATTATTCGGTCATAAAAAAGGGGCTTTTACAGATGCCAGGGAAGACCGCACCGGCCGGTTCGAGGCAGCGAACGGGGGTACCCTGTTCCTGGATGAGATAGGGAACATCTCCCTGCAGCAGCAGGCGAAACTGCTTACCGTTCTGCAGAACAGGCAGGTTACGCGGCTGGGTTCCAATCAGCCGGTAGCGATCGATATCAGGCTGATCTGCGCCACCAATATTCCCCTGGCCGAACTGGCCAATGAGAGCCGGTTCAGGAAAGACCTGATCTACCGCATCAATACCGTGGAGATAACCGTTCCTCCATTGCGTAAACGTAAGGACGATATCGTATTATTGGCCCGGCATTTTGCCCGGATCTATGCCAACAAATACCTGAAGCCCAATATCCAGTTCCATAGCTCGGCCATGGACAAACTGCAGCAGTATTCTTTTCCCGGCAATGTGCGTGAACTGCAGTATACGGTTGAAAGAGCGATTATCATGTCGGACGCGGATACCATCCAGGCTTCGGACCTGCTGTTCTCGCCCATCGAGTCTACCCGCGAAGAGGCGCAGGAAGACGAGGTCTTTAAGTTGAGCACGATGGAGAAGAATACCATTCTTCGGGTGATCGATAAACACAATGGCAATATCAGCAAAGCTGCCAAAGAATTAGGACTTACACGTACCGCCTTATACCGAAGACTGAGCAAATATGATATTTAAGCGATTCCAGTGGGATATCCTGCTAAGGGTAGTGTTGATGTTTATTACCCTGAGCGGCGCCGCTTTTCTGTTGGCGAATGAATGGTACCTGTACGAACTGCCGCTGCTGCCGGTGATCATTTACCAGGTGTACGATTTCTACCGGTTCCATAAACTGGCGCAGATAGAAGTGGAGCAGTTCGTGGAATCGATCCAGTACCGCGATTTCTCCCGGAATTTCAATGTGTCGCGCGCGCCCGAAGACCTGAAACCGCTCCGGAAAGGATTCAACCAGATCAATACCGCATTTAAAGTGATCTCCAAGGAAAAAGAAACCCAGTACCAGTACCTCCAGAAAATCCTGGAGCTGGTGGATACCGGCATCATTTCCTACGAAATGGAAACTGGCGAAGTGGTATGGATGAACGAGTCGCTGAAAAAAATGCTGCTGGTGCCTTACCTGCGCACGATCCACCAGTTGCAGAAAAGGGATGTTCCCCTGTACGAACAGGTGATCAACCTCAGGCCCGGCGCCAGCCATATCGCCACCGTTCACCACGAAAAAGAAAGTTTCAAAATATTATTGTCGGCCACCGCTTTCCAGACGGAAGGCAGGAAATTCCAGCTGGTGGCTTTCCAGAATGTGAATGAGGCGCTGGATGAAACGGAGTCGAAAGCCTGGCAGAAACTGCTGAGCGTGATGACGCACGAGATCATGAATTCGGTGGCGCCTATTTCTTCGCTGGCGGATACCCTAAAGAACCGCCTGCAGCAATCGGTTGAGCATCTCGACAACAGCAATGGAGTAGTGGAAGACCTGGAAGTCGGCATCAATACAATCAAGCGCCGCAGTGAGGGGTTGCTGAAATTTGCCGAAGTATACCGCAATCTCAACAAGATCACCACGCCCAATCTCAAACAGGTATTCGTTCGCGACCTGTTCGAGAACATGCACAACCTGATGCAGCCCACGCTCAACCAGAAAGGCATTGAGATGGAGATCATCCTGAAAGACCCTGAGCTGATGCTGGATGTAGACACCAATCTCATCGAGCAGGTACTGATCAACCTGATCGTGAATGCCATTGAAGCAGTGAAAGACGCCGATCAGCCGAGGATCATCCTGTCTGCATCGCTGCAAAGCAATAACAAGGTGCTGGTGAAAGTGACCGATAACGGCTATGGCATGAATGAGGAGGTGATGCAGAATATCTTTATTCCTTTCTTCAGCACTAAAAAGCATGGCAGCGGCATAGGGCTCAGTCTCTGTAAACAGATCATGATGCTGCATAAAGGCAATATCACGGTGCAATCGGTGGAAGGGAAGGGGAGTGCTTTTGTGTTACAGTTTTAGTGAATGGCGGGTGTGGGAACAGATGAACCAGGAACAAGGGCAAGGAACGGATGAACCCGCGCCGTTTGGGAGACCTGCGGGAAACAGGGATCAAAAATCAGAAACGGGAAATTGCCCCGGTTAACGATTCACCGATTTTCACCCCCTATTCGTCCCTGTCCGGCAATAATTTTTTCCTTAAACGCTTTCAATCCGATATATTTATTAATCAATTAATCAACCTGACCCCATGAAGAAATTTACTTTTATTGGCCTGATAGCCGTTGCAGTTATCGCGTTCACTTATTGCAGCCCTTCAAAAAAGGCAACCGTTGCCAACCTGCAACCTGCTCTTACTACGTATGACGCCAATGTGGCGCCGATCCTGGCGGCGAATTGCGCTCCCTGCCATTTTCCGGAAAAAGGCGGGAATAAGAAGCCGCTGGACAGCTACAATGGCGCCAGCGCACAGATAGACGACGTGCTGAAACGCGTTCAGCTTAACCCCACAGATCGCGGATTTATGCCGCAGAGACATCCAAAGCTCTCCGACAGTACGATCAATGTACTCAAGAAATGGAAGGCCGATGGCCTTGTAAAATAACGCTACCACCTGCGGCCCGGCACTCACCGGGCCGTTTTGTTTTCTACCCCAACAATCCCCGCGTCCCCTGCGGTCCTTTGCGTTCCCTGCGTTACCAAATTCGCGGCTCTATAGTAGCGCAAAGAACGCAAAGGACCGCAGAGAACGCAGGGGGAATCCCGGCCCTCGCTGCCCTCCGAAATGTAGGAATTATACAATTTTTTGAAAGAGTTCTGTAATGCCCGCCCCGGGCAGGATAAGGAGCTTTGTAAAAAATTTTTTATGCAGAAAGGCTTTAGTTTAATAATGGCATTGCTTACCGGCAAGATCCCTGAACTCCAGAAAGCGGTTTGCGTTGTGCGCGTGAGAACGCGGTACTGAACCGGGATATTTTTTTTCATATAGCAGTTAGTTTTGGTACAACCCCTGTTTTTACAGGGGTTAATTTTTTTTATCTCCTCAACTGTTTGCTCCTTTCACTGTTGCCAGACCGGATCTGTGGCATATTTTGGTAACAGTTTGATTTGACCGCGAAGACGCTGAGGCGCAAAGCAACGCGAAGGAAACCCTCGGTGACAGCCTGGCGTATCATTGCGTCTTGGCGTCTTTGCGGTCAACCTCGTCTCAGTATTCAAACTGTACCATTACTCATATTTTTCTTACAGGGAGAGAGTTACGGAAAATCTTTATCTTTTATCTCAATTACCAAATTCTGCAACATGAGAAAGATCATCAACTGCATCGCCCTGCTGATATCGGTTCAGCTTTCTGCTCAAAGCTATACGCCCACCGCCGAGAACCTCGCAGCCCGCGCGAATTTCCAGGATATGAAATTCGGGATGTTCATCCATTGGGGCGCTTCCAGTGTGCTCGGCAGCGGTGAATGGGTAATGAATAACCGCAATATCAGGGTGAACGAATACTCCAACCTGATCCGCGTCTTCAACCCGCAGGATTTCGATGCCCGGGTTTGGGTGGCCACGGCAAAAGCGGCAGGCATGAAATACATCACATTCATCACCCGCCACCACGATGGGTTCAGTAACTGGGATACCAAACAGTCAGACTGGAAGATCACCAATACGCCCTATGCAAAAGATGCCCTGAAACAGCTGGCGGATGAATGTCATAAACAAGGGATCAAACTGTTCTGCTATTATTCCCTGCTCGACTGGTACCGGAGCGATTACCAGTGGGAGACCGGCAAGACCGGGAAAGGCACCGGCCGTACGGGTAAAAGCAACTGGAACAGCTATATCAACTTTATGAAAGCGCAGTTAACAGAACTGCTTACCAATTACGGCGAGATCTCCGGTATCTGGTTCGACGGGCATTGGGATCAGTTGGACAATGACCACGATAAATCGCTTCAGTCGAAAGTGAACTGGCATTACGACGAGATCTACTCCCTCATCCACCGGCTGCAGCCGCAGTGCCTGATCTCCAACAATCATCATCTTACGCCGATACCCGGAGAAGATTTCCAGGCTTTTGAAAAAGACCTGCCAGGCGGCAATACCACCGGCTTTGGCGGGGCCAGCGTTTCGCAGCTGCCATTGGAAACCTGCGAAACCATGAACGATGCCTGGGGCTACAATATGACCGACCGGCGCTTCAAATCGGTGAAGACCCTGATCCATTATATGGTGAACGCTGCAGGACTCAATGCCAATTTTCTGCTGAATATCGGGCCCATGCCCAATGGGAAGATCCAGTCTGAGTTCACCGATACGCTGGCGCTGGTAGGGCAGTGGATGAGCAAATACGGGAACTCCATTTATGGCACGCGCGGCAATATCATTCCCACCCAGGACTGGGGTGTGGTAACAGCGAAAGGAAAGGAATGGTTCGTGCATGTGCTGCAGGCGCCGCGGCAGGACTATATTTTTATCCCGCAGGTAAAAGGTAAAGTAACGGCTGCAAGTCTTTTCGGAGACAGGTCTCCGGTAAGGTTTAAACAGCAGGACGAGGGCGTATTCCTTTATCTCGATGGAAAGCCGCTTGACCAGATCGACACGGTGGTGCAATTGTCGATGCAATAGTTATTTCGGCAGTACGATCGTGAAGCTGGTCCATTTTCCGGGTTCGCTGCTGGCTTTGATGGCGCCTCCATGCGTCTCGATGATCTTTTTCACGATGGCGAGGCCGATACCGGTACCGTCGAACTGGCGCCCGTTCAGTCGCTGGAAAATGCCGAAGATCTTATCGGTGTACTGCTGTTCAAAGCCGATACCATTGTCGGTAACCTCGATGCACACGAACTGATCTGCCTGGCCGCTCAGGCCTGACTCTGCAAAAACTTCCCGCGGCAGCTCTTTTTCCGAGATACTGATCCGCGGCGTTTTCTTATCGTTGAACTTGAGCGCATTGCTGATCAGGTTCTGGAATACCTGGTGCATCTGCCCCGGCACAGCCTGGATATGCGGCAGATCGGAAACCTGGATCACAGCATTGCGTTCGGAGATCGTGATCTCGAGATCGTCCAGGATGCGCTGGATGGTTTTCTTAAGATCGACTTCCGATTTAAGCTGATCGCTGTTCGATAATTTGGAAAGGGTAAGCACATCCTCGATCAGTACCTGCATCCGCCTCGAAGCATTGGTGATCTTGCTGAGGTATTTCAGGTCTTCGCTGCTGAATTTATCTTTCAGTTTATCAGTAAGGATATTGCCGAATACCTGGATCTTGCGAAGCGGCTCCTTCAGATCGTGCGAAGCCACCGAAGCAAACTGCATCAGGTCCATATTCGAGCGCTCCAGCTGCGTATTCGAATCTATCAGCTGCTCCGAAGTGTTCTTCAATTCCTGGTAACTGGTAGCGATCGTTTCCGCAGCTTTCTTTTTTTCCGTGATATCGGTATGGGTGCTTACAATGCCGTCGTACATTTTTACCACTACCGCTTCAAACCATTTATCCTCTGTAGGCATATAACGTTCGAGCTTACCTGTTTTGCCCGTGTTCACCACATCGGCATACAGGTCGATATGCTCTTTGGGGATATCGGGAAAAATTTCGGTCAGTCTTTTACCGATCAGTTTGTTGATCGGCCGCTGGAACATTTCCGAATAACTGGTATTAGCCGCCAGAAATTCAAAATCGACGATCTTCCCTTTTTCATCGCGTACCGCTTTTTTGGCGGCAATTCCGTTCGTACTGCTGTTGAACACGCCTTCTATGATCCCGGTCAGCTTCTTCGATTCGGTGATATCTGTAAAATTGATCACGGCGCCGTCAACGGTCCGGTCCCTTTTCCAGTAGGGGTTGATCCTTACCAGGAAAAAACGGTGATTATCCAGCACCACTTCTTTTTCGATCGTGTCGCCTGAGTTGATCACTTCCTTGATATCGTTGATAAAATTCCGGTCGTTGATATTATTGGTGATATCCACCAGGGAACGGCCGATATCGCTGCCGATCAGGTTTATAACGCTGGTGATGGTAGGACTGAATTTTTTGATCAGCAATCGCCTGTCTACAAACACCTGGCCCGTGTCGAGATTGCGGAAATAATTGTCGAGGTCATCGTTCAGGTCAAGCAATTCCTTGATCTTGGCCTGGTGTTCCGCGCTCACCGTGTGCAACTCCTCGTTGAGCGACTGCAGTTCTTCGTTGGTACTCTGCAGTTCCTCGTTGGTGGAGATCATTTCCTCGTTATTGCTCTGCAGCTCTTCATTGGCGCTTTCCAGTTCCTCGATAATGGCCTGCAGGTTTTCCCGGCTTTCGCGCAGTTCTTTTTCGAGCTGTTCTGTATTCGATTCTGAAACGATAGTATTTTTTTTACTCCTTTTGCCTGGTTTTTCTACTTCTTCGAGTACGACGAACAGTAAAGGCTGCGGATAATTTTTTATATGGAGATAAGGCTTCACGATGATATTGACGCATCGCGAGCTGTTCTTTTCGTGAATGGTAAGATTTCGGGCAACCACCACTTCATCAGTCGCAATAGCTTTGCGTATATGCACACCCAGCGCCACCGACAGATCGGAGGGCACCATTTTAAGCAGGTTGAAATGAAAGCTTTCTTCCGGGAACTGCAGGAAATTCTTGAATGCACCAATGGCATGCTTTACATTGAAATCCTTGTCGATCAGGATGCCTGCAATGGCGCGGAGTTCGGTGAGGGTATCCCGGAACATTTCGCCCAGGTTCTTCAACGGGTTGAACTGGGTAGCTTCCGCGGGCAGGTTGATCTTATTCCCGAACGGCATCACAAACACATTGCTCTCGATCACATTGGTCTTGGAAATGCAGCGGAAGATCTTCCATTTACGGCTCACTTCCTTCATAGCGCTGCTGAGGGTGCCGATATTTTCGCTGGAACCGAGAAACAGGTAGCTATCGATATTGAGCGCAAAGTGGATCTTCTGTAGGGCTTTCGCCTGGATGAAATTGTCGAAATAGATCAGCATATTACGGCACAGCACCAGGTCCATCTTGCTGAGCGGGGGATCCTTAAGTATATCGTGCTTGGCAAACACCACCAGTTTGCGGATATCGGGCGAAACCCGGTAAGCCGATTCCTCGTGGATAAAATATTTGCTGAGCAGCTCGGGCGGAACTTCTTTCTCGATCTGTTTTCCGTATTGCCCCCTCGAGGCTGTTTCCAGGCATTGCTGGTCGATATCGGTAGCGAATATTTTTACCTGCAGCTCGTTCATTTTTTCCTTACCGAGCACTTCGCTGAACAGGATCGCCAGCGAGTACGCTTCTTCGCCGGTACTGCAGGCCATGCTCCAGACCTTTATCTGGTCGCGGCCCTGTTTACCTGCAACGATATCGGGCAATACCGTGGTACGCAAAAAATCGAAAGCTTCGGTATCGCGGAAAAAACGGGTTACATTGATCAGGAATTCCTTGCCCAGTACTTTCAGCTCATCCTGTTTATTCTGCACAAAGGTTTTATAGTCCTCTATGGTATTGATTCCTACTTCCATCATCCGTTTGGCCAGGCGCCGCACGAGTGTGGGTCGTTTATAATGGGAAAAATCGTTGCCTGTTATCTGTTTCACACCATTCAGCAGCTCGCGGAGAATGAGTTCATCTTTCTGGCTGAAGTCGGCAAAGGTTTTCAGCACCGGAACATCTTTCAGGTACTCACTGATCTCATCCATCATCATTTCCGGCGCCAGCACAAGGTCGGCGCATCCTGTGGCAATGGCGCTGTTGGGCATACCGTCGAATGCTGCGGTCACGGGGTCCTGCACCACTACCACGCCCTTGTGTTTTTTGATCAGTTCAATGCCTTTGCTGCCGTCCGTGCCGGTACCCGACAGGATAATGCCGATCGCCTTTTCTTTCTGGTCGATGGCCAGCGACTCAAAAAACACATCGATGGCATTATTGGGGAGATGCGACTTCTTTTTTTCGTCCAGGCAGAGATAGCCGTCCTTGATCGTAAGGAGCTTTTTGCTGGGGATCACATAAACGCAATTGGGCTGCACCGGCATATCTTCCTGCGCCTCGAACACCTGCATCATGGTCCGCTTCGCCAGCAATTCGCTCATCAGGCTTTTGTAGTCGGGGGAGAGGTGCTGCACTACAATAAAAGAAAAGCCCGAATCCGGGCGGGTATTGTCAAAAAATTCGTTGAGTGCCTCCATGCCGCCGGCCGAGGCTCCTATGCCTACTACGCAGCTGCCCGTTTGGAAGGCTTTTTTTTCCGTGATCATCCGTGGAATGCTATATTTATGCAGATTTTCAAATTGATAGTGCAAAAACCAATCCATATATTGCTGGTCGAGGACGACCCCGATGATGTAGAACTGCTGGAAGCCGCGCTGGCCGACGAACAGATTAATTTTGAGAGTACTGTCATACCGCAAGGTGATCGGGTGATACCCTATCTGGAGGTGTGTAAAAAATTCCCCAATATTATCATTTTAGATCTGAATCTCCCAAAAACGCATGGCAAAGAAATACTGGCCCAATTGAAGGGTTCTGCCACATTGAGTCATATCCCAGTAGTCATACTTACAACTTCTTCGGCCCGGCAGGACAGGGAATTCTGCCTCAACACCGGCGCTAATGCCTATATGATCAAACCGGTAACAATGGAAGATTTTAAATCCGTTGTGCAGCGCATACTGGCCGTAATAGGGCAGGAGCATGTATAACTTATGCGTTTCCACCAGAAAACAGCGATAATAACCGGCGCAGGCTGCGGCATCGGCCTCGAGATCGCCCGACAGTTCTGTGCGGAAGGCGGACAGCTTGTATTGAATGATATCGATGAGCAGCTCGGCGCCGAAGCGGTTGCCAGACTCAATGCAGATCGTGCCGGCGCCTGTCACCTGCTGGCAGGAGATGCAGGAGATCCTTATTTTACGCAGTCACTGGTAGAAGCTGCGGTCGATCATTTCGGCCGGCTCGACATCGTTGTTGCCAATGCAGGCATTACACTTTTCGGAGATTTCCTGAGTTATACACCCGAAGCATTCAATCGCGTAATGCAGGTAAATCTTACAGGCAGTTTTTTCCTCGTACAGTCCGCTGCCAGACAAATGAAATTACAGCAAGAGGGAGGGAGCATGCTGCTGATGTCTTCAGTAACCGGCCACCAGGCGCATAAACAGCTGGCTGCATACGGTATGAGCAAGGCAGCGCTGGAGATGATGGCCAGGAACCTGGTGGTGGAATTATCACCCCTCCATATCAACATCAATGCGATTGCACCCGGCGCCACGCTTACCGAACGTACAGAGCAGGATGCCGGCTATCAACGCACCTGGTCTTCCTTAACCCCGATGGGAAAACCGGCGCATGTATCGGAGATCGCTGCGGCAGCATTGTTCCTGGTATCCGATGCAGCGCGGCATATCACAGGACAAAGTCTGGTGGTCGATGGAGGATGGACCAGCGTAAGTCCGCAACCCTGAGCACCGGTTGGTGCACTCAATAAGTCATTTGAATATTCCTGGTAAGGACACAGTCGGCAGGTTCTTCGCGGATCAGCGTAACCGTGAGCACGTCTACCACCGCCTCTTTCCATTGCGGATTGCATTTCAGGTATTGTTGCGAAGCTTGCAGGATGGATAATATTTTTTTCCGCGTCATACCCTGGCAGGACAGGCCTGTGTCCGGATATTTTTTGGTGGTGATGCCGATAAAATGCAGCCTGTTGGCGCGGGTGGCAATGATGTCTACATTATCCTGGCAATGCTGCCAGTTACGGCGGATCAGATGATAACCGCTGTTGGCGAGCCAGTTCAGGACGCAGAGCTCGACTTTCTCTTCGGTAAATGGACTCTGTTGCATATCTAACTGGCCGCAAGCATCATGCCTTTTTTCTTAGTCTGGAAACCGGCTCACCAGGCTTACACGGTCCGTCTTTTGGGCAAGCGCTTCCACATTTTCACCCGGATGTCAACGGAACACGGCACAGGCGTCAACTGGTATCATTTATGTGGCATGGAGGGTAGCGGGGTACGAAGACTAAAAGACAGGTTATGAAAACGAAGAATTATCTGATCCTATGGTTCCTGGTCATGATCACACTGGTATTTCTTTCTTTCCGGCCGCAGCGCACAGGTGCAGTAGCGGGATCGATCAATCCACCAGACGGAGCATCGCAGGTGTGGCTGCTGTCTGAGCGGGATACCATCAGAGGTATGTTGAAAAACGGTTCTTTCGATATAGCAGGAGTAAAGCCCGGATTCTGTGTATTGGTGGTGGATGCGATTCCGCCGTACAAGAACACAACACGGACCGGTATTGAAGTATTTGAAGGATCAACCACTAATGTGGGCGAAATATATCTGGACCAAAGACAGAAATAAGATATGAAGCAATTTTTGCTGGCGACAGTTTTTCTTGCAGCTGCGAACCATTTTCTGGGAGCACCAGTTGTATTGCGCCCTGTAGAGACAGTCAGCAGGGTTGCAGACGACTCCGTATCGCTTGCGGGAGAATGGTTCCTTGTGCCCATGCTGGCATCTGATACAGCAGCGGGAAAACTGCCCTGGCTGCGATTCAATCTTTCACAGCGCAAGTTCAGCGGGTTTACCGGCTGCAACCAGATCAGCGGATCTTTTACACTTAAAGCGGATCAGCTGGGATTCGATCAGAACATTTCATTAACGCGGATGGCATGCCCCGGTTTCAATGAAAAAGAATTTATCAGCAACCTGCTGCGGGTAGATCATTACAAAATTAAGAACGGGGTGCTCTGGCTGATGATCGACCAGACGCCTGTTGCCAAATGGATGCGCCGGCCGGATAATAAAGCAGTGATATGAGATCAGCCAGTATTATTTTCATCATGATCATGGGTGTTGCCTGCAGCGGTAACGTTAAGGATAAAGAACCGTCCAAAGCCGATACACACTCGCTGTATGCTCCGCAGCGCGACTCAGGTTTGCAGCCGGCAGACTCTTCCACCTATCATACCGATACATCTACCCAACATACGCTCTGATCATTCTTCAACTTTCCGGAATTCATAATGTCCCTTGATATGCCGGTTGAGAAAACTGCCTTTAGAGATGGCTTTCTTCATTGATGCGAAAACCTGCGCAGGCACATTAAGGTACTCGTAGATCAGGCCGGATACGAACCTTACACGCAGGTTCTTTCCGGCAGTATCGTATTCCATAGATGCAATAACAGATGATGGCATAGTTATGGCGATTATTTATCAGGATCAAAAAATTCATACCCAAAACATCGATCATGCCCGAGCTTCCAGACCTTGAAGTGTTCAGCCGTAATCTTACCGCCAAACTAAAAGGCGCTGTTTTACGGACCGTCGTGCTGAATAAAGCCGCAAAAGCGAATTCACCGGCAAAATCATTTCAGCAACTTCGCGGGCAGAAACTTAAAAAGGTTTACCGCGAAGGCAAGGAACTGCGTTTTGCTTTCACCAAAGATATTCTGGGCATGCACCTGATGCTGCACGGGAAATTGTACTGGCTGGAGGATAAGCCGGCCCCGCATACTTTGTTGCAGCTCGAATTCGATAAGGGTTCGCTCGGGCTGGCCGATTTCCAGGGTCAGGCCAGGCTCAGCCTCAATCCAGAAGAATCCGATGTTCCGGATGCGCTCTCGCCGGCTGTGAATGCAGGGTTCTGGAAAAACCTGGTCAATTCAAAAGCAACGATCAAGAACCTGTTACTCGATCAGAAACAGATCCGCGGTATTGGCAACGCTTATGCCGATGAAATTTTATGGGAAGCCCGTATCTCGCCTTTTTCGATCGCCAACCGGATTCCGCCGGCCGCAATAAAGAAACTCGCGGCCGCCACCCGTAAAGTGTTGAACAATGCCATCAAACAGGTGGCTAAAAGATCGCCGGATATTATCGGAGGCGAGTTACGCGATTTTCTTTCCATCCATAATGCAAAACAGAAATTAAGTCCTGCAGGCGCTCCGATACATCAAAAAATGGCAGGCGGACGTAAGACTTATTATACGGACGAACAGGAAATGTACGGAAAATGAAAGGGCCAGTCCATATAGGTACATCGGGGTGGCACTACAAACACTGGCGGGGCAATTTTTATCCGGCGGATATCAAAGACGCAGACCGCTTCGGTTTTTATACGGCGAAATTCCAGACAGTGGAGCTCAATAATTCATTTTACCATCTGCCTACTGCGGCCACTTTTTCGCAATGGCGTTTGTCGACGCCTCCGGGTTTTTTATTTGCAGTAAAGGGCAGCCGGTTCTTCACGCACATGAAAAAGTTGAATCTCGACAAAGAAGCCATCCGGCCGTTTTTCAGCAATGTGTCTAAACTGAAAGAGAAACTCGGACCCATATTGTTCCAGCTGCCGCCCAACTGGAAACTCAACCTCGAGCGCCTCGAGGCATTCCTGAAATTACTTCCCAAACGATACCGGTATACGATCGAGTTCCGGAACCATAGCTGGTATATCCCGGCAGTTTATGAATTGCTGGAAAGGCACAACATCGCGTTTTGCATATATGATCTGGCCGGCCATCAGTCGCCACTGGAGGTTACTGCAGATTTTATCTATATCCGTCTGCATGGTCCGGGAAATAAATACCAGGGCAGTTATTCAGATGCCGCGCTGGAACAATGGGCAGCGTTCTGTAAACAATGGCGGAAAAAGGGTAAAGGGATCTATGTTTATTTCGACAACGATCAGGAAGGTTATGCAGCATTCAATGCTTTACGGCTGCAGCAGTTGCTGGGCCGCTCTTCCTGAACAAACTGCTGAAAAAAATCGCCAGAAAACCCTGGGCAGACAGGTACGATTTTCGTGACTGTAAGAAGTATTCAATTATCATAATAGCCATGAAACAGATCATTAAAGCAACGGGGTGCATTATCTGGATTTTTCTGGTCTGCAGTTGCAACAGCCATTCTACAGACAGCAGTACACCGCCCGGGAGGGACAGCGGGGCTCCCTATGTGGCGCCGCACGATAGCGCTTCCAACCTGGCAGATTCAGCCCGGAAAGATTCTGCGCGTATGGCCGATTCTATCAGAAAAATGAAATAGAGAGATGGAAAAGAAGAAGACAAAAAGCGAAAAAGCAGCAGCCGCTGCGGAAAAAGCCGATAAGAAGGCGAAGCCAACATCCACCCAGGCTACCGGTCCAAAGCGCCAAGCGGTAGAAATGACCCGCCGGAAAAGCGGCAGCGCCGGCGATTCAGGGGCCGATTTCGGCGTGTGGCAGGGGTGATCATTGATGCGGCTCGTCCTGCAGTAATTTCTCGTAGTAGTTATCGATACAGAACCCTACCATTTCGGCCAGCTCGGCCGGGCGCTGTTCGCTCACCTGCCAGTGACGTCCATTACGGCTCATGTACCCGAAAAAAACATTGTTGAGTACAACATGGTAAGAACTGGTGTTGCCCTGGTCGTCTGTATGTTCAGGACTTACGCGTCCCTCGTAAGCCACCCCATGGTAAGTGAAAGAGACAGGGAAAAAATTTTCTGTCATATTCGGGTTTTAGGTATGAAGCTGCCCCGGAAGGCAGAATGGTATGCAGCTATCTGCATACATGAGCCCTTACATTGTCTGATGTAAGGGCTCCGTATGAATGGCAATTATTAACGGCCTGAATTGCGCTGGTTATTATTGCCTCTGTTATTGTTGTTGTTGCCGGATCCGGATTCCCTTTTGTTGGAATCCATGTTGTTTCCTCTTTTGGAATTACCCATTGAACGGTCTGTGTCACGGCTATTGTCGGTATTAGACTGGCCTTGTGACGGTTTTTTTGAATTCACTGGCATAACATTCTGTTTTTAATGAATTAATACTGTTTTTAGCGAAAATATCGTGCCGTTCTTTTTTGACGTGAGCAAAACGACTGCGGTTTTCTCGGTCCGCAGTTTGTAAAAAAAACTCCACATATTTTTTGAGTATGGCAGTTTCATTGAATAAAACAGCTGGCATGATATTGGAATATTATAGATACCACTGTTCTCACATTTTAAATCAATACATCATGGCAAACACAACCAAAAGGGCAGCCCCCAAGGCCGCTGCCGGTAAATCCGTATCGCCGAAGGCGAAAAAATCTGCAGGGCGTAAATCTTCCGGCGCGCGGGCAGAGGCAGAACCGTTGTTGAAGGAATTTTTTGTAGATGAGATCAAAGACATCTACTGGGCTGAAAAAAAGCTGGTCACCACTTTACCCAAGATGCGCAAAGCCGCTACCACTCCTGAATTACAGGATGCCTTTACTGAACACCTGGAAGTTACCAAAGAGCATGTAAACCGCCTGGAGCAGGTTTTCGAGATGCTCGGCGAAAAAGCGCAGGCCAAGAAATGCGAAGCGATGGAAGGACTGGTGAAAGAAGGCGAAGGCATAATCGAAGACACCGAGGACGGCAGCACTACCCGCGACGTGGCACTGATCATGGCTGCACAGAAAGTGGAGCACTATGAGATCGCTACCTATGGCGGATTAACGCAGCTAGCCAAGACGCTCGGCCTGGATGATGTGGCGGAAATACTTTTTTCTACGCTTGAGGAAGAAAAGCAGGCTGATGAAACGCTTACCGGCATCGCCGAAAACAGCGTGAACTACGAAGCGGCTCTCGAAGGCGAGGAAGAAGAGGAGCCGGTTGAAGAAGAAGCTTAATCAATTCACTTAAACTTAATGTGGCTTTATGAATCTGATCTGTTTTTCACATCTGCGTTGGGGTTTTGTTTTTCAAAGGCCACAGCATCTGCTCAGCAGGTTGGCCGGCGAGTTCTGCGTGTTCTATGTGGAGGAACCTGTATACGACTCACCGGCCGACCGCATGGTGCTTACCCTGAGCAAGGAAAAAGTATGGGTTGCAGTGCCTCATCTGAAAGGCGGCGCAGGTGAAGATACTGTTCAACGCCAGACGGCATTACTGAATAATATGTTCAGCGAGTTCGGCATCAAAGAGTATATTTTTTGGTACTACACGCCCATGGCTTTGCCCTATACCCGGAACTTCAGGCCTAAGACCGTTGTATACGATTGCATGGATGAACTGTCCGCCTTCAAATTTGCGCCTCCGGAGCTGGTTGCCCTGGAAGACGAACTATTCAAAAAAGCAGATATTGTTTTCACCGGAGGAGTGAGCCTGTATGAGGCCAAGAAACACCGGCACGATAATATCCATGCTTTCCCGAGCAGTATCGACAAAAGACATTTCGACCGGGCAAGACAACTTACCGATGATCCGGAAGACCAGCAGCAGATCCCGCATCCCCGGCTCGGATTTTTCGGGGTACTGGACGAGCGATTCGACATCGGTCTGATAGATCGTGTATCCACCATGCGGCCCGACTGGCAGTTCGTATTGATCGGCCCCGTGGTGAAGATCGATCCCGCTACATTGCCGGCGCGCAAGAATATCCATTACCTGGGAGGAAAAAGCTATGATGAGCTTCCTTCCTATATCGCCGGATGGGATATTGCCATGATCCCCTTCGCGCTCAATGAATCTACCCGGTTCATCAGTCCCACTAAAACACCCGAATACCTGGCTGCAGGCAAGCCGGTGATCTCAACGGCCATCCGCGATGTGGTGCATCCGTATGGTACGAGAAGACTGGTTCATATCATTAACAATGCCGCGGAATTTGTGGAAGCCGCGGAAAAAGAGCTCAATTCCCCCGATAAACGTGCATGGCTCAGGGAGGCTGATGATTTTCTGGCAGGTAATTCCTGGGACATGACCTGTTTCGACATGTTGAAATATGTGAAACAGCAACTAAAAAAAACGAATCATTCCATTAAAAGCAGGGAGGTGCAACATGTTTGATTACCTGATCGTGGGTGCGGGCTTTGCGGGCAGCGTTATAGCCGAGCGACTCGCTTCCAAAGCGAATAAAAAAGTACTGATCATCGATAAGCGGGATCATATCGCCGGTAATACCTATGACTATTACAACAAGGATGGCATACTGGTACATAAATACGGTCCGCATATCTTTCATACCAACAGCAAGGAAGTGTATGAATACCTGAGCCAGTTCACTACATGGCGGCCTTATGAGCACAGGGTGCTGGGCAGCGTGGATGGGCAGCTGGTTCCCATACCGATCAATCTCGATACCATCAATAAGCTGTACGGACTGAACCTCTGTGCAGACCAGGTAGAGGATTTCTTCGCTTCCAAAGCTGTGAAGATCGACCGGATCGCCACTTCGGAAGATGTGGTGCTGAGCAAAGTAGGTAAGGAATTGTATGAGAAATTCTTCCGCGGCTATACGCGCAAGCAATGGGATCTCGATCCTTCTGAGCTGGACGCTTCAGTTACCGCCCGGGTGCCAACCCGCACCAATCGCGACAACAGGTATTTTACAGATACCTATCAGGCAATGCCCCAGTACGGTTACACACAGCTATTCCGGAAAATGCTGTCGCATCCGAATATCAAGATCATGCTGAATACGGATTACAAGGAGATCATTAAGGATATCCCGCATAAGACCGTCATTTTTACCGGACCGATCGATAGCTATTTCGATTATTGTTACGGCAAGTTACCCTATCGTTCCATCGAATTCAAGTTCGAGACCCTGGACCAGGAAACATTCCAGCCAACCGGTACGGTCAACTATCCCAATGAACATCCCTACACCCGCATCACCGAATTCAAATACCTCACCGGGCAGAAACATCCGAAAACATCGGTGGTATATGAATATCCGAAAGCGGAGGGCGATCCTTACTACCCGATCCCAAGAGCCGAGAACAACGAGATATACAAAAAATACCAGCTACTGGCGGCCACCACGCCCAATGTTTATTTCACCGGCAGGCTTGGGACCTATAAGTATTACAATATGGACCAGGTAGTGGCACAATCATTGACGCTTTTCAAAAAACTGGTACAGCAGGCACCGGAAATACATCTCAATGGCAATGGACACAAGAAAACCACATTACAATCCTGAAGTATGGGGCGGTATCGAGTGTACGATCAATAGGGTGGGTGACCGGTTCT
>JAFBAN010000236.1 GCA_019247775.1 Chitinophagaceae bacterium | reverse complement strand
GGCCGGCATTGTTGTATTTGTCTACGATGAACCCGGAGAACCAGGTGCCGATGAACATGCCCACGCCATAAGTAGCGAAGGTGAATAATCCCTGCGCTGCATTCTTGATCTTTTCGCCGGCTTTTTTCTCGGTATACATATAACCTGTCACAAAAAAGAAATCATAGCAGATGCCATGAAGGACGATGCCCGCATAGAGCATCCAGGTATTGGGGCCCGCATCGCCGTAAGCAAAGCAGATGTAGCGGAGTATCCAGGCAGTCATTCCCATCAGCAGCATTTTCTTTACGCCGATGCGATTGAACAGGAAGGGAATGGCCAGGATGAATGCCGCTTCCGAAACCTGCCCGAGCGTCATCTTGCCCGCAGCATTGGCGAAACCAATATCGTTCAGGAAAGGATTGGCAAACCCATAATAAAAAGAAAGCGGGATGCAGACCAGTATGGCCGCGATGAAAAAGATCAGGTAAGGACGTTCTTTGAACAGTACGAATGCCTCCGTTCCCAGTGCACTGGAGGCGCCGGCAGCCTTGCCTTTTGGCGGGGTATCGGGCAGGATAATACTTAACATGCCAAGCAGGGCGGAAGAAACGGCCGCGAGATAAAAAGTGGAGGAAGTTTTTTCGATCCCCATTTTACTGATCAGGATACCGGCCACGATCCAGCCCAGTGTGCCGAATACCCTGATCCAGGGGAACTGTTTACCCGGATCACTCATCTGCGAAAAAGCCACACTGTTGCTGAGCGCGATGGTGGGCATGTACAGCAGCGAGTAAAACAATATGATCCAATAGAAGGTGTGGCTGTCTGAGATCTTGGTAGCGAAATAAAGCAGTATGGCGCCCACGATATGCAATACGCCCATGATCCGTTGGGCCGCGAAATACCGGTCGGCGATCATACCCACAAAAAAAGGCGAGATCATGGTGGCGATGGCAAGCGCACTGTATGCCGCGCCTATTTCTACACCACTGGCATTCAGGTGTTCGCCCATATAGGTTCCCATCGTAACATACCAGGCGCCCCAGATGAAATACTCGAGAAACATCATGGTGGCAAGCAGGGAACCGGTTTTTGCTTTCATAAGCTGGTGTTTTGGTTTTCTTTCGTTAGATTTAAACCCAGTTTCGCAGAGCCTGAATGTAAGAAGAATTGATTATTCCGGCGAAGTATCCGTTCATTTTTTGTTCAGGTATGTCTCAGCATTCATCACCGTAACCACACCACTATGTACCGTTCATTCCGACCTATCCTTGCCATCATGCTGGGCATTTGTTGCCTTGCATTCGTGTCCATGAAGAAAAAGCCCCGGATCCTGGTGTTCTCGAAAACCAAGGGCTATCACCATGCGTCCATCACGGTGGGAGCGCCGGCCATCTATAAACTGGGCCAGGAAAACGGCTTCGACGTAGATACCACTTCCGATGCCGCAGTGTTCACCAAAAAAGGATTGAAGCCCTATTCGGCAGTAGTGTTCCTGAGCACTACCGGCGATGTGCTCAATAACGAACAGCAGGAAGCGTTTGAAAAATTCATCCGGGCAGGTAATGGTTTTGTAGGGATCCATGCGGCTACCGATACCGAATACGACTGGCCATGGTACAACCAGCTGGTGGGCGCGCAGTTCAAAAGCCATCCCGCCCAGCAGGAAGCGGTGCTGAATATTACGGATGACATGGATCCTTCCACCCATCATCTGCCCAATCCATGGAAACGTAAAGACGAATGGTATAATTTCAAGAACCTGCAGAACGGCCTGCATGTGCTGATCAGCATCGATGAAAAATCCTACAAGGGAGGCGAGAACGGAGACGTGCATCCCATGGCCTGGAAACATGATTTCGACGGCGGCAGGGCTTACTATACGGAGCTGGGTCATACCGATGAATCATACAGCGATCCTTTATACATGAAACATTTGCTCGAGGCGATCAGGTATGCGATGAACAAATAATTTGTGAACGTGATTCACAAACCTCTTCAGCTGCCCGTATCATTGACCGGCATAGCGTTGTTCCTTGTTCTGGTTTTTGCCATAATTGCCAGAGACGCCCGCATTGCGCTGGTGCTGGTCCTGTTTGCACCGGGGGCTTTGTTAGGTGCAAGCCTTGCAGTATTTGTGAGATCGGCCGCCGGAAGTAAAATATTGTTCTTTATCGTAGCTGCCATATTGTACTGCGGCACCATTTACCTGATGCGCCTCCAAACTATTCACCTGTTCCCGGCCATAGTCAAATTTCCTGTGGCGAGTATGATCAACTTTGTAATACTGCAGTATGTATTCGCGATCGTCTTTGACCGTAACAAGCCGTCATTAGCTCAGTTGCTACGGTCTGTATGCTATGGGTTTTTGGCGGCCGTGCCATCCGCAGTAGCAATATACCGGTTGAGTGCAATAAGGCAGGATTTCCCGGCATCGCTGATCATGTGGGCTTATATATGCTCGGTTTTCCCGATCTGGTTCTGGTTGTTTTCCAGACAGTGCGACCGTCTTGAATTTCAGCATAAATCATAATAAATGAAGCGACTAATCATCATCGTCACCGCTGCCTGCACCATCTTTTTCGCGGGTTGCAAACAGTTGGAACGCCATTTTTCCGGTGCTGCCCAAAAAGACAGCTGGGCCCTGCTGCCTTTCGTAAAGGCCGATGCAAATAATCCCGTATTGATCCCCGATACATCCACATTCTATGATCCTGTCTGGAAAAAACGCATTGCCTGGGAGAAGAAAGATGTATTCAATCCCGCGATCGTGGTACGGGATGGAAAAGTATGGATGCTGTACCGGGCCCAGGATACGATAGGGTTGCCGGGCGGTACTTCCCGCATTGGTCTGGCAGAAAGTACCGATGGTATTCATTTCACCCGTTCGCGGCAGCCGGTGCTGTTCCCCGATAATGATGCATTCAATAAATACGAATGGCAGGGCGGTTGCGAAGACCCGCGCATCGTGGAAGATGAACAGGGCACTTACTACATGACCTATACCGCTTACGACGGCAGGCTGGCGCGGCTGCTGGTGGCAAGTTCCAAAGACCTGCGCAACTGGACCAAGCATGGGCCTGTTTTCGCTGGTGCTTTGAAGGATAAATACCTCGACAAATGGTCTAAATCCGGCAGCATTGTTTCAAAATATGAGAATGGAAAAATAATTGCAACCAGGATCAATGGAAAATACTGGATGTATTTTGGCGATGTGTTCATTTACGTTGCTACTTCCGATGATCTTATTCACTGGACACCAGTTGAAATGCAGCCTGGCGAAAAACCTTCCGTTCCTCTGAAAAATGAAGCGCTGAACATGCCTGACCTCAAGATCGTGATCACCACCCGCAACCGCAAATTCGATAGCGACCTGGTGGAATCAGGTCCGCCGGCTATGCTTACCGATGCAGGTATATTGCTGATCTATAACAGCCGCAACCTGAAAAATATCGGCGATACCAGTCTGCCCGATGGCACTTATGCTGCAGGTCAGGTGCTCATCGACAAAACCGATCCCACCAGAGTGATCCGCCGCCTCAACGAAAACTTCATGCAACCCGATAAACCGTACGAGATCAGCGGCCAGGTAAACCGGGTCTGCTTCGTGGAAGGGCTGGCCCGGTTCAAAGGCAAATGGTTCCTTTACTATGGCACTGCAGATTCCAAGATCGCAGTAGCCGTAAAGGATTAACCCTCTGCGAAACCTCTGCCCCTCCCGTTCTCTGCGGTAAAAGCCGTGTGCATTGTCGACAACCCGGCAATGCCGGACTCATTCAACGCAGAGAGCGGGAGGGCAGAGACAACCATAGAGTTGGTGATTTTTTTCCCCAACCCACTCCTCGCACTCTTTTTGCAACTCTATTGAAAACCAGGTATATGAAAACGAATGAAGCCACTTATGCCCGCCCGGGCGGTGCCCGTGTGCTGGATGCTCCTTATGTTGTTACCGACATCAATGCTTCTCTCTCGCAGCTGATGAATGAGGAAGGTTGGGAACAGACCGACTGCAACGGTATCACCTTATTCAAGACCGACAATCTTACTTCTGTACTGATCTGCATGCATACCGGTTCGAGGATCGGTGAAAATTCGATCGACGGTACGGTTACCATCCACGTGATCGAGGGTGAGGTAGAACTTACCGCCGATGAAGAAGTGGTAACCCTCCACACCGGCCAGATGGTAATGCTGCACCAGGAAGTTACCCACAGCTTACTTGCAACAGAAGAGACCGTGATGCTGCTGACGAATCATGTTTGCTGTTGAAGTGATAGGTTTTAAGTGGTAAACAATAAGTAAGCAAACACTTACTACTTAGAACTTAATACTTACAACTCAACGTGATAAGTTTTAAGTGATAAGTAATAAGTAATAAGTAAGCAAAACACTTACTACTTAGAACTTAATACTTACAACTCAACTTGACTTTTCCAACGCCTGCAGAATATCTTGCAAAATATCTTCCCTGTGTTCCAGTCCTACGCTGATCCTGATCAGTCCGGGTGTGATATTTACCGCCTGTCTTTCTTCTTCGCTGAGTTTGGCGTGTGTGGTACTGGCAGGATGTGAAGCGATACTGCGCGTATCGCCGAGATTGGCCGTTAGTGAAAGCATCTGCAGGCTGTCCATGAATTTCCGGCCCGCGTCGATCCCTCCTTTCAGTTCGAAGCAGACGATACCGCCGCCATTGACCATTTGTTTGGCAGCGATGGCATAATGCGGATGACTCGGCAAAAACGGATAGCGCAGTGAAACGATCTGTTTATGTTTTTCCAGCGACTGCGCGAGGAACAGTGCATTGGCTGCGTGCCTTTCCATCCTCACATCAAGTGTCTCCAGGCTTTTGCTCAGCACCCAGGCATTGAAAGGAGACAGCGCGGGACCTGTGCTTCTGCAGAATAAATAAATTTCTTTGACCAGGTCTTGGCGGCCTACTACCACGCCCCCCAGAACACGCCCCTGTCCGTCGAGCCATTTGGTGGCCGAATGTACCACCAGGTCCGCCCCGTACTGGACGGGCAGCTGGCCTGCGGGAGTAGCAAAACAATTGTCGACTATGAAAATAACCTTATGTTTTTTAGCGACCCGGCCGATCATTTCCAGGTCGAGCACATCGAGCCCGGGGTTGGTAGGGGTTTCGATATAGATCAATTTCGTATTCGGTCTGATGGCGGCATTCCAATCGCTCTCTGATGCATTGGCGCCGATATAGGAATAACTGATGCCGAACTTTGGAAGGTATTTGGAGATGACCGTATGCGTGCTTCCGAAGATCGCATTGCAGGAAAGCATATGATCCCCCTGTTTCAACAATGCAAGAAAGGAACCGGATACCGCACTCATACCGGAAGCTGTGGCATAACCGGCTTCTGCGCCTTCCAGGGCGCACATCTTGTCTACGAATTCCTGAACGCCCGGATTGCTGAAACGGCTGTAGATATTATCGTTCGATTCATCCGCAAAAGCCGCACGCATTTCTTCCGCATTGTCGAAACAGAAACTGCTGGTGAGGAACATGGGGGTAGAATGTTCCATTTCATCGGTCCTGTCGGTCTGGATGCGGATGGCGTTGGTTTGCTGGTGTTTCGATTTCATGAAATATGTTTTGATTCTCTGCGTTAACGCTGCTTCTCTTGTTCTCTGCGGTAAAAAACCGACTGAACGCGGCCAGTTCATAAACGGCCGGCATTGCACCGCAGAGAACAGGAGAAGCAGAGACTGCGCAGAGTCATTTATGGACAAATACTTAAATCCCAGGTTATCACACAACCTGCAGCCCTTAATGTAGCGGCTACAGAACAATATTTATCGATCGACAGGGCGCAGGCTTTGCGGGCTTTTTCTTCATCCACATTGCCGGAAAATTCAAACAGGATATGCACCTGTTTCCAGAGCGATGGTTCTTTTCCCTGTTCTCTTTCACCATCGATCACCATGCGAAAATCCGCTATTTCCTGCCTTTGTTTTTTGAGGATGGAGAGGATATCCACTCCGCCGCAACCGCCCAGTCCCATCAGCAGGGTCTGCATGGGCCTGATGCCCGAGTTGTGCCCGCCGATGGCTTCTGCGGCGTCCATCCGGGCAGTATGACCGGCTTCATCAACCGCTTCCAGTGCAAAGGCATCATCCACACGCCTGATCTCGATACGGGCCATTTAAAAGATTTATGCAAATGTAATTTAACCATGCCCTTATTTTGCTTGTGAAATGCGGAATAAAACCTATGAACTTTTTTGACTACCAGGGGCCTTTTGCACTAGAGAACGGCGTTATACTGAACGATATCCGTGTAGCTTACCATACACATGGCAAACTGAATGCGGCTAAGAACAATGTGGTATGGGTCTGCCATGCACTCACTGCAAATTCAGACGCTACCGACTGGTGGAAAGGACTGGCAGGCGAAGGCTGCCTGATCGATCCGGCGAAATATTTTATCGTAGGCGCCAATATGCTGGGATCCTGTTATGGTTCTACCGGTCCAACAAGCCTTAATCCCGAAACAGGCGAAGCCTATTATTCCGATTTTCCAACAGTAACCATCCGCGATATCGTGGCTGCCAATATCCTGCTGCGAAAGCATTTGGGCATCGACAGCATTTACCTGCTGATGGGCGGCAGCATGGGAGGCTACCAGGTACTGGAATGGGCGGTGATGGAACCAGCAGTGGTGAAGAACCTGTTCCTGATCGCCACTTCACCCTCCGAAAGCGCCTGGGGCGTGGCCATCCATACCACCCAACGTCTGGCGATAGAGGCAGACAGCAGCTGGAAAGATCATACGCCGCAGGCCGGGGCCAAAGGCCTGAAGGCAGCAAGGGCGATAGGGATGCTCACGTACCGGAACTACAGCACTTTCCAGGAAAAGCAGACCGATCCGGACCCCGAGAAAATAGATGATTTCAAAGCCTCCTCGTATATCAACTACCAGGGCGATAAACTGGTGAAACGTTTCAATGCATATAGTTACTGGCTGCTCACAAAAGCAATGGACAGCCATCATCTCGGCCGGGGCAGGGGCGGGGATCTGATCGCTGTATTGCGGTCGATCACGCAGCCCGCGCTGATTATCGGCATCACAAGCGATATCCTCTGTCCGCTCGATGAACAGCGTTTCATGGACACGTATATGCCCAACAGCGAACTGGTAGAAATAGATTCGGCCTATGGACACGACGGGTTCATCATAGAAACCCGGCAGATCACCAACCTGCTCGGTCCCTGGCTGAAACGCCTTGGCTGATCCCTCTGTGAAACTTTGTGCGCTTCGTGCCTCTGTGGTGAAATAAGGCTGCTGTCTTCTGAGGTAACAGAGACACAGAGCTTTACCACAGAGGCATGAAGCGCACAAAGTTTCACAGAGGCTTGCTGATATTCCGCCTCTCTATCCGTATTTTTGACAAAAGATTTCCATGGGTATTTTGAGGCAGCTGGCCGAGTATCTCTACATCAAAAAGCGCGATCCCAACGAGCCGCGCTCGCAGTGGCTGAAATACATGCACGGTATGAACCGCATTTCGCTGATCATGTTCATCATCGCCGTACTCATTATCATTTTCAAGCTGGTGTTATTGCCGCTGTTCCGCGGCTGAGCTCAACTGCGCACAAATTCGTAGATGCTTGCCGCAGCCTGCGCAGAAGCAGGTCCGCCGCGGGAAAGCAGTTCTTTCAGTTCAGCATAATCTTTTTGCAGCTGGCCGATCCTGTTCTGGTCGTGCAGCAGCAATTTCAGCTCTGCAGCCAGGCTGGCGGTGGTAAGCTCATGCTGGATCAGTTCCTTCACCACGGGTTTGTCCATGATCAGGTTTACCAGTGAGATGTATTTGATCCTGATCAGTCTTTTCGCGATCAGGTAACTGATTGCGCTGCCCTTATAACACACCACTTCCGGCACCCCGAATAAGGCAGTCTCCAATGTTGCGGTGCCGCTGGTCACGAGCGCGGCCCGCGACTGCATCAACAGTCCATAGGTATTATTGCGGATGCTGGTCACATTGGGATAGTCGGCCAGGAATTTCCGGTAAAATGCAGGATCCTGCCCCGGCGCCTCGGCAACTACGAACCGGTATTCCGGAAACAGGCCCGCCACGCCCAGCATGATCGGAAGTTTCACCGAGATCTCCTGTTTGCGGCTACCAGGCAAAAGAGCGACAGGTAAGTCTGGAGTTAGGAGTTTGGAGTCTGGAGTAGGGTTGGGGGTTTGGGGTTTGGAGTTTGGGATTTGGGAATCGTTTTTCTTGCTTTCTACTCCAGACTCCAGACTCCTAACTCCAGACTTAAATTCCTCCACCGCTTCCACCAACGGATGTCCCACATACTCCACTTCCCAGTCCCAGCGGGTTTTGTAGTAGTCTTTTTCGAAGGGGAGGATGCAGAGCATTTTGTCGATATACAGTTTCATTTTCTTCACCCGGTTGGCTTTCCAGGCCCATACCTGGGGTGAGATATAGAAAACGGTTTTGAAGCCCTGCTGTTTGGCCCATTCGGCGATCCGGAGATTGAAACCGGGGTAATCGATCAGCACCAGAACATCCGGCCGGTAAGCGGCGATATCCCGCTTGCAGAAACCGATATTGCGAAGGATCGTAGGCAGGTTCTTCACCACTTCGGCGAAGCCCATGAAAGCGAGTTCGCGGTAATGCTTAACAAGGGTGGCGCCCGCCTGCTGCATCAGGTCTCCTCCCCAGGCGCGGACCTCGGCATCCTTATCCAGCGAACGCAACTCCCGGATCAGGTTGCTTCCGTGCAGGTCGCCGCTTGCTTCGCCGGAAATGATATAGTATTTCATCCGCTGCAAAATACGTTTTCTGCCCCTCTTTGGCTTCCTCGCTCTTATCCAACTTAGCGAAACCTTCTTATGAATGCCATGAGGTTAATACCTAAGAAGGGTTCAATAGAAGAAAAACGAAGCAAAAAAGAAAAAGAGAGGTTCTTCTTTCCTTTTTTGCTTCGTTTTTCTTCTATTGAGCTTTTAGCCTAAAAAAATAGTTTGTAAACTAAAGTTTTAGTTTATATATTTGGGATAGGAATAAACCGCCCCCAATGAAACCACTTACCAAGGCAGAAGAACAGATCATGCAAAGCATCTGGAAACTGGAGACTGCTTTTCTCAAAGACATCGTGGAAGCGCAGCCCGAACCCAGGCCGCATTCCAACACTGTAGCCACCATCGTGAAGATACTCACAGACAAAGGTTTTGTCGGTGTAAAGCCGATCGGCCGGGTGCACCAGTATTATCCTGTTGTATCCAAAGAGGACTATTCATCGCGCAGCATGCGCAGCCTGGTGGAAGGATATTTTGAGGGCTCGTTCAGCGACGCCGTATCCTTTATGGTGAAACAGAAAGAGATCAGTGTAAAAGAGCTCGAGTTGCTGCTTCAACATCTAAAACACACTAAAAAATAAAGCCATGCTTGCCACCGCTTATTATTTTTTACAGGTAGTGATCTGCAGCGGATTGATGACCGCTTATTACTGGATCGTGTTGCGGAATAAACGTTTTCACCAGTACAACCGTTTTTACCTGCTGGCCATTACACTGCTCGCATGGATCGTGCCGCTGATCAAGATACAATTGAACCACCGCACGGTTACTGATGATCCGCAGATGATGCAATTGCTGATGTTGCTCGCGCAGAATAATACGCAGATCGATGCCGGCATCAGTCAGCCAACTCCGGGCTGGGCTGAAAACAATATTCCTCTGCTGATCTACCTGGCTGTGGCAACCGTACTGCTGTTCTTCATGATCCGGGCCCTGGTTCGTTTGCATACCCTGCTGAAAAATCATTCCTGCAAAAGCGTGGGCGATGTATACCTGATACTCACTACGGCAAAAGGCACGCCGTTCTCTTTCTTCCGGTATATTTTCTGGAACGAAGAGATCGATCTGCGCAGCGAATCGGGCAAACAGATCCTGCAGCATGAGCTCACGCACGTGCAGCAGAAACATTCCATCGATAAAATCTTCATGCAACTGGTGCTGATCGCCGGCTGGTTCAATCCGTTCTTCTGGCTGATCCGCAAGGAAATGGATATGATCCACGAATTCATCGCCGATAAAAAAGCAGTGAACAACGGCGACACGGCTTCGCTGGCGCAGATGCTGCTGCTCGCAGCTTATCCGCAGCAGCGTTTCGCACTCACCAATCCTTTCTTTTCACCCATCAAAAGGCGTTTGCAGATGCTTGCCAATACGAGCAACCCGCGTTTCAGCTATATCCGCAGGCTGGTGGTATTGCCGCTGCTCGCAGCTGTTACAGTACTGTTCGCGTTCCGGCACAAAGAACAGCGCGAAGATGCCACCCTCTCTGTTGCATCCGTGATGGAAAATGTGATCAGTGATCTGCGGCCTGTTGGAACCAAAGCGCCTGCAGCGACTATAGTCTCTGATACCATCGTTACCTCCAAGGGCCAGGCCATGGAACTGGAGAAAGGTGCAGGAGGCGTGGTAACATTAAGACTGCTGCCCGATACGGCGCTGCCCAGGGTTAAAGCAGAGACCCTCAATCAGCCCCTTGTATTCGTTGATGGAAAACGCATCGACAAATCCCAGTTCGATAAACTGGATCCGATGCAGATCCAGGACATCAACATACTGAAGGACGCCGAGTCGATCGCACAATATGGTGAGGAAGGTAAAAATGGTGTGATCCTTATACGCACAAAAAAACCGCGGACATCCGAACAGCCATATCTTACAGCCACAAGCGTGCCGATCAATGGCTCCATAACCGATACCGCCATCCGTGGTGTATTAAGCGCCACAACGATCAATGGTATAGTCGGTAACGGTGTTCCTGCCATTGCGGGATCTATCACCGGCGGCACATTCGCCAACAAGAACGGACTCACCATCAAATTTCCAGATACCGTTACCTGGACCCGAGATGGGAGTATTCCGCTGATCATGATAGATGGGGTAAAAGGATCGCTGGGCGATATCAAGCCCGATGAGATCTCCCGTGTGGAAGTACTGAAGAACGACCGGGCCACAGCCAAATACGGTAACGCCGGTAAAAGCGGCGCAATAGAAGTTTCCACATACAGATTGATGGAGGAGCTAAGACCGACGATCACAAGTGTGGGTACTTTGTCCAATCTCCAGTCTGCATCGCCCAATATCACCACGCTTGGAAACCTCACGGCACTCACCGTGTCGGGCAGGATCACTACTTCCACAGTGCCGACGATAACTTCGAGAGGAGAATTAGTGGCCACCGGATACCCAATGGCTCCGAACGCCAACGCACTGGTACCGCCTTCGTTCCCGGGTGGGGAAGGTGCCTGGATAAATTATGTGGAAAGGAACCGCGACAATAATATACCTGCCCGGAACGGCGCGCCGCCCGGGCGTTATAACGTGATCGTTCTTTTTGAAGTAGCGGCCGATGGATCTGTTAAAAATGTGCATGCGGACACTGACCCTGGTTTTGGCACAAAGGATGAGGCTATAAGAGTAGTAGCGAAAACCCCTAAATGGAAACCCGCTACCTACAACGGTTCGGTGGTCAAATACAACGCTGCACGGGTGATAATTTTTACCGTAGGCGATGGCCGGCTTGACCCGAACAAACTGAGCCACGAACCCCGATAGGCAACCCGTCTTTAACGAGGCGTTGTAAGATATTAATTGCGTAATTTTATATTTTACAGCTACCCTCAATAAGAACGAATGGTATTAAGAACGGTCATCACGGCGGTTAGCCTGTGTCTTGCAACGGTTCTGGTTGCGCAGAAAAAGCCACTGAAAAAAATAGTGATCGATCCCGGCCACGGAGGCAGCGCCGCCGCCGCAGGAAAATTCTATGGTGCTTCGGGTAAACACATGGAAGAAAAAGATGTGGCGCTCGCCATCGGTCTGAAACTGGACGCGTTGATCAGGCAGGAGATCCCCGATGTGGAAACCTACATGACCCGCACCACAGACGTGTTCAATAGTCCCTATGTGAAAGCCGACAAAGCCAATGCGGCCAAGGGAAATCTTTTTATCTCCATTCACTGCAACGATGTAAGCCCGATCCGGCATTCGGAAGTGGTGGGCTATACCACCAAGACCGTCAAGCGCAAAGGCAAGCGGGTGAAGACGCAGGTGCCGAAATACAGGTATTATACAAGTCCCAATCCGGCCCAGGGCACAGAGACCTATATCTGGGGTGTGGCCAAGAACAAGGACAAGGAAGAAGCCCTGAGTGAGAATAACTTTATCGATACCACCATCGATGTTTACAACAAGATCGACGATCCTACCAATAAAATGATCGCTTCCCTGCGCCAGGATGCCTATGCGCAGCGCAGCCGCAAACTGGCCGAGACCATCGAGGATGAATTCGTCCGGTCCGGGCGCGTCAGCCGGGGCGCCAAGCAACGTGATGAACGCGGCATCTGGGTACTACAGGCCGTGGCCATGCCAGCTGTGCTGGTGGAAGTAGGATTTTTATCGAACCCCGAAGAGGAAGAATTTATCACCAGCGAAGAGGGCCAGCAAAAGATCGCCGAAGTAATTGTAAAAGCCTTAAAGCGGTACAAATTCTCCCTCGAAGCCCAGGCTAACGGTACGCCGGTACCGATGCCGGATAAGCAGAAGTAGCGATTACCTATTAGTAACTAACGAAAAAAAATCTGCGAATCTGCGGCTTAAAAATATTAGCCGCAGATTCGC
>JAFBAN010000077.1 GCA_019247775.1 Chitinophagaceae bacterium | reverse complement strand
ACCAGGCCGCTACCAACGCATCGTACTGCGCTGCGCTGACATAAGCATAAGCGCGAGCTGCATACGGCGGATTGGCGAACGGGAATAACGGATAGGCGAACGGATTGGCTGCACTGGGCGCCGGGTAAGTTCCATCGGCATTCTGGTAAGGAGGGAGGTTGTACTTTGCAACCAGTTCACGCATCAATTCATTCCAGCGCAATACATGACCAGCGCCCCAGTAAGCAACGCTGGCCTCTTGTTGTTTACTGATATTCTTCTGCAATGCTTTGATCTCATTCAGTTCCGCCACATAGCCGGTAGAACTGACAGCGGCAGGAGCAGCAACGCTGAATTCCGTGGCGCCGGTGAGCAGTACGGGTTTCCAGCCGCCGGCGTCAATATCTGTTTTGGCAGGCGTTAATGGCGCCAGCACATCCGTCCTTCCTTGTATGGCTTTGGAACAGCCAAGCGGTATGGACATCACCCCTATTGCAATAACAAGGGTTGAAAAAAATATCTTGTTCATTTTTGATGAGTTGTTGATGAGGCAGATGTTTTTGTCTTGGTCTTGTGTGAAAAATCCATGATATAAAAAATACCTCCGCTTAAACCGGTGGCCTGTCCCACATTCCTGCCAGACAGCACCTGTTCGCCGGTTGCAATGATGGACAGTCCGCTCACGGATCTCAGGTTATACTTCAGATTGAACCCGATAGAAGCAGCATTCATACGGTTACTGGGAAAGGGCATATTGTTCTTTGTTATATCAAAACCGCCCAGTGTGGTCCATTGATTGAATACCGCTTCGGCGATCATCCTTCCGCTGCGGTAGCCGGTGCGCAGATTGATCGAAGATGCATCTGGCATCTCCACTTCATTGGTGAGATGCATCTCCGTGGTATAATAAGAAGTCCGGTCGATCTTAATATTGCTCCGGGCAATATATGTGGCTGATGCCGTGGTTGACCAGGAGCCGATCTGGTAGTCGATCATCCCCCGCAATGACAGGTTCTTGCTGTGGAGGCCGATGGACATAGGAAGAAAATCAGGCGTGTAAGACGAAACCGGCAATGAAACGCCCGCCAGACCATACAATGAAATAGTACCGCTGCCGAGCGAGGTTTCCACCGGCATCCATTTTACCCAGAGCGACAGGTCCTGCAGGCCTTTCTGACCGTGCAGTGTTCCCGATGAAGCATTCGTACTTATATAGGGCAGTGAAAAAAGAAGATTAAGCCTGCCCGACACTCCATAGTTACCCATCACCCCGATCATCTTGTTGGTGACCGTTCCGAGGTTCTCATTGTTTCTTTTGAAACTGCCTTCCCAGTATTCATTCCAATGGCTCCGACCGTACATGAAACCGCTGCAGAAATTCTGCTTCGACATCATGATCGCGTCAATATCTGTTTGTGCAATAGCCGATGCCTGGCCAAATATGCATATAGCCGCCAGCACCAGCCATTTATATGGCTGTGTAAATCGCATGGTTGTGTTTTTTTGTTATGACTGTTGGCTAGAACCTGAACGAGATCCCGACATTCGTGGCATAATCGGCAAAAGCAGCATCGCCCTGCGTATACTTGCCGGTATTGGCCGTGGTGATCTTGTCTGCCATACTCTGCGTGCGGTTGCGGGTGATCGCCACCGGCACATAAGCATATAGATTGAATTTTTTGAATGAATAGGTTACGCCCGGTTCGAAAGAAATGATATAACCAGGCCTGCGGAAACCGAGACTGCCTCCGATCAGGTCGTGCACGGGCAGGCACTCGTTGCGCAGACCGGCCGAGAACATCCAATGCTTCACGCTGTAATTGAAACCGCCGCGCAGCATCAGCTGATCGGGCACGCTCATCACATCGCTGCCATTGGCGATAGCACTTGCAGAAGGCGTTCCCCCACGAGCGGTGGAAGTACCATTGGTCTCACGCGGGTTGATCAGGTAATAAAAGTTTATGTACATGCCAAACCCTCTGGAAACATTGTAGAATGCATTCACTTCGGTGGTAATACCGGTGCCGCCATCGCCGAGCTGGATAGACTGATCCACCGGACCGGTGATTGAGCCGGTAGAGGTATAGAAACGATCGGTATAACGGTAGTCGCCAGTTGCCAGTTTCAGCCCCAGACCTAACTGAACATTGAATCTTTTGCTTTTGGCAGGATCCAGCAGCCAGTAGGAAGCGGATACCCTTATATCGCCCAACCCGAAAGAAGAAGTGGTATGCCTGCCGGTACCGCCATGCTCATAAAGCGAGGAACGGGTATTGGAAATGATAGGCACATCGGCGCTGAGCAGCCAGCGGCTGTTGAGGATACGGCTGATGGCGAGATCGAGCGTATAGGCATGGTTGATCACCTGGGTGCCGGCTTCTACGCGCTGCTCCTGCTCGTCCTTGCCTACGAAATGTTTGTAAGAATTATAGTAACGGTTATTGGCATTGAACAACCATTTGGAACCGCCGCCGCCTTCGGAAGCCATATCGGCATGGTCCATGGTGCACATGCCGCCAGTGCTTTTGATGGCTACACAACCCTGCGCACCCGCGTTGATAGCGGCGGCCGTTGATAACAGAACAATGATGAGTAAAGATTTCATACAGTTATTTTTTTAAGCAGTTTAAATTTTCAGGTTAATTGGTTTGAGTGGCATTTTTTGCCTGGCTGTTCTTTTTATCGTCTTTTTTCATCTCCAGTTTGTCTACCACCAGCTGCCCCACTTTCCTCCCGCATTCGGTACTTACAATGCAGGAATTATGAAAATGGATACCGCCGTAAAAGCGGGCCCAGTTGTTCTCCTCTGCGGCCTGCCTGAAGGAAGTAAAGGAACGGCTCGGGATCCCGAACTCCATTTCCGTTGTATCGGTGTAGGAGAAATTATCCCCGAACACACTGGTAAGGGCTTCCGCTGCAGAAGATGAAATGGTAGAGTGTCCGCAGGTATACTCCGGAAATGCGGGCGTCTGCAGAAAAGGCGCCCAGCCTGCGTCTATGTATTTATTGATGATGGTTTCGGGCCTGGCGGTATTGTATTTATACTTCACCGCAAAGCACTGGATGAATGCATCGAACAATGCGATCGAGGTTTTGGTATAGGCATACACCGTACTGGCATAATCCAGTTTCGCTTTCTGCGCGGCAATACCCACCACACTCATCCAGTGACCGGGCGGGGAAAATTTCTTTGCCGCATACATCACATGCCCGGTAACATTCATCTTGAAAGGATTGTCGTCCCAGAACATCGCGATGTGTTTCTGCTCCGGTGTCAGGCTGTCGATCGCGTTTTTGATAGCCATCACTTCATGGTAATATTTGCTGTTCTTATCCGTGATATTGAAATCCGGTGGCGGCGGTGGCGCAAACATGGTGGCGCTATCCATTACCATGGGCCTGATCTCCTTCCAGTGCGGTTCCGCAGCGGAGGCATACATAGGCGGCGTAGGTATCCATCTTCCCGGCTGATCCATGACAGTATATTTTTCAGCGCCCCGTGTTTCCAGGTATTTATCTTTCTTACTCCACCTGATCACCGAAGCCGACACGCTA
>JAFBAN010000070.1 GCA_019247775.1 Chitinophagaceae bacterium | reverse complement strand
ACTCCAGACTCTTAACTCCGGACTCAAAGCCCTTTTGCCTATCTTTTCCTGCGGGAATCAAAAAAAATTCCTGGAAACCTGTAACATACCCTTTGTTACGGCGATTAGATAACCAGACAACACAGCGGACTGCTTTGGAAATCCTTGAGACGATAACACATGAGGAATTGGTGGAGAAGTGTAAGAAGGGGGACCCTTCGGGATATACCGGGCTGTACCACAGGCATTCCAAAGAAGTGTACAACACCATTTACCGGCTGGTGAACCATACCGCGGAAGCTGAGGACCTGTTGCAGGAAAGTTTTATCGCCGCGTTCCAGAATATCGACCGGTTTGAATTTACCGGCGGGTTCAGGGCCTGGATCAAGCGGATCGCGATCAACAAGTCCATCACCTGGATGCGCAAAAGAAAGCTCAGGCTGGTAGAACTGGATCCCGGCACCACCCGGATAGAAGATGAGGACCCGATCGATGAAAAAGCATTTGTGTACAGGGTGGAGGAAGTGCAGCGCGCAATCGAAGCCCTGCCAGACAGTTATCGCACGGTTGTTCAGTTGTACCTGTTTGAAAATATACCCCAGACGGAGATCGCCGCAATGCTGGGAATAGCACATAATGCGGTGCGTACCCAGTACCACCGCGCAAAACAAAAGATTCTGCAAACCCTTAAAGACAGCAGCAGTCATGAACAGTGAATTTGAAAAATTCATCCAGGAAAACCGAAAGGCCTTCGAGAACAGGGAGCCCGATCCTGCCGTGCTGGAAAGGATTACGGAGCAGATGCGGGGGATGAAAAAAAAACCGGGTATCCTTATACCATTACAGACCTTACGCTGGGCGGCAGCCTGCCTGGTACTGATAGCCTGCGGCGCTACTTTCTGGATCATGCAAAAAGGACCCGCAGAAAAAACAAAAGAAACAGCGGGGGTTATTAAGCCCGCTGTAAAAACACCGGTAGCAGAACCAACACAGCCAGCCAACAGGGAAGAAACCGTGGCAAATCCGGTAACCGTTCAGAAAGATCCTGTGTTGCGCCGCAAACCGCAAAACAGCAATACCGCCCCGGAAGAAAGTTCTTTGGATAAACAGGCGCTTTTCGCAAAACTGAACGATATGGCTTCGCCCAGCAAGCGCTTAAGTGCAGCGTCGGAAGCATCGAGCCTTATCGACAGGGATATTATAGACGCATTGGTTAAGACCATGAACACCGATCCCAATACGAATGTGCGTCTGGCGGCGCTGGAATCGCTGAGCCGCTTCCACCGCGAATCGTATGTACGCAAACAACTGGTGGCTGCGCTGGAAAAACAGAAAGACCCCGTGGTGCAGATAGAGCTGATCCAACTGCTGACGCGGATGAAAGAAACATCGATCCTGAAACAACTGGATAAGATCACACAGGATGATAATGCCATCAAGGCGGTAAAAGATAATGCCTACTCGGGCATATTCACCCTGAGGTCCTGAGTCCTGATTATTGTCATTTAATTCTCCATATAAAACGAAAAAAAGATCATGAAAAAGTATCTGATAACAACTCTTATGGGTATCGCCGCCCTGGCAACTGTGCAGGCGCAGGAATACAAACTGGCGAAGAGCAGCGGCAAACTTGTGCTGCATCTCGCTTCCGCTACGGTGGAGAGCACCACCGGCAACGAGATCATCTTCAGTAACGACCGTAGCGACAAAGAATCCGATGAGCGCGCCAAAGGCCTGCGCCCCATCAGCGGATCGGGGTATACCGACAATACCGGCCTGGGCATCAGCGTTACGGAAAAAAGCGGCGCCGTGGAAGTGAACCAGGTAAACCAGCGCGACCATAACATCAGGATCAAAGTGCCAAAAGGCGTAAGCATCTCTTACGAATTCGACAAAGTGCAGTCTGGAAAAGTCGTGTTCAGCAATATCGACAACGAAATCGAGGTTTCCGTGCAGTACAACAGTGTGAAACTCGATAACGTAACAGGTCCGCTCACGGTTAAGACCATTTACGGCGGGGTAGATGCCAAATTCAGCGACAATATCAAGGGGCCCATCTCCATTGTATCCATCTATGGTCATGTGGATGTTGCCATCCCTACCACCACCAAAGCCAATATCAAATTAAGCGCATCGCATGGCGAGATCCTGGCCGCTTCTGATCTGAAGATCGATCTCGAGAAATCTGGCGATGCCGATATGATCAGCTACAGCAATAACAATGTGCGTGGAAAGATCAATGGTGGTGGCGCGGAGATCTCTTTGCGTGCCGACTACAGCAAGATCTATCTCCGCAAATCAAACTAATCCGGTAACCTCTTAACCTGAATTTTATGAGAACGATATTTTTCTGGCTCTGCTGCATCCTTGCAACCGGCGCTGCCGCGCAGACAGTGGTGAACAAGACCTACCCGGTAAAAGCCGGCCAGGCCGTGGAACTGGAATTCGATTACCCGAAGGTTGTACGGGTAAGCACCTGGGACAAGAATGAAGTATCCGTTACTGCAAAAGTGAGCATCAACGACGGAGAGAACGACAGTGCGTTTGAACTGGAAGACAAAACAATAGACGGTGCATTATCGATCCGCAACCATATCAAAAATATGGACCAGCTTCCCCGGATCTATACTGTTATCCAGGGCGGAAAGAAAACAGTGTTCCATTCGAAGGAACAATACCAGTCGTTCAAAAGCACGATGGGCGGCGGCAGGAATTATATTACTTCTGATGGTGTGGATATAGAAGTTACCCTCGATATCAAAGTACCGGCGAATACCGCTACGAATATAAAAGCCACTTACGGTATTGTGGAACTGGTGAATTTCAATGCGCCGGCCACGGTGAATGCAACTTACGGCGGCATCGACGCCACCGTAGCCCCCGCAAACACCGGCAAGCTGCAGGCGACTACCAGTTATGGACAGATCTATACCAATCTGGATCTGAAACTGACCGATAAAACAGAACGTGATTTCTTTACATCGATCACTGCAGAACCGGGGAAAGGTCCTGCATATATCCTCAAATCCACTTACGGAAATTTATACCTGCGCAAGCAGTAAGGCTATTGCAACAAACCTAGTTCTACTATTCTCATGTTGTCCGCGGGGTATTTCTATACCCCGCATTTTTTTTGCGGGGGTGCAACTATTTGTCGAGAAAGGCAAGCATTTCCAGGAATTGCTCCTTGTTCCTGGGAGATTTTTTACCCGACCCAAGATAGTTCGTGATGCCGGCATTATAGAAAGGCAGGGCATTTCTGAGCGCTTCCGCAGAAAAGGATTTCAGCCGCACCATTTTCCTGTCTGCCGGCTGGAACAGGAACAACTGCCGTATGGTGGTGTATTCTTTCTGTGTAGGTCCGCCGTAGGTATTTGGATCCACCACTTTTTTCCGTTCGAAAGACAGCAGCTGCAGGTTATGGCCTTCGTATAGTACCTGGTAGATGGTATTTTCCGTAAGCTCATCCACGGCAGGGAACCCGCTTTTGAATTCATAGCTTGCGGAAGAATTATCCTCATGCTGAAAACTGAGCGAAAGCGAAGCCGCCTGCTGCACCAGCTCAATATACCGGTTGTTGCGGCGTACATACAGCCTTCCATTGTAGAGCGACATATTAATGGCGCTGTCTGTGAATACGAGTCCGTTCCTGAAATGGACCGTGCCGCGGGCCCAGCCTTCTTCCACCATGGGAGTACCGCGTATGCCAAGTTCGGCGCCGGATTTGAAAAGCGTACCGTCCACATCGCGGAATTCGAGCAGGCGCACGCCTTCACTGCCCACCATTCCCTGCGCATGGAGAAATTGCGGGATCGCTGTCAGCAAAATAAGTGCAAAGGAAAAGCTGAACTTCTTTTTCATACAAAACTGTTTTAGCGGGAACGAACCGTGTAAAAAAGCCTGCAGGATCGATCGCCCGGCGATGACCACGCTAAAAGTCTTGCTGCAACCTATTATTCGGTTTCGTTTCCCCTGAGTTCTCTTGTCAGCTTTGTAAAGCCCACCACTTCATTGTTCTCGTCGTGAATGGCGGTGATCAGAATAGACCCGAAGAACA
This sequence comes from Chitinophagaceae bacterium, assembly GCA_019247775.1. GTDB lineage: Bacteria > Bacteroidota > Bacteroidia > Chitinophagales > Chitinophagaceae > Sediminibacterium. The sequence continues at coordinate 19,214 of JAFBAN010000070.1, read as the reverse complement.
TGGTCCCATCTTTACGAAGCCGCATGCCGATATGTCTGGCGCGGCCTTCGCGTATGGCCAGTTCGATCAGTTTTTCCGGAAGTCCTTCCTGCCGCGCCTGGGGCAGGTAGAAAATCCGGAAATTCTGGCCGATGATCTCTTCGGCTTTATAGCCCTTGATCTTCTCGGCGCCTTTATTCCAGGAAAGGATAGTGCCGTCGGTATCCATCAGGATAATGGCATAGTCCTGGATCTCGTCCACCATTTTCTTGTAAAGCAGCTCCAGCCGCGAGGTCTTCGATACAGTTGTCATCATAACAGTTGTGACTGCAATTTCGATACCAGCTTTACAAAGCTACAGATAGTTTGGGTTTTGAGCCAGTTTTGTCCTCCGCGTCTCTGCGCCTCTGCGGTAGTACACTTACAGTCCGCACTTTGAAGCGGTAATTACCACCGCAGAGGCGCGGAGACGCGGGGGGGGGGGGAGCTATTTCCCTTCTACGACCCGTTTATAGGTTGCAAGATCCAGTTCGTTCTCCGACCTGGCTATCACCACAGTGGCTACGGTATTACCGATAAAATTGATGATGGCCCGCCCCTCGCTCATAAAGCGGTCCACTCCTATCAGCAGCGCCAGTCCTTCGAGCGGGATCACTTTTACTGCCGTCAGTGTGGAAGCCAGCACGATGAAGCCGCTTCCGGTTACCCCGGCGGCGCCCTTGCTGGTCAGCAACAAGATACCGATCACCGTGAGCTGCTGCCCCAGCGTGAGATCGATGCCGAATGCCTGCGCAAGGAAGATGATCGCCATGCTTAAGTAGATCGTAGTGCCATCGAGGTTAAAACTGTAGCCGGTCGGGACTATCAGGCCCACGACTTCTTTTTCACAGCCTGCGATCGTCAGCTTTTGCATCAGGGATGGAAGTACCGCTTCACTGCTGCTGGATCCGAGTACGATGAATATTTCCTCTTTAACATAGCCCAGCAGTTTCCATAAACTGATCTTCTGGTACCTGCAGATCGCATAAAGGACCACAAAAATGAAAAGTATGCCGGTGAGATAAAAGGTCAATAATAATTTACCGAGAACGGCAAGGGTGCCGAATCCGAATTTACCGATGGTATAGGCCATACCGCCGAATGCGCCGATAGGGCTCAGCTTCATCACGATCTTCAGAATGCCGAACAGCACTTTATTGATCTTTTCGAAGGTAACCAGGAGACTCTCTCCCACGGAGCCCAGTGCCTTGACGCTGACGGCAAACAGGATACTAAAAAAAAGGATCTGCAGGATATCCCCCTTGGCAAATGCGTCGATGATATTGGAAGGCACGATATGCGAAAAGAATTCTCCCCAGTTTATTTTGCTTGCCTGTTGTGAGATTTCCGTGACCTGGGTATTTGCAGTAGTTGGCACAGCAATGCCGGCGCCCGGTTTAATTACATTGGCCGTGATCAACCCAATGATCAGCGCGATGGTGGTGACCACTTCAAAATAGATCAGTGATTTAACGCCGATCCGGCCAACTTTTTTCATGTTTCCCGCACCGGCTACCCCTGATACGATCGTGAAAAAAATGACCGGCGCTATCACCATGCGGATCATATTGATAAAGGTTTCGCTGATCAGCTTTGCCGTGGGGGCAAATGAGGGATACAGCCAGCCCACGAGTACACCAACGAGTATACCTATCAAAACCTGGATGTAAAGGACCTTTAAATACTTCATCGTTTCATTTTTCCGGTGCTGGTTCCGGTACTATCCGGTAAAATAGAAATTTTTTCGGGTATGAACAGTAATAGCCGGATCGAGTAATGTTACAGTTTGAAATTGAGCCTGGTTAACCCGAAGACGCCAGGACGCAATGATACGCAAGGACTGTCACTATGGGTTTCCCTCGCGTTGCTTCGCGCCCTGGCGTCTTAGCGGTTAAATCCGAACTGTACCATTACCCGGATCGCCCATTGCATGATTTATCAATTTGCTGTTCCGCCTGTTCCCGGGCTACGAAATCGTTTTCGTACTAAACAGGGCGGATCATTGTAAGATCGCGGGCAACCGTATATCTTTTCTAAATATTTACGATCGAACTTAGAGCCGAAGTTCAATAATTTGCCGGTGTGTTTCCAGGAGAACGTTTTCAGAGGCCATTCCTTAATCGACCAAGCCGCTGTTCTAATAGGTGAACTTGATCTCAATTGAACATCTAACCCGTTTATAAGTTTATTTTTAAACTCTAAATCACTGCACAATGAAAAAGATCTTCAGCCGCAGAAGTTTTCTGGCCAATACCACAACCACCGCAGCAGGCGTGGCATTGCTTTCATCCCTTCCGAAGTCGGGTCTTGCAGTTTTTCGTCCTGAGCCGAGGATCCGTTTTTCGGTGATCAATATCAACCACTCGCATATTTACGGGATGATCAACGCCATCACCAGGGGCGGTGGCGAACTGGTTTCGGTGTATGCCAAAGAACCCGATCTGCTGGCTGGTTTTACCCGCCAGTTTCCCAAAGCGAAAGTTGCACAAAGCGAAAACGAGATCCTGGAAGATCCTTCCATTCAACTGATCATGAGCTCAGGCATTCCCGATGAGCGCGCCCCGCTCGGTATCAAGGTAATGAAACACGGGAAAGATTATCTGGTTGATAAGCCAGGCATCATCACACTGGAACAGCTGGCGGAAGTGCGTAAAGTGCAGAAAGACACCAAGCGCATTTATTCCATCATGTACAGTGAGCGTTTCGAGAACAAAGCCACAGTGAAAGCCGGCGAACTCGTAAAATCGGGCGCGATCGGTACGGTGATCCAGACGGCGATCCTCGCTCCGCACAGGATGTCGCCCAAAACAAGGCCCGACTGGTTCTTCGACAAAAAACGTTTTGGCGGGATCATCTGCGATATCGGTTCGCACCAGTTCGACCAGTTCCTGTATTTCACGGGCTCAACGCAGGCCGAAGTGATCGCTTCGCAGGTAGGGAATTTGCATAACCAGCAGTATCCGAAATTCGAGGACTTCGGGGATGTGATGCTGCGTGGCAATAATGGCAGCGGCTATATCCGTGTAGACTGGTTCACACCGGATGGACTGAATACCTGGGGTGATGGACGTCTTACCATTTTAGGTACTGATGGATTTATTGAGGTACGGAAAAATACCGATATCGCTTCCGATCATAAGGGCGGCAACCATTTGTACATCGTGGATCAGAAAGGAACGCGGTACATCGATTGCAACCAGGAACCTCTGCCTTTCGGCGCTGCGCTGGTAGATGATATTCTGAACAGAACAGAAACAGCCATGACGCAGGATCATTGTTTCCTCGCAACAGAGCTGGCACTGAAGGCCCAGAAAAATGCGCAGTGGATCAAGAATATCCCGAAACCGGCCTAGCCTGTCGTCGTCTCCGTGAACCTCGTGTATTCTGTGCCTCTGTGGTGAAATGAGATAACAGAGGGCACGAAGGATTCACCACGGAGACACGGAAAGCACGGAGGTACACAGAGGTATTCTGCCAACTTCATAGCAACTCGTTAAAAACACCTGTCCCACCTCGCTCTTGGCCGATAATCCGGGCCGCCGGTAAAAATTCGCGCTAACTTCCGGGCTTATCATGAGTCGCCATGAAAAAAGTCTTATTCAGTATTGCCGCAGCGTTTTGTGCGGGAATTGCGTTTGCACAGGAAGATGTTTCCGAATCCCGCTGGAAAACCCAGGAGATCCTGATCGATGGCAATGATAACGACTGGGCACAGCCCCTGAATTTTTTCGACAATACCAGCGGCATGATCTTCAGCATGGCGAACGACACGAAAAATATTTATCTCTGCTTCTCCAACAATGACCATGCGAAGGCCGCCAGGATGATGATGGCCGGCTGGTCGGTAGAACTGGTATCCTCCGAAAAGAAACGGAAATTCGATGTAACGATCGCTTTCCCAAAAGTGGAAGACCTGAACCTGCTGCGCGATGAAGCATCCAAAGCGGTGAGCATCTATAAAACGGAAATGACCACGCCCAAAGCCAAGGGTCTGTTATCGCATAGCACCGAGATCCCCCTGACCAATAACGATGGAGTTACTATCGGCATTGGCGCAAATACCGCCGACAGGATCGTGTACGAGATCAGGATCCCCGTAAAAGAATTGATGGATGAAGGAATGCTGCAGCTGAATGAAGTAGTTAGTGTAGATGTCGTTGTGAATGCACTCGATCGTCCTTCCGGGCAGAATGCCGGCTCGGGTGAAAGTGGTGGCCGGAGCGGATTCAGCGGCGGCGGTCGTGGCGGCGGAAGAATGGGTGGTGGCGGACGCGGCATGCGCGGCGGCGGCGCTTTCGGAAATTCCGGGGGCAGTGCGCGCGGGACTGCTTTTGAGAAGACGAGTTTTAAGCAGAAAGTCAGGTTGGTGAGTAAGTAGGAACCGTATTTACCCGAGGGGCCTCCTCAGTTGTCTCTCCGAAGGAAGATTCTGCGGTCAGGGTGTTACACTTAAGTCCACATCCTACAATAGATCCTACGGACGCCTGATATTGTAAGAGTATTCTCCTGGTAACCCGCTATAACTTTCGGGCTTCCTGCGATCTGATAGCTTCAGCCAGCAACGCTTTGAGAGCAGGATCTGAAATGCTTGCAGCGGAATTAATTTCAACATACTTATGCACTTTACCGGAACCGGTAAGAAGTTTGGCAGGGTCGTATAATTCAGCGCCTTTAAAAAAGCCCAGTTTGATCCCTTTCTTCGATGGAATGATGGTACAAATCAGATCCTTATAGCCAGTTCCATAACCAAAGCCAATCACGTTTCCCGACTCATCAGGCAGTTCGGTAATGTTTTTCAGGTTTTCCAATAAAAACCCGCGCAGCAAAAACCCAAGTGTCGAGATCTTTTCTTCGTAATTGATCAGTATCCTTTCCGTTGCATCTTTCATTTATTGTTCGTTTTTGTCCTCAGGAAAAAACTCATGATAGCTCCTGCAATAGTATTAATTACCGTGGTTGAAACCGTAAAAAACAGAAACTGCAAAGATGCGCTTCTAAAAAGTATTCTTGTGTATGCCAGTTCATCCGAGATCTGCTGCGCTTCTTTTCCTTCAGCTGCCAGTTGCTTTTCTTTGTATACCAGTGCAAGTGTCGCATAATCCGGGTTTATGATATGCGTATAAAAAGCGAACCATACCGACTGCAGCAGGGCATATAAAAAAGAAATGAGCAAAGCGGTCTGCAGCCCCTTGCCGAAAGAAAAATGTCCGGTTAAATCCCTGCTCTTCTTCTCCCAGATGCCAAGGAAAAGGAGCAGCCAGACGGGAATCGCAATCAGCGGTTCCGTGTACTCGCCGATTTCCATTTTGGTTGTCATATACCCCAGCAGGTGTTCCGCCACAACCCAGGCTATCAGGGCAACTGCCGAAAAAAAAGCATATTTAACCTCCGTCCTTATCCCTTTCATAATCTCATAATGAGTTGATACAATGAGCTATGAAAGTAAGGCGCTAAAAAGCCTCAATCTTGTACAAAAGCGACATCCATGTTATAAGCGTCCCGGTTTTTCATGAATTCACCCATTTGACGTTTGAATTCACCGGGAGAAATATCGAACATTTCGCGAAAATTCCTGCTGAAATGGGCCTGATCGCTGTACCCTGTTTCATAGGTTAATTGCGCCAGGCTGATATCACAATTTTTCTGGATCAGATTTTTGGCATGATTGAAGCGGATAATCCGTGCAAATACTTTGGCTGAAAGGCCCGTCTCTGTTTTAAATATTCTTTCCAATTGCCTTGCATTTACCCGGAACTCCTTAATAATATCTGCTATCCTGGCCACTCCTTTTTGTTCCATTATTTTCATGGCGATCGGCATGCTCGCCATCTTCTTTCTGTCGGTTTCCGATAACGCCAGCTCAAAATAACCCTGAAGCAGGCTTATTTTCTCTTCCGGTTTTTTGTCGGCCATCTGGCGGCTGATCCTTTTAATTGAATCTCCGAAAACCGTTTCGGCATCTGCAATATTGTTTACCAGGGTTGTCATCGGCTCACGGGCAAAAGGATATATTCCCCAGGCTTTGAAACGCACGGCTACAAACCCTGTAAAACCATCGGAGTATAGCCTGAGCTCTTTTTTAAACGGGCCGATCACAAAGTTCCTGGGCAGGACCTGTTTGCCGGATGCCGTTTTAAGATAATACGGTTCCCCAAAAGAGAAGATCAACTCGCCGTTAGCGTCGGCCCAAAGATGTTCATGCGTATGCTGCTCTTCCCGGTAATCATGTTGCAGCATCCAAAAACATTTGATCACTTTTTCGAGCGTCTTACCCGCCTGAATCTCTCTATAAAGCATATACCGGTTTTACATAAAGATAATTGTCGGCCGGGGCAAAAATAGTCCAGCCTGGAAGGATGCTGATGAATATGATCATTCTTAAGCAGCCCCAACGATGTCGCAAGGCTCATGCATTCCACTGATTTTGTTCGTTATATTCTGATAAACAGTTGAGTATACATATACTGACATTGTTGTGACATCCTGACGCCCGATGTAATTTTCAATGTATTTTTAAGTGCAGATTGCATTTGCGAACTGCAACATTTACTATTTTTAATTATCGGCATTTTCCCCCCGGATTCCAGATACGGAATTATATAAGCCGGTTCATGATGCACTTGCCTGTTGGGGGATTTGTTCCATTTTACTGAGATGTCCCTTTACGGATACCCCGGCTGCCTGTGTGTACAAACCTGTTGTTATGGATTCCTTACTACGCGTGCTTGTCTGTGAAGACATGGAAACCGATTTTTTTCTGCTCGTAAGACAGCTTGAAAAAGCAGGCTTTGAGGTTAAGGCGCGACGCGTTTACACGCCACAATCATTTTTGAGTGAATTGAAGAGCGAGGACTGGGATATTATCCTGTCTGACTATTTTATCCCCGGATTCAGTGGCGTGGAAGCGCTCGAGATGCTGAAGCAAAACGGCCTTGAGGTCCCTTTTATTTTGGTATCTGGCACCATTGGCGAAGAAGCCGCCGTGCATGTAATGAGATCCGGCGCTTCAGATTACCTTATGAAGGATAACCTGGCAAGACTTGCCAGCGTGGTGAAAAGGGAACTGGATGAGGCCGCCATACGCAGGGAGCGCCGTGCGGCAATTGAACAGCTTCGCGCTAACGAGGAAAAATACCGCGCAATAATTGATAATGCCTTGTTCGGCATCCTGCAGGAAAAACCCGGTGGACTGATCTTACAGGCAAACCGTGCTGCCTGCGAAATGTTCGGCTATACGGAAGAAGAGTTTGCCCGTTTGGACTGGAAGCCGCTATTTGATTTCAACGACCCGGCAGTAGGTCAAAAACTCGCCGAGCGCGATCGCTATGGGAGTACCAAGGCGGAGTTCCTCGCGATCCGGAAAAACGGTGAGCGATTCTATTGCGAGGTAAGTTCGGTGATCTACAGGGATGTTGAAGGGAAAGAGATAATTTGTAACATCCTGGCGGATATCACGACGCGCAAGCAGGCCGAACAGCAAATGCAGACCTTCAACGAAGAGCTTAAACAGTTATCCACCCATCTTAAAAATGCGCGTGAAGACGAGCGTAAACATATCGCCCGGGAACTACATGACCAATTAGGGCAACTTGCTTCTGCGATCAAGATAGAACTCGATTGGCTGGACATTCATACAACCGAACCGGCGCCTTCCAAAAAGAGAATTCAGCGGGCGTTGTTTGCGGTGTCTCATATGATCGACACAACCCGTAAAATAGCGTCCTCCCTGCGCCCGGCCGTTCTTGACGATGAAGGGCTGAATACCTCTCTTAAATGGCAGTGTGAAGAATTCCGTAAGTTAAGTGGTATCAGGTGTGAATTCCATGGCGGTATCGATGAACGATTGGTGTCGGCTGAAATGCGCATCGAACTTTTCCGGATCTGCCAGGAAGCCCTGACCAATGTGCTGCGGCATGCAGAAGCTGGTCATGTCAGCGTGCAGATGGAAATGCTTGATGAGGAAATAGAGCTGTCTATACATGACAACGGTAAGGGATTTGATACTGCCAAACCAAGCAGCCATCTTGGCCTGGTAGGTATTCGTGAGCGCGCCCGATCGGTCAACGGAAAATTACTGATCGACAGTGCGCCAGGCGCCGGCACCACCATCCGTATTCGTGTACCTCTTAAAACGCTCTCCTGATGTCAAACCGGTCAGGTATCCATTCAGAACTGACTTTCCAGATGATTGTCGAGTCTGCGCCCAACGCCATTGTACTAGTGAACAATGACGGCAAGATCGCATATGCCAACAACCAGACTGAAAAGTTATTCGGTTACGGGCGCTCAGAACTGATCGGGCAAACAGTAGAAGTACTGATCCCGCCCAGGTACCACGAACGCCATCCTGGTTTCAGGCAGATGTTCTTTCACGCACCCTCGGTTAGGGCAATGGGAGCTGGCAGGGAGCTATTTGCACTCCGAAAAGATCGAACGGAATTCCCGATTGAGATAGGTTTAAACCCCCTGGTAACAACGGGAGGAACACTGATCCTCGCTTCCATTATTGATATAACCGAAAGAAAAAAAGCGGATGAGCGTTTCAGGCTGGTGGTCAATTCTGCTCCCAATGCGATGGTGCTTGTTAACCAGATCGGAAAAATCTCTCTCGTCAATAACGAAGCAAAGAAACTTTTCGGCTACGAGGAAAATGAAATGATCGGCAATACCCTGGAAATGCTTATTCCCGCCCGTTACCGTACAGCGCATGTCGATTTCCGCAACTCGTTTTTGTCGCGTCCGCAAACCCGCCCGATGGGAATTGGCCGGGAGCTTTTTGCATTGCGGAAAGACCAAAAAGAAATCCCGGTTGAGATAGGCCTGAACCCCATTGAGACCGCAGACGGCATTATGGTGCTGGCTTCGGTGATAGATATTACCGAGCGAAAAAAACAGGAAGAAGCGATCAAGCGGCAGGTAGAACTGGAGATCAAGAACCGGGAACTCGAAGATTTTGTTTATATCGCCTCCCATGACCTGCAGGAGCCGTTGCGAACGATGTCAAATTTTGCACAGGCCCTGGAAGAAGATTATGCAGCCACACTCGACGACAATGCCAGGAAATACGTTGATGCAATAGGCAAAGCCGCCACACGCATGCATTCCCTTGTACGTGCCCTGCTCGATTTTTCGCTGCTCGGCCGAAACAAAAAGCTGGTGCATACCGATTGCAGGAAGCTGGTGGAAGAAACGATCGCGGATATGGCAGATACCGTTAACAGCGCAGGAGCGGTAATCACGGTTGTGGATCTGCCATCGCTTTACGTTTACGAAACCGAACTGCGCAGGCTGTTCCAGAACCTGATCAGTAATGCTATCAAATTCAGGAAAAAGGAGGTTCCCTGCCATATCGTGATCGATTCCCAAACGACCGACGACAAATGCAGGATGTCTGTCAGCGACAATGGGATCGGCATCGACCCGAAACATTTCGACCGCATCTTCCAGATTTTCCAGCGTTTGCATAGTCGTGACCTGTATGAAGGCTATGGCATAGGCCTGCCGAATTGCAAAAAAATCGTAGGACTTCATGGCGGCGAGATGTGGGTGGAATCTGCGGCGGGTGCGGGATCAACATTCTATTTCACCATTCCAAACCTGCAGCAATGAATCGGCGACTGAACTGCATTATGCTGGTGGATGACAACCCGGACGATAATTTTTTCCACGAGCGCGTGATCCTGAAAAACCAATTTGCGGGAAAAGTGATCGCACTGACTTCCGGCTATCAGGCTCTGGAATATCTGAAAACCCAGTATGCCGGCGGAATGACCGGGCCTGAGCTGATCTTCCTCGATATTAATATGCCCGGTATGAATGGCTGGGAATTCCTGAACGAACTAAGGAACCTGCAGTTGCCCAGGCCCGCGGTAATTATAATGCTCACTACTTCTGAAAATCCGCTCGACAAAGAACGCGCGGCAGGGGAAAACATCATTACGGATTTCAGGACGAAACCATTGTCTGAAGCAATGCTGGCGGAGATCATCGAAACGCACTTTGACAACGACAGGCATACGGGTTAAAAAACGCTCATTATGAAAATCATTCTGGCAGACGATCACACCATAGTCCGTGAAGGTATCCGGGTATTGCTGCAGGAAGCATATCCTTTTGCGCAGGTGGCCGAGGCCGACAGTGCGGAGAGCCTGCTGGCGCTGCTGGCGGAGGGCCCGTGGGATATTGTTGTTTCAGATATCACTATGCCGCCCGGCAGCTCCGGCCTCGACGCCATTGAAAAAATAAAGAAAACCTATAAAGTGCCTGTTATCGTTATGACCATGTATGCGGCCGAAGATTATGCAGTGCGCGCTATGCATGCCGGCGCTTCGGGCTACCTGTCCAAAGACGCCGCATCCCGCGAATTGGTTACGGCCATCAACCGAGTTATGTCGGGTAAAAAATATGTAAATGATGAGGTGGCAGCCATACTGGCGGACTCTTTCGAGTCCGGTACAAGGGATATCAACAACCTTTCTGCCCGTGAACGCGAAGTGTTCTGCATGCTCGCAAAAGCCATGACCGTTTCAGAGATAGCGGCCGAACTGGCCTTAAGCAGCAATACCGTCAGCACTTTCCGCGCCCATGTGATGCAGAAAATGAATTTCCATAATACCATGGAATTGATCAGGTATGCGGTTGATAATAAGCTGGTATGAGCCTGTTCGCCAAAATAAAACCGTTCACGTGTCTTATTGCAGCAGCATCGCGTTGTTGGGAACGGTATACTAAATTGCAACGGCCTGTATCAGGTTATCGATCATAAAAAGCAAACACTGGCGATATGAAATTTATCCCGCTGTTCAAAGTACGTGATATGAGAATTGCGCTGCACCATTACACAGAGGTGCTGGATTTCAACATGACCTGGCCCGAAGATACGATCGACTCGCCGGTGATCGACCTGGGCCACGCGGAAACAGAACTGCAGATCACGACCCATGAGAGTGAGCGCCTGTTCGGATCGGTGGTGAATGTGTGGGTAGAAAACGTAGACGATCTTTTTGCCCGATATAAAAGCCGAGGCCTGGACAGCTCTGCCAAACCCAATTCGCCCGTACACCAGGGGCCTGTTGACCAGACCTGGGGAAGACGTGAATTTTACGTAACTGATCCGGATGGAAATACCCTGAGGTTTTGCCAGGATGTTTGAATGAGTATTCGCTCGCTCCGACAGTTGCGGTGACCCTGAAGATATTGCCGCTTACCGCGGAGAACCCGAGAAAACCCGCGGAAAACGGATGAGCGCGACTATTGACCAGGCTGTTCAATTGTGATATTTTTGGGTGTGACCAGGAAAAGCCAACCATTGAAGAAAACCAACCTGGACGCTGCATTTTATAAACTGCAGAAAACAGGCCTTGCGGAAAACGATTTTGCGCTCGACAATTCGAGTAAGCTCATTGCTGGCGGCTTCGGCCTCTACTCTACTGCCAATATGGTTTCCGGTCTCGGCCCTATTAAAACCGAATTTTACCGGATCGCACTTACCCGCGCCGGAAGCGTCAATATCAAACTGGGGCTCGAATCCTTTCATCCTCGACGCAACACAGTGGTCTTCGGGTTTCCCGGACAGATATTTACATTATGGAACAGAAGTCCCGACTTCTATGCCTTCTACCTGCTGTTTACAGAAGACTTTGTAAGGCAGTCGCTGGTGCTCAGAAATATCCGGGAATTTCCTTTTATGAATTATACGGGGGTACAGGGTTTTGAGATCAGCGACGAGGAAGGGATGGAAATGGAACACCTGGTATCTAAAATTGACGCAGAGATCAAGCGAAATGATCGTACCACAGCTGCATCGATAGAACTTTATGTACAGCTAATGCTACTGAACGCGGAGCGCAGCTACCGGCGTCAGCAATTATCGAATCAGGAAACTGCCAGAAACGGAAATGCGCTGTTCAGGCGGTTTATCAAATTGGTAAGTCACTATTTCCTTACCCATAAAAAAGTTTCCGACTACGCACAGCTCCTGCACGTGAGCGCCAACCACCTGAACCGCGTTGTAAGATCGGAGTGTTCCAAAACAGCGCACGAACTGATAAACGAAATGATATTGATGGAAGCAAAAGCATTGCTGAGACAATCGGGTTCTTCCGTTGCAGAGATCGCCTATGGACTCGAGTTTGCAGATCCATCTCATTTTAATAAGTTCTTTAAAAATCTGACGGGGGTAACACCCTTGCAGTACCGTGGGAATAAATAAGACCATACAAAGCAGCATCCATACCATGCCGCGGCAGCGGCATATCAGAGATTTGCCTAACAACAACACCAATTATTATGACTGCAGAACAAAACAAAGCGCTGGTAAGGCGTGTCAACAAAGAATATATCGAAGGCCGTGATGAAAGCGTAGCATACGAGCTCATTGCCGACGATTTCACTAACTGCGCTGCGCCGGCAGACTCACCGCGGGGGCCACAGGCAGTGATCTGGTTCTTCGATAATATTATGAGACCGGCATTTTCCGGGATTCGGGTAGTCATTCATGAGCAGGTTGCAGAAGGAGATTTTGTAACTACGCGCAAATCCTTTCATGCGACACACAAAGGCGAATTCTTTGGCGTACCTGCCACCGGCCGGGAAGTTACTATCGATGTAATTGACATGATCAGGTTACACGATGGTAAATTCAAAGAGCATTGGGGCATTATTGACATGCCGGGTATTTTGGCGCAGATAGGGTCTCGTTAGTTGCGTTCTCCGTCGGGTCACTTCGTTTTCTTCGGTAGGACAGCCTCAACAATTGCGGTCCTTCGAAGGCATGAAGATCCGTACCGCAAACGCCGATCCGTTTGATCTTTATCAGGGCGGTATTGGCTTGCAGTTCAGGCATCTCACCGATTGAATAATCAAGTGTTCCTGGTTTGGTGCATACTAATGTCTTCATCGTTCCTTCATAATTTGATCGATTCTGATTATGCTTCTGAAGATATACAGAATTCTTATAATCAGATAGACTGATCTGATATCCGGCCCGCAGGGTGTTAGGGAAGATCAAGGGGACGATGTGAGCGGTTCCGGCTGGCATAATTATGGTATGATATCCAGAAATTAATCGACCATGGATATCATAATTCAATCTTTAGGATTTAAGGCCGGGGAGAACCTCGAAGCTTTTGTGAGCGAGAAACTGAACACGTTGAAAAATGACAAGATCATCCGTGCCGATGTGACCTTGTTCAAGGGCCCCGGTTCGGAGGCCGACGGCGATTATTGCGAGATCAGGCTGGAGATGCCCGGTAACGATCCTTTTGTAAAAAGACATGGCGCCCATTTCGAAACCGCTGTATCGGAATGCGTTGACGCTTTATCTGAAATACTCAACCGCACCAAATCACGTGATATCAAGCAAAGACAGGCGGATACCACAACCATCCAGGATGCGCTTATGGAAGGTGAAGAAGATGCAGATACGAATGTGGAACTCGAAGATGTGGTAAAGAATCCATAAGCTCGGCCACAACTACCCGAACAAAAAAGTCCACAAATTCAGCGCAAATGTTGCGGGCTAAAGTACCGTAGCCGACCTTCGCTCTGATGAGTCAGAATGGAAGGAACAAAACAGGGATAAGTGAACTGGCCGGGCTCGTGGTCTTTGCCATCATCGGCGCCTCGGGACTGTACCTGCTCCGGCGATGCTGGCCCGCGTATGCAGTTGCAGCGGCAGATAAATCCTACACGATCGGCATGCTTTGGGCAAGACTAGGTGCGGGGATTCTTGCATCGATCCTATCCACTATGACCGCAACTTTTATCGCAAAAGATCGCGGCAATAGCGCTGTTCTTACGGGCCTGCTCCTGTTTGCTATTTCCGCCTACATTCATTTTTGCAGGGTCTGGAACGATTATCCTGTTTGGTATCATTTGACCTACTTAAGTTCATTGATCCTTATCCCGATGCTCCACAAATTGTTCCGCCGTTAAAGTCAACCCTGGTGGCATCGTATTTTTAACGTCGTGATAAAAGCATCAATATGGGCAAAGCAACACCCCCAACGAAAGAAGAACAGCAGCAACCGGAAACATTTACCGAAAAGATCGGGCACGCCATTGGTGAAGCTGCCGGCGCGATTGCGGAAAAATTCGGGCAACTGGTCAGTACAGACGATACTGCGGCCAATACCGAAACAACATCACCGCCACAACGCAAGCTTCGCAAACGAATACCCATAAAACCGGTGCTTGTCAAACACGTTGAGCCCTCGCACCCGGACACACCGGAAGCCAACGAAGCGAACCAGGATGGATCTCCGGATGGCCACAGCCCGATCAATGATGCTGTAGTACCTATTCACCGCGAAGGGGGCAGTTACTAGATTAGTCAGGACGGAATACATCGGTTGTCAAAAGCGGTTATTCAATCACTGCTTCCAGCCATTTTTTCCAAGGCGTAGCCAGGATAACCCGGTCTGCGAACAGGGCCATTTATAAAACTTTGATGCGGAAAGGCCGTATTTTGATATTATCCTTATACCTGGCTTTCTACCTTTGCTCATGCTCCGGCCAGTTTCCAAAACCGCACAACTCCTTTACAGCACGATATTGATCACTTTGATCAGCCTGATATGCTGGTTTTTGAGCCCCGTTGCAGGCTACCGGGTGGTCGCTTTTATTTTATTGGTTACGGTTTCTCTTGTTTCCCTGGGCGTCGATATTCTGCCTGGGCTCTGGGCGGCGTTTCTGACCGCTCTGATCTGGGATTTCTTTTTTATACCTCCCCGTTTCACACTGCAGGTAGGCGCTACGGAAGATCTGATCCTGCTGCTCATGTATTTTGTCGTCGCCACTACAAGCGCGATATTCACCTATCGGATCAGGAAGATGGAGAAAAAGAGCCGGGAGCGGCAGGAAAAAGAACATACGCTTAAGCTTTATAATACTTTGTTCAATAGTCTTTCACATGAGCTGCGTACTCCTATTGCCGCCATTATCGCGGCAACCGATAACCTGCAACAATCGCGCAATCTTACGCCGGAAAATAAATACGAACTGATCTCTGAAATTGCAAAGGCCTCGTTCAGACTGAACAGGCAGGTAGATAACCTGCTTAGCATGTCGAGGCTGGAAGCAGGCTTTATTCATCCCGCAGCTGATTGGTGCGATATTACCGAACTCCTTTACCATACCGTTCAGCAACTGGAAGAACTGCAGGGGCCACAGCGGATCTCTATCAATGTCAACCCTTCGATTCCGCTTTGCCGGATCGACCGCGGTTTACTGGAACAGGTGCTTACAAATCTTCTGATCAATGCCATCACCCACGGTCATTCGCCGGCTTCTGTTGATATTACGGCTGCCTGTCATGCAGACCTGCTCGAAATTGTGATCGACGACAACGGGCCTGGTTTTGATCCGAAGGATATTGCCAAAGCTTTCGATCCTTTTTTTCGCGCGCAACACAGCAAAACGGGTGGAACAGGGCTAGGGCTATCGATCGTAAAAGGGTTTGTGGAATCCATGCACGGCAGGGTGCATCTTGAGAACAGACAGGGCGGAGGTTCCAGCTTTACCATCGCGATTCCTGTTGAAACCTCATACCTGAAAAACCTGAAGAATGAGTAACCGCAATGAAATACTGATCATAGACGACGAACCGCAGATGAGGAAGCTGCTGGAGATCACCCTGTCGAGCAACGGTTATTCAGTAAAACAGGCCGCAGATGCTAAAGAAGGTCTGATCCATGCAGCCAATCATCCTCCTTCCCTGATCCTGCTGGACCTTGGTCTGCCTGATGAGGACGGCCAGTCGGTACTGCAGAAACTGAGAGAATGGTATACCTCTCCCGTGCTCATAGTGTCGGTACAGAACAGTGAAGAGAGTATTATCCGTGCGCTTGACAATGGAGCCAACGACTACCTGGTAAAACCCTTTCGCACGGGCGAGCTGCTGGCGCGTATCCGCTCCGCACTTCGCGACCAAACCGGCTTCGAAAACAGCCCGACCATGCAGTTCGGGAACCTACAAATAGATTTTTCCATGCGGCAGCTTAGGAAAAATGGTGAGCTGGTCAAACTAACAGTGACAGAATACGGTTTGATCTCTGTTTTCGCCCGGAATGAAGGGAAGGTACTCACGCATCAATACCTTTTACGGGAGGTATGGGGTCCGGGGTATCTTAACCAGACACAGTATTTGCGGGTATACATTGCACAGCTGAGAAAAAAAATAGAAACCGATCCTAACAGGCCTGTATACATCGTAACCGAATCCGGCATCGGCTACCGCTTTCTCGCGCCGGAATAAACATCAACCATATCAATCTTTTATATGAATTCAAATCATGGGAATTTGAACAGGGTAACTATTGCCACATTGCTGGTGGCGCTGGGCATCATCTATGGAGACATCGGCACCAGCCCACTCTATGTGCTCAAAGCGATCATCGGCGACAGGCCTGTTAGTGAAACGCTGGTGTATGGCGGCGTTTCATTGATCTTTTACACCCTGCTTTTTCAGACCACTCTCAAGTATATCTGGCTTACGCTGCAGGCAGACAACCAGGGAGAAGGCGGCGTATTCTCATTATACGCACTGGTAAGACGCTACAGCAAACACCTGGTGATCCCTACCATACTCGGCGCCACTACGCTGCTGGCCGACGGCATCATCACTCCGCCTATTTCCGTGGCCTCGGCAGTTGAAGGACTGAATACAGTACATGGATTGGAAAATATTATCGTACCGGGGAATGCCCTTACCATCGGCATTGTGATAATGATATTGTCCGCCCTGTTCTTTTTTCAGCGCTTCGGAACCAATGCAATCGGCAAGACATTCGGACCCGTTATGCTGGTCTGGTTCTCCATGCTTTTTGTTATCGGATGTTCAGGTATCATTCATCATCCTTACGTACTCAAGGCTTTCAATCCTTATTACGGTTATCAACTGCTTATTCATTACCCCAGAGGATTTTGGTTGCTGGGCGCGGTATTCCTTTGTACTACCGGCGCGGAAGCCCTGTATTCAGATCTCGGTCATTGCGGTATCAGGAATATCCGCATCACCTGGGCTTTTGTAAAGATCAGTTTACTCGTCAACTACGCCGGGCAGGCAGCTTGGGTGATGCATTCGGGCATACAGCATCTGGATAACATCAATCCTTTTTTTGAAATGATGCCCGACTGGTTCCTGATACCCGGCATCCTGATAGCTACAGCCGCTACCATTATTGCATCGCAGGCGCTGATATCAGGCTCCTACACGCTGATCAGCGAAGCCATGAACCTGAATTTCTGGCCCAGGGTAACCGTGCGCCAGCCGTCGGATGTCAAGGGACAGATCTATATTCCGAGCGTCAATATTATCCTGTGGTTCGGTTGCATCCTGATGGTACTCTATTTCCGGAACTCATCGCACATGGAAGCAGCTTACGGATTTTCCATCACAGTTGCCATGATGATGACGACCGTACTGCTGAACTATTTCCTGATCTTCAAACTCAAATGGAAGCAGGTGTATGTGACGCTGGTGATAGGAATGTTCGCTATTATCGAAACTTCTTTTTTTATCGCCAATGTTGCCAAGATCAGGGAACGGTGGATGTTCCTTTTTTTCGAGTTGTTTATTTTCATGACCATGTACATCTGGTACTACGCCCGCCGGATCAACAACCGCCTCGTCCGCTTCGTTGACCTCGGTCGATATAGCCCGCAACTGGTGGAGTTATCGAACGATGACACGATACCCAAATTCTCCACACACCTCATCTATCTTACCAAAGCCAACAGTCGCAGCCAGATCGAAGAAAAGATCATCCGGTCTATCCTTTCCAAAAAACCGAAACGCGCAGATGTATATTGGTTCCTTCATGTGAACCGCACAACAGAGCCTTATACCTTAGAATACGATGTGTCGGAATTGGTGGACGACAAGATCATTAAGATCAATCTGCATATCGGGTTCCGCATTCAGCCCAGGACCGAGATCTATTTTAAGCGGATCGTACAGGAACTGGTACAGGCCCGCGAACTCAACCTGCATATCCGGCCCGACGGCTCCACCCGCTATAACAGCGAACCCGATTTCACTTTTGTGGTGATCGAGAAATTCCTGTCGGTGGAAAACGAATTTACCCTGCGGGAAGGAATGCTGTTATCCAGTTATTTCATGCTGAAAAATATGTCGCTGAGCGATGAGAAAGCATTCGGGCTCGACAAAAATGATGTGGTAGTAGAATATGTACCGCTCGTGTATCAACCCTCAGCGCCGATCCATTTGCGACGGGTATTGATGATGGCCGCTTTTGTTCTATGCGGGAGTTTTCTGAAAGCTCAGAAAGTTGATACCGCAGCCGCAGATTTCAGTTGGGTGCAGGGCAATAACCGGCAGTCCGGGTCGGTATTGAGTTCGAAATATTTCACCGGTTCGGTAACGATCGATGCGCATTACAATTACTCCTTCAATCATCCCATAGACCATACCACCACAGGTTCCACCAGCACATTCAGGGCAAACGAATTCGAAATAAGTTATATCGAAGCCGGCGGAGATTTTCACAATGGCAATAGCCGGGCCAGACTGATGTTCCAGTTCGGTACCAGGGCAACCGGTGTGCCGCGGAACGATGTTACGGCGCTGCGGGGCCAGTATGATCTCTACAACGCAATGCGCTACATTACAGAAGCCTATGCCGGCCGGCACCTTAACATACTGCAGGGCATGAACATCGATATCGGATTATTCAAGTCATATATCGGACTACTGTCTTACAACAATTTTGAGAACTGGAATTACCAGCCATCATTTACTTCCGATAATACACCCTGGTTTTTCACCGGTCTGCGGATGCAGTTATTCCCCTCGAAGAAATGGCAGGACCGCCTCAAACTGGAAGCATGGCTGATCAACGGCTGGCAGACTTATGGCATGTTCAATGAAGCCCCTGGAATTGGGTTGCAGGTGCAGTTCAGACCTAAAGAATCTTTGTCATTGCTCTGTAGTATCTACGGCGGATACGATACACCTGAAAAACCCTCCCGGTTCCGTTTTCATAGCGACAACAGCGTTGTGCTCAGGTATCGAAATACACCTGTCGCTTCGGTAACCAAGGCGGCCTTCAGCCTGACCGCAGACCTCGGTTTTGAAAACGGCGCAGGCGTTTCACCTTTTGGCAGTGTCAACGCTCCCGCACAGAATTTTGTGAGCCTGATGGCCTATCATCGCTTATGGTTTGCAAGAGATAAAC
>JAFBAN010000054.1 GCA_019247775.1 Chitinophagaceae bacterium | reverse complement strand
ATAAATGACCAGCCCTTTCCTGGAAGAGTCGGCAGGAGTGAACTGCACCAGGTTGAACCGGGTAGCTGCATCCAGTACAATATTGTTTTCAGTAAAGGGCTGCGCAAAATGCCAGCTGCTGTCTGCAGCCACCACAACAGGATGCAGGAACAGCTTATCCTGCAGGTAATACAGTGCACACCCGATGAGGCAGTAAATGATGATGATGAGCTTGGCCCAGCGGATGATCTTTCTTTTCACGCGCTAAAGTTAATCTGCCCGATATCAATATTTGAGGATATCGCGGATAAAGTTGTGGTATTCGGGAAAGGAAGGCAGGTTATTATGACCACCGCCTTCTATCCGGATCAAAGTGATCTTATGCGGGTTGAAACGCTGCAGTTTCTCGCTATGCCTGATGGGGATGAGCCAGTCGCGGGTACCATGAAGGATATAGGTATGGCAATTCACCTTGCGGATCCATTTATCGGTATGCAGGTGATACCGCAGCAGCCAGCGATGCGGCAGTATCGGCACAAAGCGTTCGGCAACCTTGATAAAACTGTAGTAAGGCGCATCGAGTATCAGGTACCGCGGTTTGTTATCGGCTGCGAGCTTAGTGGCGAAACCACTGCCGAGGCTACGGCCATAGACAAGAATATCGTGTTCGGCAAATTTCTCCCTCAGGTTTTCATACACTACCTGCATATCGGCCAGCATATCATGCTCGCTTCTTTTTCCGGTACTCTTACCAAAGCCGCGGTAGTCTACAAGCACTACATCGTACTGGTAGCGGTAAAAATCCCGTGCATATTTTGCCCAGCCTTTGATGCTCCTGGAGTTGCCATGAAAATAGAGAATGATGCCTTTCGGATCAGTGCAATAAAAATGCAGCCCATTGATCCGTACACCCGGCGCTATATCGAAAAAAAGCTCTTTGAACGGCGCTTCATACCGGTATTCGAAATCCTGTGGCAGCTTTTCGGGCTTGAAAATAAAACGGTCCTGGATAAAATAGACCAACACCGCGATGAGTATATAAGCTGCAATGATATAAACAAGTGTAGGCGACAAGCTGTGCGTTGAGAAACAAAAAGTAAGGATTAATGTTTGTTATTCCTATTTCAGATTAAGCTGCTTTGGAAATGCCTGCCTTGCTTATGCGTGGATTTGTTTCGCTAAGAGGGGATAAGAGCAAAGGAGGAGAGGAGCGCTATCTACTGCTACACTCTTTTTCTCCTTGGCTCTTAGCGAAACCTTTCGGCTATGTCGCTCTGGAAGGCATGGTCAGTAAAAGAAAAACGAAGTGAAAAAGAAGAAGAGATGTACGGTGCGATCTTTCCAAAGCATCTTATCTACTCAAACTCATTTCCCTCATAATACACCCGCTTCAGGCTGAATTTGGAAACAGGGGCTACGATGAGCGGGAATTTTTCTACGGTTACATTGCTGGGATCGAGACCGAAACCTCTTTCTTCGCCGAGACTGATCTCTTTGAGCCAGAAATAGAGTTTCATGATCAGTTTTTCGATAAAAGGAAGTTCATTGTCCTGGCTCAGGTATTTTTCAAGTACGATGAACTGGAAATCGCCTACCACATTATTACGCTCCAGGCTTTCATAACGGCTGGTGATGTTCACTTCCTTGTTGCTCACCAGGTCTTCCACTACTTTTCGGAACATCAGGTTGAGACGTTGCTCTACCCGGAAGCCCAGCCTGAACTCGACGCGGATAATGTCGTTGGGGATGATATGTTCCACCGAGAATTCGCAGGTATACGGATCATCGAGCACATCTACATGCACGAACCAGTAAATATCGGCGCGTTTCGGTTTTTTGTTGAGGATCGAGTAGATGATCTTGTGTTCGATCTCCTTGGGGTTATTGGCACTGGTCATGTATACCAGGTGCGTTGCATATTTGGAAATGCTGCGGTCATTGCTGAGTTCCTGGATCATGGGGATATAATGCTCCAGCCGCACAAATTCCACATACCGGTTCTTGATCTTCCGGCTCCGGAACCAGACATACATTACCAGGAACAACCCCCCGCCCACGATCAGCGTTACATAACCGCCATGCAGGAATTTTTCAAGGTTTGCCACCAGGAATGAACTTTCAATGGAAAGATAAACGACCAGGTACACATAGATCAACCCTGAACTGGCCCTCCGGCTCACCAGGAAATTAGCAAAGAGGATAGAAGTGCTGATCATGCACATCGTTATCGCCAGTCCATAGGCTGCACCCATATTGGACGATTTCTGGAAGTATAGCACGATGCCCACACATCCGATATAAAGCAGCAAACTGATGCCCTGGATATACAACTGACCTTTTTCTTCCGTGGGGTAATTGATCTTCATCTTCGGCCAGAGGTTCAGTCGCATGGCTTCACTGATCAATGTAAATGAACCCGAGATCAGGGCCTGGCTCGCGATCACGGCCGCAAAAGTGGAGATCATCACACCCACCAGTTTGAACCATACCGGCATAATACCGATAAAAGGATTGAAACCGCCTTCGATAACGCTTGAGCCGATCGTCTGTCCTTTGTAATGCGCCAGTAACCAGGCGCCCTGCCCGAGATAATTCAGGATCAGGCAGGTTTTCACAAAGATCCAGGAGATGCGGATATTGCCTTTGCCGCAATGCCCCAGGTCGCTATACAGGGCTTCGGCCCCGGTGGTACATAGGAAGACCGCCCCCAACAGCCAGAAACCTTTAGGATATGTGGTGAGCAATTCAAAGGCGTAATATGGGTTCAGGGCTTTTAAAATGCCCAGATCGTCTATCAGGTGCGTGGCGCCCATTACCGCGATCATCGTAAAAAAGATGCCCATGACAGGGCCAAACAGTTTACCAATGGAAGCGGTACCAAACTGCTGCGCGAAAAAAAGAAGGGTGATGATGCCGATAACGATGACCACGATCGTTTTTTGATGAAGGCCGCCCAAGCCGGGAAGCTGGCGCAGGCCCTCGATAGCAGATGTTACTGTGATGGGCGGGGTGATAATTCCGTCGGCTAACAGCGCGGCGCCGCCGATCATAGCGGGAAGTACCAGCCATTTTCGCCGGCGTCGGACCAACGCGTACAGACTGAAAATGCCACCTTCACCTCGGTTATCGGCCTTAAGGGTCAGGATCACATATTTGACCGTGGTCTGCAGGGTAAGGGTCCAGATGATGCAGGAGAGTGAGCCAAGGATCAGTTTTTCCGTTATCGCCCGGTTATTGATGATCTCATTGAGTACGTAGAGCGGAGAGGTACCGATGTCACCGTATATAATTCCCAAAGCGATGACCAGGCCGGCGGCTGAAACCTTGTTGAAATTCTTGCTCACACAAAGAGGGTTAGTCCTATAAACTGGAAATATTCAACAAATGTAAACGTAAAATCAATCCTCAGAAAGCAAATCTTGCAGGGTCTGTAAAGCCTGGCGGGCCGCCTAATCCGGATTGCCATCTTCAAATCATACTCCAGACTCCAAACTCCAGACTCCAGACTCTACTTGCCCGGTTCCTTGTTTTACTGTTAATTTAGAGACCGGAAAGACCGCAACCCGTACATTTGGAATACAAACCCCGATAAGCGCCGATGAAAAAGCCTGTTTCCATGCTTCTTGCCCTGTTGATGCTGACAGTAGCCGCCAGTTTCGGCCAGAAGATCACCTATTCGGATCCCGACCGCGAGGATGCCCGCACCCTCAATTTCGAGATCATGGGCAGGATGAACGGGAAAGTGCTGGTGTATAAAAACTACAGGGATTTTCATTTTATCTCCGTGTACGATGCCGACATGAAGCAGGTGGACCGCATAAAACTGGAATTTCTCACCGGCCGTATCCTCAACACCGAATTCGTGCAGTATCCCGATTTCGTGTACATGATCTACCAGTTCCAGAAAAAGAATACCATGTACTGCATGGCAGCCAAACTGGATGCCAACGGAAAAAAAGTCGGAGAACCTATACAGCTCGATACCACCGAGGTCAGCTATGCTTCGAGTAATAAGATCTATTCCATTATCAACAGCGACGATAAGCAGAAGATCATGGTGTTCAAGATCAACACCCGCAACGACAAGGCACATGCGCTGACGACGGTCCTGTTCGATAAAGATCTGACGCTGATCAAAAAGACCCGGCTCAATATCAGCATGCCCCAGCGCAACGATTTCCTTACAGAGTTCACGCTCGACAATGATGGCGACCTGGCCTGCGTGCGCGCATCGGGAACGGCATCGAACGATAATATCAATAAGGTAAGCCTGGTGGTAAAGCCGGCGAGAGCGGATAATTATTCTGTTACCGACCTGAAATTCTCGGGCATCTTCCTCGACGATATCCGTATCAAGGCAGACAATATCAACAAGCATTATGTGATCACCTCTTTCTTCAGCAAACAGCGCCGCGGCAATATTGAGGGACTGTATTATTCGCTCTGGGATAAGCTGAACAACAAGGAGCTGATGAATGCCACCACCGTTTTCTCCGATGAGTTCAGGGAAGATGCAAAAGCGGAGGGCGGACTCAAAGCGGCATTCAATGATTATTTCCTGAAAAATGTGATCCTGCGCCGGGATGGCGGCTTTATCGTTGTGGCGGAATCGGCCTACACCAGTTCCCGCGGCAATACCCTTAACCGCTGGGACTATCTTTACGGCTCTCCGTTCTGGTCGCCGGTGGATTATTATACCTGGAACAGTCCTACAGGGTACTATCCATGGTACCGGTCCAGCCTATACAATAATTCGAATGTGCTTACCCGGTATTTCGCAGACAATGTTGCCGTGATCTCTTTCGAACCCACCGGAAAAATGGAATGGAGCAATGTGATCCGCAAATCGCAGTACGACGACAACACCGATAATTTCATTGGCTATGGCCTGCTGAATATGGGCGACCAGTTGCATTTTATCTTCAATATCCAGGAGAAAAGATCGCTGATACTGTCCGACCAGAGCATAGCGCCTTCGGGACAGATAGACCGGAACCCTACTTTCAAGAACCTGGATAAAGGCTACGATTTCATGCCCCGGCATGCCAAGCAGGTAGGCTCGCGGGTGGCTATTGTTCCCTGTCAGTACCGGGGATTTACGTGTTTTGCTAAAATCGAATTTTAACCGCGCACGTGGTATTCCTTTTCAGAGATAAATCGATCGTCAATATCTTTTTCCTTGCTGTACTCAGCATTGGCGTACACCTGCATTTCCTGATGGCGGCGCCGGTGGTGGTGTATCACGACGGCGATGGAATTCTGTCGGTGCTGCTGAGAAATTACCTCGGCGGAGTTCAGGGCCCCGCGCTTTTTGTGCTGTATCACCTGATCATTCTGCTGCAGGCCATCCGGCTTAATATGATATTGAGCGAGCTGCGGATGTTCCAGAACAATACCTACACGTCTGCAATGGCCTATGTGCTGCTCTCGGGCATCCTGCCGCAATGGTGTGTGATCTCTCCCGCGTTGCTCGCCAATTTCCTGGTGATCTGGATCTTCATCAAGCTTACCCGGCTTTATAATAACGCATCGCCCAAAACCCTTCTTTTTAATACAGGCCTGATCATCGGCCTTTCGGTGATCTGTTACCATCCCACCGCGATCCTGATCGGGGTGGTCCTGTTTGCGCTGATGGTGGTGCGGCCTTTCCGGCTGGCCGAATGGGTGATACTGCTGATGGGGATCCTGCTGCCGTACTATTTCCTGTTCGGGTTTTTGTACCTGCGGGATCAATTGCCGCGGTTCACCCATTCTGTTCCGCACCTGCGGCTGAACCTGCCGCTGGAGGCCTGGTCGGCGCCGCTGATCATACAGTTGAGCGTTCTGGTACTGATGATGGTATCGGGGCTGGTATTCTGGCAACTGATCCATCGCCGTATGGTGATCCAGATCCGCAAAACCTGGGGCATCATGATGGTAATGCTGTTCGTGCTGCTGCCCATCCCGTTTATTTTTATGCAGGCCGGCATGGAATCGGCGATCATGACCCTGGTACCCCTGGCTTCTTTCTCCGCCAATGCATTTTCGGTGCCCCGCAGGCTGCTTTTCCCCAATATCCTGTTCTGGCTGGCCGCGGCGGTGCTGGTGTACAATAACTGGGTATTGATCACCCGCTGAGGGGGAAGATGCCAGCCATTTGTCCAGATTTATGCTGCTCCTAACAGCCCGGAGCCTAACTTTGCAGCTCTGATTTCCCAGCACAAAAACAAGACTATGAAATTCGGTGTAGTGGTTTTCCCAGGCTCTAACTGCGACAGGGATATGCAGGATGCCCTTCAACAGGACTTTGGCAAGGAAGTGATTATGTTATATCGTAAATACTTCGATCTCAGCATGTTCACCACCGATGACTGTATTGTGCTGCCCGGCGGGTTTTCGTATGGCGATTACCTGCGTTGCGGCGCCATTGCCCGTTTCAGTCCGATGATGCAGTCGGTGATCGATTTCGCCAACCGCGGCGGTAAGGTATTGGGTGTATGCAATGGATTTCAGATACTCTGCGAAAGCGGATTATTGCCGGGCGTGTTATTGCAGAATGCGAACCAGCAGTTCGTGTGCAAAAATGTTCATATTAAACACGGCGCCGGCAAAGCCCTGAAAATTCCGGTGGCGCATGGCGAAGGCCGTTATCATGCCGATGAAGCTACCCTGGATGAACTGCAAGCAAACGGGCAGGTGATCTTCCATTATTGCCAGCCGGATGGTACGGTTGATGAGGCAGCCAATCCGAATGGAGCTACCCGCAATATTGCGGGCATCCGCAATAAGAACGGGAATGTGTTCGGTATGATGCCGCATCCGGAACGGGCATCATCCACTGCCCTTGGCAACCTGGATGGCCGGGAAGTTTTTAAATTGCTGGGGCTGAATTAACAAATCCATAGTAAGCCCTGGCCTGGTTTTGCGTCTGAAGAACAGCTAATAAAGCGAATATGAAAAATACGATCCTCTCTCTGATCCTGGTAATGGCCGGTCTCTCGGCTTTCGGGCAGGCCCAGAACCCTGTAAGCTGGACCTGGGAAGCGAAAAAGAAAACAGCCGATACCTACGAGATCGTGCTCACCGCCGAATTGGAAAAGCCCTGGCATATCTACTCGCAGAATACCGGTAAGGGCGGACCTGTTCCTACCGCTGTTGCCTTCAAAGCCAACCCCCTGATCACAAAGACCGGCGCGGTTAAAGAGGTTGGCAAACTGGAAAAGAATTACGACGAGAATTTCAAGACCAATGTGCTGTATTACTCCGATAAAGTGCAGTTTGTTCAGCAGGTGAAAGTGAAAGGCGGCCTCAAGACCAATATCAGCGGTACGATCGAATATATGGTCTGCGATGACAGCCGATGCCTGCCGCCGGTAAAAAAATCCTTCGACCTGAAGCTGATGTAACAGCGGCCGGTTAACCAAAACCCGTGATGAAAAAAACTGCTTTATTCCTTTTTACTTTCTGTTCATGGTTTTCACTATTCGCACAGGGAGATAGCCTGTTGCATTGGCAGACCGTTGCGCGCAGGGTGAGTGAGGGTGTGTATGAGCTTAGCGCCAGGACCAATATTCCCGCCGGCTGGCAGGTCTACGGCAGCAATCCGAAAATAGAAGGGCTGGAGAATATCAAATTCGTTCCCGCGTACGAGAATGCGAAGCCGCAGGGCGAACCCGTATTCGACCGCGCCCCGCAGCAGATCGTTGATGCAACATTTGGCAAAGCGAATGTATACACGGGTTCTTTGGAGATCAGGCAGCAGGTGAAGATCACCGGTTTTGTACCGGCAAGTCTGAAAGGCACGATCTCGGCTTATCTCTCCAGGACCGGCGAGTTCCTTACCTCCGAACAGCCTTTCGAAGTAAAACTTGAAGGAGGAGCTGCGGCTGCGGAGGGATCGCAGCAGATCAAATTGAGTTCGGTAGACCTCGCGCATCCCGCGCAGAACTGCGGTAAAAAAAATGATATCGCGGATACCGGTCTTTTATCTGTTTTTTTTCTTGGGTTCCTGGGCGGACTGATCGCCCTGCTCACACCCTGCGTGTTCCCGATGATCCCGGTCACCGTTTCTTTTTTTACAAAGCGCTCCGGAAGCCGTAAAGAAGCGATCCGCAATGGCGTGTTGTACGGGTTGTTTATTTTCCTGATCTATATGCTGGCCAGTGTACCCTTCCATATTCTGGGAAATGTGCGGCCGGAGATCTTCAATAATATTTCCACCAGCTCGTGGCTGAATACGATCTTCTTTATCATTTTCATTTTTTTCGCGATCTCATTCTTCGGTTATTTCGAGATCACCTTGCCGAGCAATATTGCAAGCAAGGCAGATTCCAAAGGCGGGCTTGGCAGTACGATCGGTATTTTCTTTATGGCACTCACACTTGCTATCGTTTCTTTTTCCTGCACCGGTCCGATACTCGGATCCTTACTGGTAGGCTCATTGAGCGGAGGCGCGTGGCAGCTCACTGCAGGACTTGCCGGTTTCGGCCTGGCGCTGGCTTTGCCGTTTGCGCTGTTCGCCATTTTTCCCAATTGGCTGCAGTCGCTGCCTAAATCAGGTGGCTGGCTGGATACGGTTAAAAAAGTGCTGGCATTCCTCGAACTGGCGCTGGCTTTTAAATTCCTTTCCAATGCCGACCTGGTGATGCACTGGGGCCTGCTGAAGCGGGAAGTATTCATCGGCATATGGATACTGATCGGTGCGGGACTAACGCTTTACCTTTTTGGCCTGCTGCGATTACCGCAC
>JAFBAN010000038.1 GCA_019247775.1 Chitinophagaceae bacterium | reverse complement strand
GCAGATAGGTTTTAGCGGGAGAGCGAGGGGCCTCGAACCCCCGACCTTTAGTGCCACAAACTAACGCTCTAACCAACTGAGCTACGCCCTCCGTAATTTGGTCGGCAAAAATAGGGTAAAACGAGTGAATTAAAAACATGCTTTGGTGGCAAATAGTCTTTGGTCTGTAGTCTGTGGTCTGGAGTTGTTCGTCGTTTGGAATTGGAAGTTTACCGATCACCTTGACCGTTTACCTCAAACAACCACAAACCACAGACTACAGACTACAGACCGTTACACCCTGGAACTCTTTTTGTATTCCTATCTTGTTGCCGCTCATCAAAAGCTTGTTAATTGGTATGGGTTGCTGACGGCAGCTAGGCTTTTTCAGCTATTTTTGGAATTGATCATGCAAAAATTTACACAATTTATGAAGACCAGAAAAGGTTTGTTGCTATTGGCTATTATTCTGTTTGGCGGCTTGTTCTTTGCGTTCAGGTCTTCCATTGGAGAAAATGGTATCGTTATCACACCACGGCAAAGATTATTAAAGGCAGTAGGGGATATGCTCGAACAGCAACACTACAGCCCCAAAAATATAAACGACGCTTTTTCGAAACAGGTGTTTAAAAAATTCCTACAGGACCTCGACGGAGACAAGACCCTCTTCCTGCAGTCGGATATCAATAGCCTTAAAAAATACGAAACAACCATCGATGATGAGATCCACGGCACTGCGCCGATCGATTTTGCGCCGGCAGTAAGCGCCATCTACGACCAGCGGATCGCCGAAGGGATCGCGATCTATAAGGACATCCTGTCGAAGCCATTCGATTTCAGCAAAGACGAAACCGTTCAGCTTGATGGAGATAAACTGCAGTACCCGGCCAATGACCAGGAGCGCAGGGAAAGATGGCGCAAGAAAATGAAACTGTATACGCTGGAAAGATTTGTAGACCTGCAGGAAACCCGCGAGAAGAACAAGGGCCAGAAAGATTTTGTGGTGAAAACCGATGCCGAGCTCGAGAAAGACGCGCGGGCCAAAGTATTGAAAGTAATGAACGAAACTTTCGAGCGTATCAAAAGCACTTATAAGGAAGATGACCGTTTCAATACATTCATCAATGTGATCACCAACCTGATGGATCCGCATTCGGATTATTTTCCGCCGGTGGAGAAGCGCGCGTTCGATGAGCGTATGAGCGGCGAGTTCTATGGTATCGGCGCGGTACTCACAAAAGACGAATATGGCATCAAGATAGCTACCGTGCAGCCCGGCGGCGCCGCCTGGAAATCGGGCGAGATCGTTGTGGGCGATATTATCATGAAAGTAGCCCAGGGCGCCGCCGAACCGGTTGATATCGCCGGCTATGATACCCAGGATGCGGTTAAACTGATCCGCGGCAACAAAGGCACCGAAGTAAGGCTTACGATCAAGAAACAGGACGGCTCCATCAAAGTGGTTTCCATCATGCGCGAAAAAGTGGTGCAGGATGAAGTGTATGCAAGGAGCGCAGTGATCAAGGAAGGCGACCAGCGCATCGGTTATATTTTCCTGCCTGATTTCTACGCCAATTTCGAAGACGAGAAAGGCGCGCGCTGTTCTGAAGATGTGGCCAAAGAGATCGTGAAACTCAAAGCCGAAAATGTGAATGGTATCGTGATAGATATCCGCAACAACGGCGGAGGCTCATTGTACGAAGTGGTGAAAATGGTAGGACTGTTCATCAAGAGCGGCCCGGTAGTACAGGTAAAGGAAAGAAGCGGCAAAGTTGATCAGAATACCTGGCGCGATAACGATGAGTCGGTGCTCTACGATGGCCCGCTGGCAGTGATGGTGAATGAATTCAGCGCATCGGCGAGTGAGATCTTCGCTGGCGCTATCCAGGACTATAAGCGCGGTGTGATCATCGGCAGCTCATCTACTTACGGAAAAGGCACCGTGCAGCGGCAGATACCTTTCGGTAACCGCAATGATGTGTACAGCGGCAGGACCGATATGGGCGCCATGACCCTTACTTTCCAGAAATTCTATCGGGTGAACGGCGGGTCCACACAGCTGAAAGGCATTACGCCTGATGTGATCATCCCGGATTTCTATGAGTACTACAAAGGCCGTGAAAAAGATAACCCGACAGCATTGCCATGGGATGAGATCCCTAAAGTGCCTTACCAGACATGGCAGGGAAGTACTGCACTCGATCAGGTGATCCGCAAAGAGAATGACCGGATCAAGAACGATACCGGGTTCAATCTGCTGCAGGCCAATCTGCAGTGGCTTTCCAAAAATGCGGAACTGCCTGCCAGTCTTAATATCCAGAAATACCGTGAGCGGCAGAAAAAAGTAAAATCAACGGTTACCCAGGATGAAAGCCTGCTTAAAGTAAAGGATTCGATGCTGGTAGAAACAACGGCCGCGGACCATGACAAATTTTATAACAACCCGGATAAACCCAAAGGCGAGCGTTACCAGGCTTGGCTGAAAGCGCTGAAATCGGACCGCTATATCGATGAAACAGTGAAACTGGTAGGAGAGCTGGCCCGTGTACAGCGCCAAACAGTTTTGAATTAGCCCGTTTAAACCTATTTTTGACAGGCTAAAACGATACTGTAGTGCAACCTGAGAAGAAATGGTATGCGGTATACACCAAACCGCGCTGGGAAAAAAAGATAGACACGATATTGGTGCGGAAAGGTATCGAAAGCTGGTGCCCCCTGCAGAAAGTAGAACGGCAGTGGAGCGACCGCAAGAAGATCATCGAAGACCCGCTGTTCAAATCATACGTTTTTGTACATATTGAGGATGCCGAACGTTCACGTGTTCTGATGACGGACGGCATCCTCAATTTCGTTCACTACCTGGGCAAGCCTGCTGTTATCAAAGACGAGGAAGTTGCCACGATCAAGCGTTATCTCGCAGAAAAAGACGCCAATATTTTTATTATCTCCCAGGAAGGTTTTAAAGAAGAAACAAAGATCAAAGTGAACCATGGCGTCTTCATGGGCAATGAAGGCACCGTGATCCGCGGCGGCAAGAAAAAAGTATACGTAAAACTGGAGAGCCTGGGGCAGGTGATGGTGGTGGAGTTCCCGGCAGAATACTTATCGCCTATCTAAGTCAAAAATCAAAAAAATAAGATTTTGACTTTGCCTTTTTACTTTTGACTTAAATTTTCCAATCAACCAGCTCATTCGCCCACTCAGAGCGGTATGGCGTCTGCACCCGGATATAGTTGTCGGTGTATCCTTCCATCATCCCGCCTTTTTCGAAGGCCTCGAACAGCACTTTACGCGTCTGTCCGGCATGCAGCGAACTGAAATGCTGCATTTTCATGAAAGAAAGATTGCGAAGAACCTTGTTGCGTTCGTTGCGGACATTTACGGGTATGACCGGCTTGATCTCGAGCGCCCTGGTATTGCTCCGCTCCGAATAGGTGAATACATGCAGGTAGGAAATATCCAGCGAATGGAGGAAATCGAATGTTTCTTTGAAATACTCCTCCGTTTCGCCCGGAAACCCAACGATCACATCCACACCGATGGCGCAATGCGGCATCAGCGTCTTGATCAGTTTCACGCGTTCGGCATATAGCTCGCGCTTATACCTCCTGCGCATCAGCGCAAGAACGGTATTGCTGCCGCTTTGCAGGGGAATATGGAAATGCGGCATGAACTTATCGCTATTGGCCACAAATTCCACGATCTCGTTGGTGAGCAGGTTAGGTTCGATGGAGGAAATGCGATAACGCGCAATGCCTTTCACTGCATCCAGCGCTTTTACCAGGCCGAAAAAATCTTCATCACTACGGCTTCCGCCGTCTGCGCCTTTGCCAAAATCGCCCAGGTTAACGCCTGTAAGCACGATCTCTTTGGTGCCTGCTGCCGCAAGTTGTTCAGCCTGTGCTACCACGTTCCTGATACTGTCGCTTCTGCTTTTGCCGCGGGCCATCGGGATGGTGCAGAAAGAACAATTGTAGTCGCAGCCATCCTGCACTTTCAGAAAAGTACGGGTGCGGTCGTTTTGCGAGTAAGAGGCATGAAAGCCCGTTACATCCGCAATATCGCAGCTACAGATCCTGGCGCTATCGCCCTTGGCCAGGTCGCCGATATGTTTAACTATATTGAATTTCTCTGCGGCGCCCAGCACCAGGTCAACCCCGGGAATGGAAGCGATCTCCTGCGGTTTCAGCTGTGCGTAGCAGCCGGTGATCACCACAAAACTTTCCGGCGAACGCCGCTGTATCCTTCTCACCAGCTGACGGCATTCTTTGTCTGCATTGTCGGTAACCGAGCAGGTATTGATCACATACACGTCGGCCAGGTCATCAAACCCCTTTTTCACAAAACCCTCCTGCTCCAGCAACCGCGAAAGCGTGGAAGTCTCCGAAAAATTCAGCTTACAGCCCAGGGTGTGAAAGGCAACGGAAGGTTTAGACATCCTGCAAAAGTAAGAAAGGGTTTAGAAAGTCTGGAGTTAGGAGTTAGGAGTCTGGAGTAGATTTGGGGTCTAGAGTTTGGGGTTTGGAGTTGGTTCCCAGACCTATTTCTTACTCCAGACTCCTAACTCCAGACTCCAGACTGCGGTCTAACTATAACATTTCATTAGAGATTTCGATTTCCGCGTCTATTTCCCGTTTTAGGATTATTAAGGTATGTTTGCCAGTCTTAAAAAACCAAAACAATGCCGTTTAAGAAGATCAATAACATTGCCGGCTGGCTGATCTGTTTGATTGCCTGTACCGTTTATGTTTTAACCGCAGAAGCCGGAGGTAGTTTCTGGGATTGCGGTGAATTTGTGAGCAGTTGCTATAAACTGCAGATCCCGCACCCGCCGGGCGCCCCGCTGTTTGTGCTGCTGGGACGGGTATTCATCGTATTGTTTGGTAATAACCCGCTTACCGCCGCCAAAGCCGTTAATATCATGAACGCCCTGGCCAGCGGTTTCACCATCTTATTCCTGTTCTGGACCATTACCCATTTTGCACGCCGTATCGCCAACGTAAAAACAGGTGATGTGGTAACCCGTGCGCAGGCCTGGTCCATTATCGGCGCCGGTGTTGTTGGCGCTCTGGCTTATACATTCAGCGATTCATTCTGGTACAGCGCTGTGGAGGGTGAAGTGTATGCGATGTCATCTTTTTTTACGGGCATCGTTTTCTGGGCCATCCTCAAATGGGAGAACCATGCGGATGAGCCGGGCGCAGACCGCTGGATCGTTTTCATTTTCTTCATGATGGGATTATCCATCGGCGTTCACCTGCTGAACCTGCTTACCATCCCAGCTATCGTGATGGTGTATTACCTGCGCCGCCAGGATACCTTCAATTACCCCCTGCTGCGGAAATGGTTTTTGCGCATCGCTATCGTTGGCGGCATAATCGCTTTTATCGGCGCGCTGATCATGGCCAATGCCGAATCTACCGATAATGTGCCGATGGACAGCACCATGGGCGGACTCATGATCTTCGGCGTATTGATCGCCATTGGGCTGTTATTCGGGGTGGAGCGTATCAACAAAGACCGCAAAGCCCTGTATGGCGGCATGTATATTTTCTTCCTGGTAGGCTGCGCCGTAACCGGCATTGTTCAGGTGGGAGTGATCCAGTATTCGGTAAAGATGGCCGGCACATTCGACCGCTGGTTCGTGAACGGGTTCGGGATGCCTTTCTTCGCAGGATTTACCATATTCTTCCTGTTGCTGGCAGCCGTCATCTGGTGGGGCTTGAAATTCGCATCGCGCAAAGGCTGGGGCTACCTCAGGCTGGGCCTCTGGTGCGTTAGCTTCATGCTGATCGGATATAGCACCTATGTTACCACCATGATCCGCAGCAATGCAAATCCTTCGGTGGATATGTATAATGTAGACAACCCGATCAGTCTCGTCGGTTATCTCGGCCGTGAACAATATGGCGATTTTCCATTGCTCTACGGACAGAAATTTACCGCTAATCCGGTTGATGTAAAAACATCCGGTATGCGGTACCAGAAATCGCGCGATAAATATATTGAGATAGGACCGGACAGGAAATATGTGTATGCTGCCGAAGACAAAATGGTTTTCCCACGCGTCTGGGATCCAAGCAATGACCAGAACCATGCAGACTACTACGCGAACTTCCTGGGCATCGGTCGCACCCAGCAGGGTTATGAACGCCCACCCAACCAGATAGACAATGTAAAGTTCTTTGTCGCGTATCAGAACTACTGGATGTATCTCCGCTATTTCCTCTGGAATTTTGCGGGCAAGCAGAATGATAACCAGGGCCTGTTCACCGGCAATGTACGCGACGGTAACTGGATCACCGGTATCGGCCCCATCGATAACATCTTTTATGGTGATCAGAGCGCTATGCCCGACAGCCTGAAAAACAACAAGGCACACAATACCCTGTTCGCCCTGCCGCTGATCCTGGGACTGATCGGCCTGTTCTATCATTTCAAACGCAGGGGTGGAGACGCAATGGTAACAATGCTGCTCTTCTTCTTTACGGGTTTCGCTATTGTTATTTACCTCAACCAGGCCGGTTTCCAGCCAAGGGAACGGGATTATGCATACGTAGGCAGCTTTTATGCTTTTGCGATCTGGATAGGATTGGGTGTGATGAAAGTGCGCGACTGGTTTGCAAAGAAAATGACCGGGGTTACGGCGGCCATACTGGCGACGCTGATCTGCACACTTGCAGTTCCGGTGCTGATGGCGCAGCAGGAATGGGATGACCATGACCGCAGCAAAAAAGAACTGCCGCGCGATCTTGCCAAAGATTACCTTGAAAGCTGTGCACCGAACGCGATATTGTTCTCCTACGGCGACAACGATACCTATCCTTTGTGGTATGCACAGGAAGTGGAAGGCATCAGGCCCGATGTACGGGTGATCAATTCCAGCCTGCTGGGTATCGACTGGTACATCAATGAGCTTCGCTATAAAGTAAACCAGAGCGATCCGATCGATGTGATCTGGACACCTGAACAGATAGAGGGCGGCAAAAGGGATTATGTGCTTTATCGCCCCAAACCGGAAATACCCGAGAACCGCTACTACGACCTGTATAGTGTGATGAAGGACTATATCGGCAGCGATGACCCGTCCAAGATGGAAGACAGGGGCGGCGGCGAAGCGCTGAATACTTTCCCGGTGCGTAAATTTTCCGTGCCGGTTGATAAAGCGCTCGTGCTGAAGAACGGGACGGTCAATGCAACCGACAGCGTAGTATCTGAAATGCGCTTCGACATGCCCAAGAACGCCATGGTGAAAAATGACCTGGCACTGCTGAATATTATTGCGGCCAACAAATGGAACCGACCTATCTATTTCACCAATTCTTCCGCAGACCTGGGTTTTGACCAGTACCTGCGCAGGGATGGACTGAGCTGGAGGCTGGTGCCGGTTCAGAACAGCAGGGTGAATACGGATTATATGATGGGTAAGGCCATGAATGTATTTTCTTCCGGCAATGCGCAGACACCGGGCGTATACTTCGATGAGGAGAACCGCAGACATCTCAACAGCATCCGCAGCGCTTATACTGAACTGGCCCTGGACCTGGCTTCTAAAAACCGACTGGACGATGCCAAAAAAGTGCTGCGTAAATGCGACGCCATGATGTCGCCCGCTAATTTCCCTTATGGATTTACCGGCCGCGGAAACCTGCACAACCGCAATTCGCTGATGTTCCTGCAGGCTTGCTACGCGGCAGGGGATACGACTCTGGCAACAAAAGTGGAAGCTTCGGTTAAAAAAGACCTGGAACAGCAGATGCGTTATTATAATTCCCTTACCGGCACCAACGCCGAAATGATGTCTGATGAGAAACGCATGACTGACAATTACCTGAAAGCGATGGTGGAAATGAAGAATACCTATAACCCGGCTATCCAAATCCCGGGTAAGACCATCGCGCCTGTTGATTCGACCGTGAAGCCTTTGGATACCTCGAAGAAAAAGAAATAAGATGATCTGATCTGACTGAACAGCCCCGCCCCAGGCGGGGCTGTTTTATTTTGCCATGCTTTTTTGACAGTTGCACGAGGTGGCATGAGATTCGCTGAATAAACTGGGTATTCCCCAAACAACCATTGCCCGGCCAAAAACGTTAATAATACAACCGCTTTCACGGGCCTCTTGTCTTTTTTAAGTAGCTTAGGATATGATCGGACACCGCTTTATACATTTCGATCCCAGTGAGAACAGCAGAAGCAAATTTGAGCAGCTGCTTGACATGTTCATGCAGTTACTGACCTATACCAATGGAGATGCGGCAGAAGCCATGGACTGGCTGAACCAGCTTGACCGACAGTATGGCCTTACCAACGACGAATACGGGATGGGAGATTTTATCGACGATCTGAAAGAGAACGGATACCTGAAAGAGAATCCGCAGGATGGCAGCATCTCGATCACCGGAAAATCGGAACAGACCATCCGGAAGAAAAGTCTCGAGGAGATATTCGGTAAGCTGAAAAAAACCAAACAGGGAAATCACCAGACATTCAAGCCAGGGCAGGGCGACGAGATCAATCCCGACACCCGTCCCTTCCAGTTTGGGGATATGCTGGAGCAGATCGATTTTACCGAAAGTATCCGCAATGCGCAGATCAATCACGGCATCGATAGCTTTTCCATGCGAGAAGACGATCTCCAGATCAGGGAAAGCGATTTTAAAACGCAGACCTCCACGGTGCTGATGATCGATATCTCGCATTCCATGATCCTGTATGGGGAAGACCGGATCACGCCGGCTAAAAAAGTGGCGATGGCACTGAGCGAACTGATCACCACCAAATACCCGAAAGACACACTTGATATCGTGGTCTTCGGTAACGACGCCTGGAGCATCGAGATCAAGGATCTGCCGTACCTGCAGGTGGGGCCCTACCATACAAATACGGTGGCCGGGCTGGAACTGGCGATGGACCTGCTTCGCAGGCGCAAAAATCCGAACAAGCAGATCTTCATGATCACGGACGGGAAGCCTACCTGCCTGAAGATCGGTAAGAAATATTATAAGAATAGTTTTGGTCTCGACAGGAAAGTAGTGAACCGCTGCATCAACCTGGCGGCGCAATGCAAGAAACTGAAGGTCCCGATCACAACTTTCATGATCGCATCGGATCCGTACCTGCAGAATTTTGTACAGGAGTTTACGGAGATGAATAACGGAAAAGCATTTTTTGCTTCCCTGGATAAATTGGGCGCTTTCATCTTTAAAGATTTCGAAAGCGGCAAACGCAAGACCGTTTACTAATTCTCTGCGTAACCTCCGCTTCTCATGTTCTCCGCGGTGAATGTCACGCTTCCAAATAGGTAAGTTGCGGATGTTTTACCGCGGAGAACATGTGAAGCAGAGTTTTCGCAGAGCAAAGATCAATTATGGATATACAGAAAATAAAGACCTTAGGACAGCTTAAGAAAAGCGGCTACCAGAGCAAAACGGTGAAGGAAGAGATCCGCGACAACCTGATCGTAAGCATCACCAACCGTGAGAACGCATTCACCGGGATACTCGGTTATGAGGAAACGGTGATACCCGATACGGAACGCGCCCTGCTCAGCCGGCACAATATACTGTTCCTGGGACTGCGCGGCCAGGCCAAGACCCGCATGGCCCGGCAGATGGTGGACCTGCTGGATGAATACATACCCGTTGTAGCCGGCAGTGAAGTGAACGATGACCCGCTGAGGCCGCTAAGTAAATTCGCCAAGGACCAGATCGCAGAACATGGAGATGAGACGCCGGTACAATGGCTGCACCGTTCGGAGCGCTATGGCGAAAAACTGGCCACGCCTGATGTAAGTGTGGCCGACCTGATCGGTGATATCGACCCCATTAAAGCGGCCAATCTGAAGCTAAGCTTTGCAGATGAGAAAGTGATCCACTACGGCATTATCCCCCGCAGCAACCGCGGTATTTTCGTGATCAATGAACTGCCCGATCTGCAGGCGCGGATCCAGGTGGCTTTGTTCAATATCCTGCAGGAGGGTGATATCCAGATCCGCGGCTTCAAACTGCGGATGCCGCTCGATATTTTATTCGTGTTCACCGCCAACCCGGAGGACTATACCAATCGCGGAAGTATTGTAACGCCGCTGAAAGACCGGATAGAAAGCCAGATACTGACGCATTACCCCAAAGACATCGATACTTCACTGGCCATTACCGAACAGGAAGCGGAGATACTGCAGTCGCAGC
This sequence comes from Chitinophagaceae bacterium, assembly GCA_019247775.1. Classification (GTDB taxonomy): domain Bacteria; phylum Bacteroidota; class Bacteroidia; order Chitinophagales; family Chitinophagaceae; genus Sediminibacterium. The sequence goes on along the minus strand of JAFBAN010000038.1, from coordinate 6,713 downwards.
AGGAAAAAGTAAAAGTCAGCGATCTGGTAAAACGCCTGATAGAACAGGTGGCATTCGAAGCGCGCAACAATGAATACGTCGACAAGAAAAGCGGCGTGAGCGCCCGTCTCACGATCGCCGCCTATGAGAACGCGGTAAGCACGGCCGAGCGGAGAGCGATCATTCACCAGGAAAAACAGACCCAGGTATGGATCAGTGATCTTTCGGGCATCATTCCTGCCATCACCGGAAAGATAGAACTGGTATACGAAGGTGAACAGGAGGGTCCCTACCAGGTTGCATTGAACCTGCTCGATAAAGCCATCCGTTCTCTTTTCGTACAATATTTTCCCAGTCCCGAACAACTGAAAAAAAGAAGGAGCTCGGGAAAGCGTTCAGCTGAAGAGAAAGAGCCCGAAAATCCATACAAGACCATTACCCGCTGGTTCGACCAGGGTAATCACCTGGACCTGATGCTGGATATGAAGGACGCCGACAAGATCGCCGCGCTTTATCAGGTAAATGGACTGTATGGCTTCACCAAACAATATTTTCCGCAGGCCAATGAAAAGGAGAATGCCCTGCTGATGGAGTTTGTACTGCATGGCCTGTCAGCCTATTCTCTGATCAGTAAAAAAATGATCGGCGGCCGCATCGAATTCAAAGACCTGATGGGCAGCATGATGAACCTGGGCGATATGAGCATTGGCGGAGACGAGGATTTTAATGAAGATGATTACCGATAGAACAGGGTAAAGAACAGAAGAACAAGGAACAAGGAACCGATGAATGTTGATCGGATCCGTCACTTCATCTGTTCCCCATTCCTTGTTCCTTGTTCATCTGTTCATATGAGCTCTTTCAATTTTCCGACCACTATATCTATCTCTTCTTTTGTGTTCTTTTTGCAGAACGAGAACCGTACCGTAACCTGGTTGGGATTATTGTTGACGGCGCGGATAACATGGGAGCCCTGGTCGGCGCCGCTGGTGCAGGCGCTGCCGCCGCTGGCGCAGATATTGTTGATATCGAGATTGAACAGGATCATCTCGCTCTTCTCGGTTTTCGGGAAACTGGCGCTCAGTACCGTGTACAAACTTCTGCCGGCAGGATCCCCGTTGAACGTAACGCCTTTGATATGTTTTTGCAGTTGGTCCAGCATGTACAGCTTTAGTTCGCTGATATAAGCGCTGTCTTTCTCGTAATTCTCGGTGGCCAGCTGCAGGGCTTTTGCAAATCCGACAATGCCGTAGAGGTTTTCGGTACCGGCGCGCATATTGCGTTCCTGGCTGCCGCCGTATACGAATGGGTTGATCTTCACATTCTCATTGATGTACAATATGCCTACTCCTTTCGGACCATGAAATTTATGACCGGCGCCGGTGATAAAATGTACCGGGGTATTGCGCAGATCGAAAGGGAAATGGCCGACAGTCTGAACGGTGTCGCTGTGAAAAATGGCCTGGTGTTTTTTGCAAAGTTCACCCACCGCATGTATATCGAGCATATTGCCGATCTCGTTATTGGCGTGCATCAGCGTAACCAGACATTTCTCTTCGCTTTCGGCCAGCAATCGCTCCAGGTCTTCAAGATCCACATGTCCATTGGGAAGCAGCTTCACATAGCTGAGTGCGGCTTCGCCGGTACAGTTCATGTGCTCTACCGTATGCGTGGTGGCATGGTGTTCGATAACAGAGCTGATGATGTGTTTGCAACCAAGATCGCGCACGGCAGCGGAGATTGCCGTATTGCTGCTTTCGGTACCGCCGCTTGTAAAAAAGATCTCGGCAGGATGGGCATTCAGGATCTTAGCCACCGATTTCCGCGCATTCTCCACCGCCATCCTGCTTTCCCTTCCATAACTGTAAATAGAAGAAGGGTTCCCGAAATGAGTGGTCAGGTATGGCATCATCGCCTCCAGCACTTCAGGGTCCAGCGAGGTCGTGGCCGCATTATCGAAATAAATTCTTTCCATAGCGGGGCAAAGGTAGTGAAAGTCTGGGTTGAGTCTGGAGTTTGGAGTCTGGAGTCTGGAGTAGTTTGTGGTTTGGTGTTTGGTGTTTGGTGTTGCCTAAGCCTAAATAGCAAATTTAAACACCCCACCTACTCCAGACTCCAAACTCCAGACTCCAGACTTCCTTACATCGCTTCCACAATATCCTTCATCAGCTGCTTCGCGATATTGGATGCGGTTGTTTCGAAATTGCTTTCTGCGTAAATGCGGATGATGGGTTCGGTATTGCTGGTACGTAGATGGACCCAATCGTTCTCGAATTCGATTTTGAGTCCGTCTTCGGTGTTAATCGGATGTTTCTTGTATTTCTTTTTAATATGATCGAAGATCTTTTTGATATCGAAGCCCGGCGTCAGTTCTATTTTGTTCTTACTCATGAAATAATCGGGATAGGTACTGCGCAGCTGCTTGGCCGATTTTTTTTCCTTCGCCAAATGGGTCAGGAACAGAGCGATACCGATCAATGCGTCGCGGCCATAGTGCAGATCAGGAACGATAATGCCCCCATTGCCTTCACCGCCGATCACGGCATTCACCGCTTTCATTTTATTCACCACATTTACTTCACCCACAGCGCTCGGACTATATGTTCCGCCATGTTTCACCGTAACATCTTTCAATGCACGGGTAGACGACATATTGCTTACCGTATTCCCCTTGCGCTGACTCAATACATAGTCGGCCACCGCTACCAGCGTATACTCTTCTCCGAACAAGCTGCCGTCCTCGCACACAAAGCAGAGCCTGTCAACATCGGGATCGACAGCTATGCCCAGATCTGCTTTTTGTTTGTCCACTTCCGTACAGAGCTGGTGTAGGTTCTCGGGCAATGGTTCTGGGTTATGGGCAAATTTCCCGTTCACCTCTTCGTTCAATACGGTGATGTCTTTCACACCCAGTGCGCGCAACAGCAGCGGAACGGCAATAGCGCCGGTGCTGTTGATGGCATCCAGTACTATTTTAAACTTTGCTTTCCTGATGGCCGCCACATCTACCAGCGGGTAATTCAGTACGGCATCGATATGCTGCTGCAGCGCCTGTTCATTCGTTGTATAATTGCCCAGCTGATCCACCGGTGCAAACACGAAATCCTCCTGTGCAGCGATCTCCAGCACCCTGGCGCCGGTTTCGCCGCTGATGAATTCACCTTTTTCGTTCAGCAGTTTCAGCGCATTCCATTCTTTGGGGTTATGGCTTGCGGTGAGAATGATGCCTCCGGCAGCTTTTTCGAACGCCACAGCCATCTCCACCGTGGGCGTGGTGCTAAGTCCCAGGTCTATTACATCTATGCCCAGTGCATTCAGCGTACTCACCACCAGGCGCTGTACCATTTCGCCGCTGATCCTGCCATCGCGGCCGATCACCATCCTGCGGTTGCCCGGTTCGGCGGCCAGCAGGGTGCCAAAAGCGGCAGTAAAGCGTACAATATCTATCGGGCTCAGGGTATCACCCGGTTTTCCGCCGATCGTACCGCGGATGCCGGAAATGCTCTTGATCAATGCCATGGGGAACCATTTTAGAAGAGTGCAAACATAATTGAAAATTTTTTGTTCAGTGGCGCTGCGTAATTTTGCGCTACAATGCACAGACATGCCGGATAAGTCGTGGTATAGAGACTGGTTCAATTCGCACTACTATCATTTATTGTATCAGCACAGGGATGAAGAGGAAGCGCTTCAGTTTATCGATACGCTGATCCGTTATCTCAACCCGCCACCCGGCAGCTCCATGGTGGATGTGGCCTGCGGCAAGGGCAGGCACAGTAAGGTACTGGCCGATATGGGTTTCGATGTAACAGGTATCGATCTGTCGGCGGCTTCCATTGAAGAAGCCAAAGCTTTCGAAGACGATCACCTGCATTTTTTTCAGCACGATATGCGCCTGCCTTTCTGGATCAACTATTTCCAATATGCCTTCAATTTCTTTACCAGCTTCGGTTATTTCCGCACCCGCCGCGAACACGATAATGCCATCCGTACCATCGCGCAGAGCCTGGTAAGCAAGGGACTTTTCGTGATCGATTACCTCAATGTTCATTACTCCGAGGAAGGGCTTGAGAGATCGTCCACAACAACGGTGGAAGACATCAATTTTCATATCACGAAATGGCAGGATGAAGAACATTTTTTCAAACAGATCCAGGTAACCGATGAGGCCAACAGAACACCCAAGCATCTTTATACCGAACGCGTTGCCAAATTTTCACTGGGCGATTTTACCGATATGCTCGCCTACCAGGATATGCAGGTGCAGGAAGTGTTCGGCGATTACCAGCTCGGACGCTATGATGTGCGCAAATCTCCGCGCATGATCATCATCGCCAGAAAAAAATAGAAATTATTGTTGTGGTCTTGCCGGAGCTGAAGGGGTTTTCTTCGGAGCGGTCCAGGTATCGGGAGCGGGAATAGATCTGTTTCCGTAAATCGTTCCGGAATTTTTATTGAGGTTTGGCTGCATCCGGAAACCGTTTGGCATGCTGCCGCCGAAAGTACTATCCGGTTTCAGGATGGCCATATTGTCGAGCTGCGAACGATAGATATCCTGTCCTTTACCGTTATTGCCCTCATAAATATCCGGCGGCAGCGGAACCTTGATCGCATTGGGCATGCCATAGTCAGGTATCCTGTTTACCGGCGGCTTGCGGAACCGATCGACAGTAGTGTCTGTAGGCAGCGAACCTTTGAGTGCCATATACCGGCCATCCTTCATCGTGGTATCCACCCTTATGAACGGCAGCTTTTGCAGAGAGGGTCGCAATGTTTGCGCATTGCCGGCTATTGCAGCAAAAAACAGGAGCAGCATCGTCAGCAGGCGGTTCATATGTCTAAATTATGATATATCCCGATCCTTACAAAATCAGATTTACGGGTAAAAGCGCATCTGCCATTAAGTTTTATCTTTACCGCCATGGCCCCCGCGTTTTTGTTAGCTGCTGCACCTCCAGGTTTCTGGTCCGGGCCGGACCGGTTGGACAGGTGGCTGTTCGTGAAGATCAACAGCGTATGGACCAATTCCCTGTTCGACAGCGTGCTGCCCTGGTGGCGCGAAGCCAACACCTGGATACCCCTCTACCTGTTCCTCCTGCTTTTCGGCATTCTGAATTTCGGTAAAAAGGTATGGCTCTGGCTGGCGTTCATAGTGTTGACACTGGTGATCACCGACCAGGTAAGCAGCCATATTATTAAACCGCTGGTGGGGCGGATCAGGCCCTGCAATGAACCCTCACTCGCAGGGCAGGTGAGGCTGCTGCTGGGTAATTGCTCGGGCACTTATAGTTTCACTTCCTCGCATGCAGCCAATCATTTCGGTTTTGCGGTCTTTCTCGTGATCACCCTGCAGCAGGTATTTGGCAAGTGGCGGCGCTGGTTGCTGGTATGGGCTGCAAGCGTATCGTACGCGCAGGTGTATGTGGGCATTCACTATCCGCTCGACGTGCTTGGCGGAGCCATACTCGGCATCGCCACCGGATATCTCAGCGCCCTTTTTTTTAACCGCAGGTTTGGTATCCTGAACCTCAACCCCGCCGAAAGCCGATGATCAGTAACCGAAGTTTTTATCTTCTCATCGCGTTATGTGTGCTCACGTATCTGCTGGGTATGGTACTGATACCACTGATGGACATCGATGCATCGCAATATGCATCCATCAGCAGGGAGATGCTGGAGAATAAAAGCTGGCTACAGGTCTTCGATCTAAAACATGATTATCTCGATAAACCGCCCATGCTGTTCTGGCTATCGGCCTTTAGCATGAAAATATTCGGCGTTCACGACTGGGCATACCGGCTTCCATCGTTCCTGTTCGCCATACTGGCTGTTTATTCAACGTTCAGGCTGGCGTTGCTGTATTATCCGCGGGTCATCGCGCAGCTCTCCGCAATTGTGCTTGCTTCCTGCCAGGCCATGTTCCTGATTACCCATGATGTGCGTTGTGATACCATGCTGATGGGCTGGGTAACGTTCAGCCTCTGGCAACTGGCTGCCTGGTACCGCAACAAGAGCTTGCTTCATTTTTTTGCCGGCTTCGCCGGGATTGCCTGCGGGATGATGACCAAAGGACCGATCGCGCTGATGGTACCGGCTTTCGCGTTCATACCGCATTTTGTATTGCGTCGCGAATGGAAGCAGTTGTTCCGCTGGGAGTATTTGATCGGTATTGCGGTGATCGCATTATTGCTGGTGCCGATGAGCATCGGACTTTACCGGCAATTCGATATGCATCCCGGCAAAATTATCAACGGCGTGCCTATACAGTCGGGGCTCCGTTTTTATTACTGGACCCAGAGCTTTGGCCGTTATACCGGCGAGAACGTGTTCAATGAAATGAACCATTTCAGTTTTCTGCTGGAGAACATGATCTGGAGTTTTCTGCCCTGGATACTTTTTTTCCTGCTGGCGGTCATATTTGAACTGATCGGACTGGCAAAGAAGAAATTCAGGCTTCATGCGGGTGAAGAATTCATCAGCACCGGCGGGTTTATCCTTACCTATTGCGTACTCGCCAGGAGCCAGGCACAGTTGCCCCATTATATTTTTGTGGTATTCCCCCTGGCATCGATCGTTACAGCGAAATTCCTTTTCAGGCTGCTGTATACTACCGAGTTCAGAGCCTTGAAAAAGCCCTTGCTGATCCTCCATGCCATCATTTTTACCCTGCTCTGGCTGGCCGTGGTGGTACTGATGGAATGGCCTTTCGAGTCGATGCCGAAATTTGTAGGCGG
>JAFBAN010000233.1 GCA_019247775.1 Chitinophagaceae bacterium | reverse complement strand
ATTTTACAAAATCCAATGATGGGTGTATACTCATCATCGATGTCTAAAGAAAGCATCGTGACGTGCACGGGACAGCCTTTATAGCGAAGCGCATTTCCAATTCGGAGCTCAGTTACCTCAATTATTTCGAGATCGAGTTCGTTTGTTTCCATCTGAAAGGCTTTGTCGCAAATATAAAAGCATAAAATCAGCATTTACGCGGGTTTCAGCCCAAGGGAAATAAAAAATAATCGATTCGGGTTTTTCGTGCCACGGCGTGTCCTATTCGCGCCGTTGGCGGACAAACACGATCGCAAGAAATATGAAATGGCTATGCCCGGTAGGATGCACGTTGAAAGTCAATGGGTTGTTTGATTGATAGGCATAGGCGGACATCAGTTGCCCTTGATGACGGTCCCCTTGGCTGTGCTGGCCTTGATCATCTTGCGCTCGAGGACGGCGCACAGTAGTTGGTCGAACGCCTCGCTATGGTGTGGCGCATTGCGGGCTGGTATCTTCATATCAGTTTCCGGTTTCTTATCCTTCTTAGTTTTACCTGCCGAGGTAATGGCGCCGGTCCTGTTGATGCTGTTGATCACCGCGTCGGCCCTATGTCTGTTGACCATGACAGCCATAAGCCCGCGGTTGGTAAGCCAACTCTGCAGCTTGTGGAACCTGGAGTGGTGATCGGTCATCGAGCCTATGTACACCTTCTTCACCTTCCACTTCTTTGCCTTCAGCTCATTGATCACAAGATCCCGTAACGGTTTGCGGCCGGCATCCCTGCCAATGGCCGTGTTGTCATACACGTAGTATACCATGCGCTTGCGATGGCCAGCCATCAGCTCATCAAAGTTCTTAATAGCTTCGGGTATGCCGGCTGCAGGTTCCTCTGCATGCGCGGATCCCACCACGTTTAATGTATCGAAAGTCTCACCCCGACGCTTACCAATCTGTGCGATCTCTACGCAAACGATCCGCCAGTTATAATCCATCGAAATGATCAGCGGTTTATTCTGATCGATATCATCCATCTGATCGTACAGGTTCGCTTCAGTAAAGTCCGGATAATAGGGGTGTTTGATCTTCTTGGGGTCTTTGTTGAGAATTGCCACATCATACTCTTCCTGGCTTTCGCAGTCACGCTTGGCATCGCGGTAGTATTTCTCACCCAGAATATCAATGTTCTCAAACGGCTGAGCGTCGCAGACATAAACAAGCTCCTTACGTATCAGGTTCAGTTTACGCTCTGCCTCTATAATCTGTGCTTTAAGTCTGTAGATTGTTGACTCCGATGCCTGAGTTTGCACCAGCAGTGCGAGCTTATTCCGCCACTCGTTGATCTGTACCGCTTTCGTGAGCACCGCCTGAATGAGCCGCTCGTCCTGCTTGTCCCTCAGATCAAGGATCCAATCGATATCCCCATCATACTTATCAGTAAAGGTCCAAACGCTGCGATACTCAGGCAGCCTGCCCCAGCGCCTGAACTGGCCACGCAGCGCCTTGAACAATTGGCTTTTCATGCGGGATTCAGGAACCCACTTTGTTTCATCGATGATCGCCGACTGGGCATCGATACCATTTGTAGAGCCATCCTTAAACAGGCCGGCGCACATTACGGTGAACCCAGTATTGAAGGAGATCGCGCGGTCAAACTTCCGTGGAATAATGATGGGTTTAATCCAGTTGGCCGGCGGCCGCTTGAAAACGACAAAGTCCTGGTCTTCGACCAGGCCCATTTCAGTTGTGAGAAAACTGACTACGCCGCCGGTGATCACGGTTTCCAGTCGATCGTAGGTATCTGAAGCAAGCACGCATTGGCTGCGCGGCATCACGCTGCTCAGGTGCATCAATCTTGGGCCAATACCCCCTTGCGTCTTACCTGTACCTCGAGGCCCGAGGAAATGCATCACGTTTGAGTTGATCAGGTGGATGCGAGCCTGGCTATTATTGAGGTCAAGGGCAATGCTATTTTGCATCCGGCAACTGGCTTAGATGGTTGTCTATAATGGCGTCCGCATCTTCTGTGGGCATATCCGTATTGAGTTTACGGGCATCAATGTTGTAGATGATCGTTTTAGCTCCCGGATCGATGATATCATCGGGGTACATCTCGATGTACTTCTGCAGCGTTTTTTCCATCATCGCTTCAAACACACTATCACCGCTTATTTGTGCCTCTCGGATCCGGCGCTGGCATTCTTCGATTCTGATTCCGATCAGGTACCGTTTGTTAAGGGGTTTGGAAGATGCGAACACATGCTCGGCATCGCTCATATCCTTATAGGCGGTTGCGCGATGGTACTTGTAAATCGAGCGCAGCATGTTGGCGATCTCCTCACGTTTTTTCTTTCCAACATTTCTCCTGATCAGCTCGTCAGCCCTTTCCCATCTTTCAAGCAGGGTCTTCTGGAAATCGGTCAGTTCTATGTTTTCGCCGCCGGCCTCCAGGTAGGCGAGAATGATATCCCGGTTCGTATCCAGCTTATCGATATTGGAAGCCCGGCCGGCAAGGGTTATAAGTTGACTGCTCATACGTTTTCCTGGTATTGTTTACCGGTGAGTCGGAAATAGAAATCCTTGTATCTGTTGTATCGATCGGCGAGCCCCGGCTTATCTGGCTGTTTTGACGCTTCGTGGCGGTTGCGGCGGATGTTACGCTTGCAGTTTTCAATGGCCGACGCCTTAGCTACAGGGTCATCCGGCACGACCATTTCGTCCGGCGGGGCCACTTGCTGTACCTGGCCTGTTTTGCGATACTCATCTGCCTCTTTCCAGTGGGCATTGCATTCTTTCTCGAGCTGAAGAATTTCAAAGGCGATCGGCTGGCGCAGAGCAATCATTTCGTGCGAATTCCCGGTGTACTTATCCAGTTCATGCCGCAGGTAGTTCATGCGCTGATATTTGGGCAGCCAGGCCTGCCGGATTGCTTCCAGGACATTGTCAGTGGATACAGGGATGATCTCTGTTTTAGGAGTGAATCGTGCAGTGCCAGGGCCGGTTATACCAGGAGCAGCCTCGAGAATCTGAGTGAGCGCCTTGTCCAGCGCCCGCTCGGCAAAAATGGTTTTACCCGCGGCAAACAGGGTCTTTAGCTTCTTGTCTGAGCCGATCACTTTGTATATGGCGGCGCCTGCATGGAAATTGCGGCCTGCCCGGATCCAGTTCTGGATGATTTTCATGCGGCTAATATGGAATAGACTGTCTGTCTGCGAAAGGACAATGGCGGACAATGGCGGACAATGGCTACTGTTGGCGCATAAGCCATTCCAGGGTCAGATCGCCGGTGCGGACATAGCTAAAGCCGCGGGATTCCAGCGTTTTTGCCAATTCGGCCTGATCAATGGATTCACCGGTGTGAGCGGATAGCATGGCCGCGATATCGCCGGTTGTAAACTGGTGTGTTGAATCAACGAAGGCCGTACACGGAGCGTACGCCTCAAGCAATACCGCAAGGGCTTTTTGCCACATAAGTTTCTGTTTTATGGGATAACACGGTAACCGGTCCCGGGAAGTAATCTGTAAGACCTGATGAAATGGCTTCCGGGATTCGGCGGAATATTCAGTACAGCGTCGCTGTAATCATGAATGGTGATCACCGTGCCCATCGCGACCAGCTGCCCGAGGGTGTTCATGTTATAGGTACCTGGTACCAACACCGGATCCGGGTTGTCATCATTCTTTGTCCGCAGTTCCGTATTTACGCGCAAGGGGACAGTTGGCAGCGCAGGAATAGTGCCGGCGGCATCGGCGAAAACATGAACGACCCAATCACCTTGGGTAACATCCGTATAATTCGCGCCTGGGAGGAATGGCGTCGATGCATCGATGAACGGCGTGAACGTTTCGTTTTCGAATACCATTTTCAGGAACACTTCCGGAGCACTGGCGCCTTCTGCATCGAACTTGTCAAGCGTCAGCTTCTGCAGCTTAGCCTGGATAAACCCGGTATAGCCGCGCGGCTCCACGAAGCTTTTCACCAGGTACGCAATGTTAAAGATGTTGATGATATCATCCCACCTGAACTCATGTAGAACATGGATCGGGATATTGAGGCGCTGATCATCTTCTTCGTTTAAACCGATAAGATCCAGCCACGGCCGCAGCCAGTACGCGATGATGCCATAATCGTGTGTTCCGTCATCGTGTTTTAGCACGTTACTCCAGTCGGCTTCGGCCGTTCCGTCGGGCAGCACCCTGATGCTGCTCAGATAAGGGTATTGTCTAATGCCAGCTGTACCGTCGGCTTTTACTTCATTAACCATACCATGGTAATACAGCGTGCGCAGGCTCCATTCCTTGTTGCGGCTTTGCTTACAATAAGGGAACAGACCGTAATAGTCCACGGCGGCATAGGTCCTGTATTTGGTTCGGTAAACGGGCAGAGTAGAAACGATCGTTTCAAAAGTCAGATTCGCGTTCTTGGTTTCCTCGTCATAGATATTGTCCGCGTACACAGCCCACACCCGTTGATTCGTGGTTTCATCAAGTTCGATCCTGAACCATTGGTTTTCGCGGTAAGAATAGATCACCTGGTTATCATAGTTTCCGAGCGGACTCGGAAGATCTGCTTTCTTTTCTACCGGCGCCGCGATCGTAAGGCCTTCAAAGGTGGGTTTGGATGGGAATTCATCGTTGGACGGCATACTGTTCTTGAATTCTACCACTTTTGCATCTCCGCTGAAATCCGCATTCACCTCGGCGGCGGCATATTTAGTCCAATCACGTACCCGTCCAGTCTTGGCGGTTCTTAACGGAACCAGCCTGCAAACATTGCTGTCCTGGTTACATAATGGCACCCATCCGTATTTCTTACAATGCTCCAGCAGCAGCTGACTGCAGGTGATCTCCGGGCTGATCCATTCTGCCAGTCTGAAGCTGATACTGGCCTTGAATACCCCGTTGGGGAGGTTTTCATACCGATCGCCGATCAGTTCTTCCGTCCAGGTAACGTCCAGGGTAAAGAGTGGCTTTACACTGAACATGAAAATGTTTTCCCAGCCTGTTCCTTCCATGGCGGACGTATCCAGCACCCAACCGTTCTCATGGAACATTGTTTCGAGCACATATTTCAACCGTGGCAATAAAACATATGCTTGGCCGGCCATTAAGTTCGCATTGCCATCCAATATGTTCATCCACCCGTTACTTGCCTCGTCATCCTCAATGCCGGTCCAGAGATCGTTCCTGATCGGCGCCACTATATAATCCTCTTCGTTTTCCCAGGTGTTCTGAAAGTGCTGAACGTAACCATCGGAACCGTCGGTAGGGTCCGATGTTGTGTATGCCAGTTCCCGTGTGCCGCCGAGCTTTAAAGTATTGGCCTTTGCATCTTTCAGCTTGTTCAAAAGGGTGCTCAGCCCAATGATCAGGTAACCTGATGCATTGCCCTTACCGGTGACCCGGCGATCCACCTTAGCGGTCTCAAGTACCAACGTGGCATTAAACGCAAAGGAATTTTCATCATACACTTCGACCTCGAATTTGCCCTTTTTCTTAATAGCCAGGTCAAAGAAGAACGGCCCGAAGTTGCGGACATTTCGCTCTGAATAAGTAATAACGAAAGGAGTACTGTACTCACCGAGAAAGCTATCGAGCAGGAACATCGGATTGCTGCGCGACAGTTCGACGCGCTGCCCCGGTTTAATGTCCACGGTTTGATTCTTATATCGGATCGAAAGCATATGTTAGTATTCTTCTGTATCAGCGCCAAGGCCCAGTGCGATGTCGGCCGGCGTGTATGTTTCGTTCGCTTCGCTCAGCGCCCATTCAAGCGGGAAGCTTACCAATTTGTCCGTTGATTTTCCGAGCGCCTGGTTGCGTTGATTGATGATGATCGGAACGAACCTCGAGTCAATTATTTGGTAGAGCCTGCGGCTTAACAATATCTCGATCAGCGATTCCTGCTCACGAATGGTCCTCTGGTGGCCAATGTCGCCCTTGTAAGTACGGCGGTAGGTAATAGCCGCCTGCGCGGATTCGTGGCTTTTGATAGTATCGCTCCATTCGCTGAGAGAGAACCCGCCCTCACTGTCTTCAGCATTTCTATCCAGCCCATTATTGACTTCTCCGGTGGCCCTGATCGTATCTATGCCGCCAAGACTGTTTATTGCGATGATATCATGGTATTTGTAAAGCGGGTCATAGTTGATATAGAACCGGTGAAATGCCACTACAATGTCCGCCCCATTGAGTATCCCGACCTCGTAATAATACAGCTGGCCCGCTGGCACACCGAGCGTGGCGATATCCACCTTGAAATGGATTAAGTATCCGATGGAAGTGAGCGCGATGTTGATCTCCGCATCTACCCCGGCCGTTGTGCGGTATTTTACACGAAGCGTCAGCCCACTGGCCGTTCCGTTCTTGAAAAAAGCCGTTAGGTATTGCGGTTCCCCCGGCCAGATCATCCGATTCGACGGGCGCCAGGTTAACCAGGGCTTTTGTGTGTCAAAATAGTTGGCGAAAAAATTGTTGCGGCTATAACGGTGTTTTTCAATGCCTGCTTTGATAGCAAGGCGCGTATGTACTTTCTCTGCGAGACTGTAGTCAGGATTGGGGTGGTCATCATCGATCTCCCGGCTTTTGATAAAGAAAATGCATGCCTGCGCGGATGCATTGGTAATGTTTCCGGCTGGCAGGATATACTCCAGCAGGCTCTCTATGTATTGCTGGATGGGAAGATAAACCGTGCCATCCGCGTTTGGCTTTAACTTCCATGGCGTCAGCGTCCTAAATGGATCTTCGAACTCGACTTCTATTTCATCGGTATGGGGTAAGTCCGATTCGTCTTTTGCGTAGACCACAACAGTGTAAATGGCATCGGCTTCGGCGATGAAATTATAGGTAAGCCAATCTGCGTCAGCTGTACTATGGCTGAATTGATTGTAAATCTCCGCCCCGTTCTTAAACACCCGCATTTTCTGATACGGTGTCCCAGTGGCCCAAGTGGGCAAATCATAAATGGGTGCAATAAGTGTGATCGCATCACCCCCATTAACTAACTCTGTGCCCGAACCGGCTATAAAAGCACTTCGAATATTTACGGTATTTTGAAAAATGAAGAGATTGCTGTCAATAGCTACCTGCCCAACAGACCAGTTGATCTTGGCCTTGCCGGTCGGTATTTTATAGGCCAGTTGCGCTTCCAGGTAAAGGCCTGCACGGGACAGTTCATCTACGGAAAAAACGTAGCGGATCTCGTTTCGGCTGAGACAGTAGGCGTTGGGGCGTTCTGTGACATGGTGTGCCATACTATTCTTCCTCTGTCCATTTTGATGAATCAAAAATTGTTATATCACGCGCCGCATTCTCATCTGAAAACGATAGGCGCCAGCCATACAGACCATCGGACACCCGGCCGGTCATTTCGAAAAAGAAGGACTCGAGATGGAGGTCCTTGAATGGTCCACAGCTGCCGTCTTCTTCCAACAGGTTCTGCATCTTGCTGATGAACTGGTTCATTACGGTTTCCGCGGTGTCGTATGCCGTTTGCTTCTTTTGGTTTTCTGTCGCACCGGTGTTATCCTTATGCAGGAACCATAGCACATTATTCCACTGCCGCCGGATACTGCCGCCCTTATCGTTCAGCTTGCCCTTCAAATCAAGAATCACCACGCAGGGAAAATGAATGCCGGTTTCAACGGCTGCAGGCAATCCCTCCGGGTCCTCCACGGATATAAAGCTTACCCGTAGCTCATCGGATCCTTCAGCAACAGGCTGACCATGGGCAACCAATTTGTTTTGGCTGGCCAGGTCTTCAAAAAAGTCTCGTCTTACGTCCAGTGCTCCCATATTATTTTTTTAGGTCGGCTTTAAGCTTCGCGGCTTCCTGTTTTAAGATTTCCATTTCGCGCAGGGCTTTATGGACATTCATCTTTTCAACCTGATCAAAGCTGCCATAAGTAGCCCCGCACATTCCCCTGATTACCTCCATCATTCCCGGCGCTTTTTTCTCTTCCTCAGTCGTGCCGGGTTCGAATACATCGTAAGAATTGATCACGTACTCGCGGCATCCATCATACCAATTCAAGATGCCCATTTTTACAGCGATTGGCCACCGCGATATTTTTGCCGCCCAGTAGGCGGTTTCATGGTGGTTATACGGTACCCGGAGATCGCCGTCCGGATCGAGTTTCACTGGATACTGTTTTTTCCTGCGCCGGTAGAGTACTGCTATCAGGTAGTTGATGGCGTTTTCGTCGCGATCGTTCACCATCCACTCGTAATACACCTCGCAATTGCTCCACTCACCCATGGTTAGGTTATCCCACTCGCCGGCCGGGCCATAAAAGCGCCGGTATCTTGGTAGAAACTGGCGGGTAAGGCCATTGCGTGCAAATACCCAATCAACGTGCTCAAGCATTGCGCTTTTAGCCTGCAGCGGAATACGGTAGAGACCGATCAGTGATCTGTTCAAAAGGATCCGCAACGCTTCAAGCTGGGCTACATCAGGTGGATAACCAACCAGAAAAAGCCTGGAAATCGCAATCACCTGCCGCCGACTGAGCTCGTTATAGTTCTCGGGCAGCGTTGCTTTTTTATTCCGCTTGCCGGCGGTATAGAGTATTTCTACCATCAGGCTTCATTCTTTGACAGTGACATGCCATTGGGCGTGAGCTGGTACGTTTTTACAGTTTCAGGTTGACCGGATTTGTAGACCGGGCGGCGTGCTACAGTAAGCCTGCCTTTCAGGATCCGGGTGATGCAGTACCGATCGGACTGATTGCCGCCCATGACATGGTAGGCGGTTTCATCCTCTCCGATATAAATTCCTACATGTGATCCGCCAGTGCGAGCGAAGACGAGCGTATCGCCAAGCTTTGGAGTGGTCACATACTGGCCGAAATTTTCAAAGGACTTGGCACGCAGGCGATCGAAGTCCTGAAATGGAACTTCTTTGCCAGCGCGAAGCGCAATGACCGTATGCGCAAGTGCGCACCAGGCCATTTCATCATGCGTGTAGATGTCAGCCACGCCAGCTTCCTTTGCAAGACCCATAATAACGGGGTTGTCTTCCTCACCCTTCACTTCCTGCGTGTCGCAGGCAAGCAGTTTCAATCCTTCTGCTACCATTTTCGGCAGAACGGGCAGGCTAAGGAGCCATTTGTATTGTGCGGGTAATTCCATAAGCGTTAGATGATCCGTTTGATTCGTAAATAGATTCCAAGTGCCATGAGGATGATCGCCAGGGCCAGGCCGCCACCCAATTTCAGGGCCAGAGCCTTCCACTTGTCTCGCTCTTCAGTAAGCTGGTTGGTTGTCGCCCGCTGTGCAGCATATTGGCCGCGCAGGTGTTCAACCATGGCCGTATTCGTCCGATAGAAGGGTAAGGTGATCCTGATCGTATCTGGTGCACACGGTTTGTATCGCGCGTTTAGACTGAATATCTGGTCGGTTAAACGGCGGGCGATGTCTTTATACCGCTGTAATTCCGCGCAGGGTGCAAAATTTTGTTGCACTTGCCCGGTGTCGACGGGTGCAGGTCTCGTAATGGCGTTCAGAGAGTCAAGCAAAGCGGCCACCAGGTGCTTGAGGCTATCCAGGCTGCCTGTATAATCTTCATTATTACCCTGACCAAAGGTGATTTCCGGATGGCCGATGCTATCCTGGACGGGAAACTTTTCGGCGCAGTACCCTGCAGCCTGATCCGGATGATCATTCATGAACTCCGTTGCCTTTTTCAGGGTCGTACACCCGACACATGAAAACAGTATCCACGCAAGCAGAACGGTCACCAGAAATGGCAGGAAATCTTTGATCAGGTTTTTCATCTTAGCTTTTTTTGCCGGTGATACTTCTGTAGAGGCTGCCGATCCAGCCAAATAGGAGCTGCGTGGTTGAGTTGGCCTTAAACCACTGTGCTTTCGCCAGGTACTGTTCCAGCAACCAGAGAACGGTCAGCGACACGGTGATTAATGCGCGGTACTTCATGGGAATGAATCCCACCAGGTAATCGGTCAATCCTTGCTGTGGATCGCCAGCTGCACCACCTTGCGCGAACAGGGTCCCGCAGATCAATACAAAGGCAACAACAAACAGCGTCTTGGTCGCTCTGAATGAGCGGATGAATTCTTTCATGGTCTTGGTTTTATGATCAATTAATAAATGCGTCTTTTGCGCCGCTTCTCCAAAAACTCCGATCGCCACTTCCACAGCGTGTAAAGGGTCACCACGGTTGTTGAAATGATGCCTCCCCACAAGGCCATGTCGGACGCTGTCACCTTGCTGAAAAGAAAAAGAACACCGGAAAAAAGCAATCCTCTCCAGCTTGTTTTTGAGCCTTCAATGCTCGTTTGTAAATGCTCCATGGTCAAAGCCAGTTGTTTTGGTTATAGCCTTACGATCCCGGTTCTGTTAGCGTTGTAATCAGTCTTTTTAGTCGGCTTCGTATCAAAATAGTCACTCTCGAAATAGGTCCGGAACAGTTCGGCGCTGGCTTTTTCCCGCAGGAAAAGGCGCAGCTTCTTTAGGTATTTCTGGCCGTCTTTAAGGGCTTCATCCCGAACCAGGGTGAGCAGGTTATCCGGCGCCGTGCGATCTCCTTTGAACGGCTGATCACCCACATCATTGAGCATTACCGTCAGGCCGTTGTCGGTCTTTTTTACGGTCAGTTCGCTCACAGCCTTGTGAATAGTGAAGTGGGCGATGGCACTTTTAAGCAGGTCCAGCGCATGCAGGCGATCGGGGTTGCCTTCGCTTTCGGTGAGCTCCTTCATTTCTTCCAGGAACGCCTTGCCGATCGCATCCCAGATAAACAGTTCCTCCACCTTTTTGATGATGGGTTTGAGGAGCGGGAAAACCCGGTGTGGCTGATGCAGGCTATAGTGTTGATTGAACTCCGATCCTGTTTTGAAAATGGTGTTTATTTCCGTTGTGTCTTCCCAATCGTAATCGTCACCATGCTCATACAGGTGCTGCCAGAGCTTATCCAGCGCCTTGGCGACCTTGTCCTTGAGTTCTTCCTTCACCTCTCGGTATTCCCAGCCAAAGACATTTTCAACTCCATCGGCTACGGTCTTTTTCAAGCCGGAGTCACCGATCTTGATATGCCTGGTGCTGATGCCGAGCAATACGGAAAGCGGCCCGATCACTTTCCGGCAAAGGGAAAGAAGATCTGCGAGGCCCTCGTCCGGGCTCTCGGCATTGGCAGACGTGTTGAGCTGTTCATATAGATCGTCTCCCAGGATCGGCTTCAGGTAATCATCTTCCGCTTCCATCAGGCCCGGGAAATTGTTGTTCACATCAAAAGTGAAGCTCACGTTGATGAACTTCTTGAATGTGGTGATATCGTTGGTCTTAAATAACATTACAGCGGTTCTGATTTTGTTGAGTTTCCGGTATCGAGTGTGGTGAGCAGTCCGCTTACGCAACGGAACACCAGTCGCGGCGTTATCTTCTTTTGCGTTATTACCGCAGTGTTGCCAGTGGTATAAGTTGACGAAACAGTTCTTTCTACCTGCAGGCGCTTATCCCATCCGTTGAACCGTTTTACCAGGTTAAGGATGTTGCTGTTTTCTTTTCGCTCGGCCTCCAATAGCATCAACTGAATCAGGTAGCTTTCGCGTATGTTGCTGCCGCCGGCGTTGTTGCTGTAGGGGCCGCCAGGTTGACCGGCGCCGATCAGCGCGGGGTTCATGGCGATCGCAAAAAGTATTTCGCTGTTGGCGGCACTGCTTTCAGGCAGCAGTTTGCCGTCTTTTACTTTGTCGTCGATGGTCTCGATATGGATGAAAGGAACTTCCTTCTGTGCCACCTCATCCCAATAAGAACCGCAGCTGAGGCTTTTGTATGCCTTGTCTTCACCGGTCAGCCATTTGTCGATCTCGTCATATTTCTCTTCGCGGATCTTCTGCCTTTTAGCATCGTCGTATGTATCATCATCATCCCAGTCTTCGTAAACGGTTTCCCAGTACTTATCACTGATGGTGATCACATACTTGATCGTAATCTGGTTGGTAAACATTGCGTTCTTGAATGCTGGTACGCTTCTGGCAACCTTCACCCAGTTACGGGCCGCATACCAGAGCGGCATGGGATAATAGTCGCGGCCATTGCGCAGGCTGCGATTGAAAAATGCATACTCGGTTGTGTTGCTGCCGGCGGCACGTTCAATCAGGTCCTGCAATTCATATCCCTCACGCAGGGCTGGGATCTGCGTCATTTTATCCTTGTCGAAAAGGGGGGTAGTCACCTTCTTCCAGTCATTGCAAAGGATCAGGCTATTGATGGTGTTTCCCTTGGCGATCCGCTCCATCTTCTGAAGGCGGGCCTTTACCACATCGATGCGGCGGACTCTGTTAATGCGGGTACGCTCTTTGTTCAGGATCAGGCTACCTGGTGACCAGCCATAACCGTTTCTATCGAAACTTAGGTCCATGGCCACGTCAAAGAAATTGTTGTCTTCGAGCCAATCCTGTATTTCCGGATCAGAAACATGCTCTAACTCCTCTTTCCCGTCTTGCGTAATATTGGTCCGCAAGAATGGCTGAAATCCTTTGCCCACGGCGATACGAGCCTTAGCGTCTAAAGCGGCGTTCAAAACGCCACAATTCTCGATATGATCGGCCATTTCCAGTGGGAGGCAGTTATCCGCTCCCCAGCGGCTGTAGATCGCGCTGGAATAGTCTGTGCAGATATCCGGCGGCGCCGAGAACAATTGGCCATCGAAGCTTCCGTACGTGGCCACGCCGCCCCGCATGTAGAGGGCGCCCGATTTGCTGCTGTATGCTACTCCGCCTTTGACCTCCATTATAGAACTGTTTTGCCGTTAAACTGACGAATGAGGCGGATATGAACCTTCCTGATTTCCCCGTTGGGAAGTATCATGTTCCGCGTACTGTTTTCAAAGTGTCCGGGATTACGCTTGCTTTCGATTTTCGGCTGGGCCGCGCTGATGGCGGCCTGGTCGGCCGGCCGGAGGATATGCTTCCGGGCCATTTTCAGTACCAGTTCCTCGCCACCTTTTTTCTGCTTGTGATCGCAGGTGATTACCGTCAGTTCGCAGGGGGAGCCGGTATCCAGCCAGTCCAGTACTTCAGCCAGCGTAATTGTTTCCACTGACCAAATATGGTTGTATAGTGCGGGGCGGGAAAGGACAATGGATTTGCGATGATCGGGGCGCGATTGTCCTTTCCTGGCGAATGGCTTGGGCTGTAGGTTTGTTCCAAATTCCAGGTTATGAAAACAAGATCTATCTATCTAAAACCGGTACAGAAGGAAACCCTTAAGCTTAGCCTGTTGGGTTCGGACATAAAGAATGGCGGCCTTGCAACTGCCATAGCCAAGCACGCCGGGGATGTCGCCGACGATGACCGGGTTATCGTCGGCGTTGTGCTCACGGTTCTGAATGTAGGCCGTTCCAAAACAGTGGAAGAGGAAATTTAGAGAGTGTCTCAAATGTCTGCAAACAAAAAAGCCGCCCCACTACGGGCGGCTTTCGCTCTACTGGTTGATCCCACACCGGTGTCGGTCGATCTCTTTCAGGTACCCGGTGATGCCGTCAAGGACGTAGCTGTAATAGAAGTACACGGCCCACCTAGGATTAGCCCGGTCCTTACTTAATACCCGGAAATGGTGGCGCATATCCTCCAGCAGCGGAACATTCTGCCGGATGCCTATCTCGTGATCAAGGTACAGGTACAAATAGGCCATGAACATTGCCTGTATGGGGTGAGGTTGGAAATCGAATTCTGACTGGCCGATGGCAATGGTGCCATTCATGGCTTTTAACTCGGCAGCGGTAAACTTACGGCTCGGAGGTTGCGGTGCTCTTTGATGTTTCTGCATTTGGAAAAGGTTTGTATTAAAAAAATAGGCAGCCGCTGCAGAAACAACCCTATGCGAGGCATAAGGAAAGAGTACCAGTCCTCCTGGCTCGGCTGCCCGTACGATACAAGTCTTTGCTTAATTGTAGTGGAAGGCCTCATAATTCGAGTTGTTTCTGCACTACAGAGGTAAGAAAGTGTTTTGAACTGGACAAGGGGGGAGAAAAGAAAATTGGATATAAGTATCCAAATTGCGTGCCAGTCTTATTGGAAATTACTGTAATTAATGTCCAAAAAATACTCAAAAATCAGATGTTGGTTTTTTCATTGCTTGCTTTAGCAAAGCAATCACGAGATTCATCTGAGTATCCGCATCTTCTTGAACCTTTAGCCATTGTTTCTTCGATACAACTGGCGCCTTTTTTTCAGAATCAAGGCTCCAGGGTTCAAAACCAGTTGTTACTACAAATTTAAATGTCAACCCGTCGATAGTATATCGATACCTATTGTCTTTACATTCAATCTTTAGCTGGTAATCGATATATCCTTGGCGTCTGACGATTCCCAGAGGCTCGTTATATGTGACCGATGCGGCTGGCTTAACAACAATGGTTTTGGATTCGTCGTCGTTTAGCTGGGTAACCGTCTTCCCGCTTTTATATGTATCGGCAATAAATAGCTTTGCCCTGCTGTATAGATCCTTGGCAGAGGCATTGTCAACTGGAACAACTTCAACGTATTTTATTTGACCTGATGAGTCTCTTGGAAACTTGAACCTGTTTTCATCTACTTCCTTTGCCTTTCTTATTTTTTCTGCTTCCTCTTTTTGCCGCAAAATAGTCTCTGGGTCGTTACCCTGGGCGAGACATAAATATGGTAGGCACAGTAACCCGAATAATACTTTTTTCATGATTTTGTTTTGCCCAAAATAACGCTAACACTTCAAAAATGCAACTACGCAGTAGCTTCATTTATAATTCTTACTTTCTGTGCCTGCGCATCTTCTAATTGGGAAAGAGAAAATGTCACGTTTGGAGCAACGGGGTTTTCGAGTCTTTCAAGAACTGCTCGCAAAATTGTTTTCATCTCTTCGTCACCTTGTGTAATGATTGGTTGGTTGCCCGAACTGCTATTGCCAGAACTCGATGGAACAATACCGCCGTTTTCGAATCGTCGAACAAATGACTGGCTGGCTGTAATATCTTTATATGATAAATGGGAATACGGCCGTGCCTGCCAAAAAGGCCTTATTCTGGCGCCATTTCGATTCATGCTGCTGTCGAGTGCGGCCGCGATGAAGTCAGGGTTGTTTCTCCGAAAGTTCTTACTAAGGATCATATAAGGTTCACCACCCTCCATCTCGCCAACTACTCGCTTGCTTTTTGTATCGAACAGTTTAATTCCACCTTCTGAATGGCTGGCGCCGTCCGGGATACCACCTTTAGCAAACTTCTGTCCGGATATCGCGGCTATTTGCGCAGCCGTGGTGGCAACAGTGAAAGCGATGTTTATAGCCCGGAACGCGGACAGTGAAAGGATATCTGCGATGCCTGGTTTAGCCGCCAGCACGGCCGTGATGCCCATTGCACCGTTAACCAATGCCTGCGCGATCGCGATTCGCCTCCCGCGCTCCAATTGCTTCTTTTCTAACTCATCTTTCTTTTTTTGTTCCTCCTGATCAATCGCCGCAATCTGTCGTTTTGCTTCGATCTCTGTTATAACCTTGGATTTGGAAAGCTTTTCGATATCCTTTCTGCGTCGATCGTTATTCTTTATATCAGCCTGAAGTTGTGCGTTTTCACGGTTGTTCTGAGCCTGGTTAATTTGGTCGAAAATTCCGATTAGCTGCTGTGCGAATTGCAAGTACTGCTTTACCTTGTCAGCAAAATGTTCAACTATCAATTGGTTTTCCTGCTGTCTATACCGTGTTCTTATTTCCGCAATTTCAGCTTCAGAGTGCTCTGTGCTTTCTATTTCTTTCTGTTGTTCCTCCCTTAACAAATTAAGTCGAGCTTGCAATTCTTCCTTGCTTCCTGGCTCTGCTTTCAGTATCGCGAGCTTATCTTTGGCAATTTTATCCCGCCTAAAAAAGCTTGTGACCCTGTCAACAATGCCGCCCGGTTTAAGCGTTTGAGATTTCAGGTTTTTTTCGAACTCTTTTTCATCAAAGGATGGAGGCGGTATCAATATTGGAGTTTCCTTAACTATCTTATGCAGTTTTCTGAACTCCTTTAAAAAATTGTCTTTTGACTTTAGTTGTGCGGTAGCAATAGCCGCATCTATATCAGCTTGTGTGTTACCTGCTGTTGTCTTCAGGATCTCCGCTAAGTCTTTTTGTAGCTCCAGAAGACTATTTTTTTCTGCAGCTTCAAGTGGTGGCAGAGCGCTTTCATTGATTGATTTCTGCATTTCTCGCACCAATTCCTTCAGTTTCGCCCTGTTTTCTTCTGCCTTTTTTAGTTCTTCCGCACTCGGCAATTTCGGCGGTACGATACCAATGGGTTTATTATCTGACTGGGGATTCAAAAGCTTGTTTACTTGATCCGCGCTGAAGCCAAGTTGCTCGAGTTGCTTTGTATAATCGGCAATGTCTTTTCTGTTTTTTTTCGCAGCCTCACCGGTTTCGTTGATGACGCCGATAAAGGAGTCCAGCTGTTTTTCTTCGGGTGAGCGTTCGTCGACCCTGACAGAGGCGCCGCCGGCATTGATTACGGATATTTTTTTGTTTATGTCCGCTTGCGTTGTGCCCAGGTCTTTTAAGGCCTGATTGTAGAGTTTCGCATTTTTAGTGTTCTTTTCTGTATTTGCGGCCTCATCTTCTTGCGCTTTATTGAGTTTGCCGGCTATTTCCACCGCCTTTGAATTGGCCAGCAATAATTTCTGCGCAATGAGATCTTTTGTCGCTTGAACGTTTAGTTTGAGGGCCCCTGTTTCTTTGTCTACCTCTATGACGCTATCGCCAAATTTAGAGGCAAGTGTTGTGGTGATTTTCTCTAGCTCTTTTTTTTCAGCGGTGGTTAGGTGAGTTTTTTGGGAAAGCTCCTGATACCTTGCCAAAAGGTTTCCGGCCTCAGAAGCATCCTTTGCTGCGGCCACAGCAGTCTTAAAATGTTGCTGTTCGAGGCCAGTCAGACTGTATAGAAATTTTCCGATATCTTCCTTAATATCCCGTAGACGTTGCTGAAATCCCTCCCGAATGCCTTTGTTGGTTTCTTCGAAGGCCGCTTCCGCGCCACGAACTTTTTCCCCGAGCACTGTAATTACCTGGCTGTATCGCTCAGTAAAGTTTTTCGCTTCCTTGATGTTTATGCCATACGTTTTTAATTCCTTTCCGCTTCCCTCGAGAGCCTTTGTGATTACATTGGTCGAATCTTCCAGAGAGATTCGTTGCTTTGCTGCAAAATTTATGATCACATCTGTTACCGCGGTCATCTGTTTTTCGGTCAGCCTGCCATAATCAACCAGTTTTGTAAAAACTTTGGTGATATCATCGTTGTCTAATCTCTTATATTTTTCAGCAAACTCATCGGCTTTGCCTATTAACCTTTCGAATACATCAAGTCGGCCGGCATTCGTAAGTGCAACGCGTAAGCCATCTACTGCTTCCGCGGCCTGATCGGCTTCCTCGATACTTCCTGTAAATAATTCTTTCAACCCATCCGCCACCTTTTCAATAATAAAAAAACTCGTGATTGCTTCGGCTACATGGGTAAAGACTTTTTCGAATCCGCCCGCATGTTCTTTTATGGACTGTTCTGCGTCAGATATTTTATAGAGGCGATCTCGCATTTGCGCGAGCTCAGCATTTTGCTTTTTGTAATTCTCAAGTTTAGCCTTGAATGCAGGATCACTTTCACTTAATCGGGCCAGTTCATTTCCCAGTTGGCGCACAAGATTCTGCTGTTGTATCAAAGTGGGCTTCATTCCCCCGTCCAACTGCTGTTGCACACTTTTTATCTTTTCATTCACCTGGTCGAGCTTGGCCAGCTCTTTGTTCATATTCTTACCTGCGAGCTCGCCGGCGTCGATCTTGGCTTTCAGCTTGTCGCCTTCGGTCTGCAAGCGCCGCATGGCAGCTTCAGCTGCGGAGGAGTCTATGTATATCGACCGTGAGGTTCCTTTGGTTTGATCTGCCATCCTAATTTATTTTTATGGAATTGAAGACTACGTCTACCAGCTCATCTGCCATCTGTTCCGCCAGTTCATCAGCGAACTGATCCACAACGGGATTGAACCATTCCTTGGGTTTACGATTCGTTTCTCCCACCTGAGCAGCTTTGGTGCCGCGGCCGACTCCCTTGTGCACAAAAACGCCGGTCTTCTTAAAGCGGATCCTGATTCTGTTGGCCAACCCGCGCTGGAGGGAGACGTTCGTACGGATGTTGGTGAGCGGTTCATAGTTGCTTCGGCTGTCGACATGATGCATACCGAGGGATTTGATACTACCCTGCAGCCGGCGTTTCAGTTCGGCGGTCTTAGTGCGGACGATATCGTTTACGCGGTCAAAATCCATCGGTTGAACAAAAAATCCCCGCCCTACAGCGGACGGGGATATCGGTTAGTTTCGGTTATCCTTCTTGACTATTTGCCGTCCGCCGGTGGCGCATCGGCTTTAATATCCTTGCCTGCGGGCTTTA
Organism: Chitinophagaceae bacterium; assembly: GCA_019247775.1. GTDB lineage: Bacteria > Bacteroidota > Bacteroidia > Chitinophagales > Chitinophagaceae > Sediminibacterium. Next base: position 4,729 of record JAFBAN010000233.1, on the reverse strand, counting down.
CGGCGCCGCTGGTTGCCGCCTTAGCTTTGACCTGGTTATCTTCCATATCGATCAGCTTTTGGGCAATCTCGGGGCTGATCGCGCTGAGCTTGCCGCTATATTGGCCGGGGATGGTGATATCCTTGTCTTTCATAAAAACCGATTCGTATTTGGCCTCGGTTTCGGGGTTCTTGAAAAATGGTTCCATACGCGTTATTTACGGTGAACTGGTTACGGGTTTCGGGTTGCTTACGGCTTTTCGGTCACCGTAGCGGTGTAGAAGAACTTCTTGCCGATCACGGTACCGGTGATCTTGTACTCCTTCAAGCCTTCTTTGGTGGTGTTACCGGTAAACTCCAGCTTGATGTTCGGGGTCAGGCATTCATCGCCGAACTGAACATAGTTGTCGGTGTTCAGGCAGTCCTGATCTTTGACCAGCCAGATGGAGTTATCATTCAGCTGAGCCTCCAACTGCTCCAGGTGCAGGGCGCTGTCACCGAGGATCACGCCTTCGAACTCATGCTGCAGGCGCTGGGCGCCCTCATCGCCAACTGTCGTCGACTTTGTGGTTACGCTATGCAACTTGCTCAACAAGCTCATGAAGCCCTCGTCTGCCGGGAAGGTGTGCGCCACCACGATCTTCTTGGTATCGCCAAGGGCCGCGGAAAGCGTGGGCACTTTGATTGAGGTGAAAGTGCTCACCGGCGCGAACAGTAAGATGTTCTTGTAGCCTCCATCACGATTTTTGGAGGTTTCCGTCTTACCGAATTTTTTGTACAGGTTTACTGAAGCCATGTCTTATGATTAACAGGTTTTGAAAAATTATTTCTTACAGAGCATCCCGCTGCCCAATTCCACCAGTTCACGCTGCATATCTTCGCTGGCCATCACGTCATCAACCGTGATCGGCGTTTTGCGCAAGGTGGTCTTGGGGAAATTGAATCCGTAGGTCTGTCCGTCCACGGTGAACTGCTTGTCCGAGAACGATGGGGCGGCTTTCAATTCGCCCTTGGTAACGTTTTTGATATCCGTTACTTCGTTGATCTTTTGCAGCAGTTCCTTGTTGGTGGCGTCGAATGCCTTGTTTTCATTCTGCAGCCTGGCATTCTCTTTCCCTAAGCGTTCGATTTCACCCTCGAGCGCCGCCACCTTTTCTGCATCCGGCGCGTCTTTTTTGAACAATCCCATAACAGGTATTTATACAGGCCCGGACATCTGCCCGGGCCTGCGATTAATAATTCGGATTACGCCAGGTCCTGGTCGTTGTGGAACAGGAACTCCGGTACTTCGAAGTTCAACACCTCCCACCAGTCGGTATAAGCGCTCACCACGCGAGGGGCGAACTCTTTTACAGCCATGGTGTCCTTCAGGGCCGCTTTCTTCTGCGGACGGATCCTGTTGGCGGCGATGGTAGTCCACATCAGGTTGCTTCCTGCATGGCTTTCCAGGCCTTTGATAGAGGCATTGGGGAAGTCTTCGATCGTGAGCAGGTCGCTCACGCCCTGGCCGGTCAGGAAGTTCACCTGCAGGCCGTACTTCTTACGCTTGCCGCGCTTGTATTTCAGCTCGTTCTCCGGTGACATTACCACCAGGTCGACTTTCTTCCGGAAATGGGTGGGCAATTCGGCTACAAACTCCTCCACCTGGGTGCAGAAGTCCACATCGTCGCCGGCGGGTGCGCCGGTAGCGATGGCACCATTACCGAGGTTGGTGCGGCCGCCGGTATTGTACCCGCGGATAATCTTGCGCAGACCGTCCATAGCGGTACCTGCGGCGCCGGGCACATCTGCTACAGGAGCAGCGTACACACCAGTGAAATATTCGCTGGTCTCCAGATCCTGTTCCTTGCGAGCCATCACATGGTTTTCCAGCCACCAGCGAACGAAAGGCCATGCGGCACGCTCGTTGGTTGGCAAAGCGGTCAGGAAGCCCAGGTAGGTCGCTTCCAGGTCGTCCGGGGTTTCTTTCAGGTCGATCTTCGGGCGGAACAGTGAGAACTGGTTCGGCTGGAAGGTGATGGTGGAGATCGGCGTGAAGCCCTTCTGGAAAGGCTGCACCACGCGATCGAGGGAGGCCAGGGTACCACGGTAGATGGTATCTTCGGTGGGACGCGCAGCAAACAGAGCCGCGGTTTCAGACGGCTTGTAAATCATGTTGCGCAGGTTCTGCTGGTTATCAGAACCGGGCTTGTAATAAGCGCCATACTGGGCGACTACGTCAGCTACATCTATAGCCATGTTCGGTATTTTTTAGGTTTATGATTCGGTTTTTCGATGATCAGTTGATTTTTTCCAGCAGCTCCTTCTGGAAGGCCATATCACTTGCGCTCGGTTCCGCAGCCACGAAGTCATCTTCCTCCTTTGTGCCCGGTGCCGCAGGTTCTGCGCCATCTGTTTTTTTCAAGGTGGCCACTTCATTTTCCAACTCCGTGATACGGGTATTGGCGGTTGCCAGGTTACCGTTCGCGGTGTTCAGGTCGGCCTGCGCGGCCGCCAGCTGGCTGGCAGCCTCAGTATTGGCTTCAGCATCGGTCAGAGCAGACTCGATGTTGCCCATAGCTTCATCGGAAACGAATACGCCGGCGACAGCCACTTCAGTAGCCACACCTGGTACCAAACTCTGAAAGCCTTCTGTTTTCGCGGCTTTCGATGCTTTAGGATAACTCATAACAGTATTGTTGTTGCTTGATTTGGAATTGGTCTTTACCAACTGGTCCATCCGCTGGTAAACTTGTTCGATCGACATCTGGCCGTCGATCAGGCCTATTTTTTTTGCTTCCTTCGTGTAAAACATTTTACCGGTCTGCCAGTCTTCGCTGGTGAGTTTATCGGCCCTGTTTTTCGAAACAGTATCGATGAACTCCTGGGCCAGTACTTTAAGCTCGTCTTCGAGCAGCTTGTCGTTGCCTTCCAGCGATTGCTTGTAGTCGAGGTTCTTGTCAGTACTTTGCGGGGCATACACGTCGCGAACCTTCAATCCTTGCTCGGCGAAGTATCCGTACCAGTCTGCGATCGTGCAGTAAACGCCGACGCTTCCGACCATATCAGTTTTCTTGGTCACGTATACCTCTGAACAGGAAGAGAGAATCCAGTATCCTGCGCTGGCGGCGATGCCATCATCTACCACGCCTATTACAGGTTTAATGCTTCCCGCGTTCCTGATGGCGTCTGCCAGCATCGATGTGCCGGCCGCTTCGCCGCCCGGGCTGTCAACATTGAGGATGATACCGGCAATGTTGTTGGCCTTGGCAAGGGCATTGATGGTGGCCGTATGATCAACGCTTCCATAGGAACAGATGTCACCGAACTTGGTAACCGGACCCATGATATTGAGCATCGCCACAGAGCCTTCGGGTATCTTGCTCAGGTCGGTATAGTAACCAACCTGGTAAACAACCCCCGCCTTATGTGAAAGAACTTTTGCGTCCACTTCTTTGTCCCGCTCCAGGCCCAGATCAACCGGCTCGCCCTGGATCATCTTCACAACCAGCGCCATATTGCGATCTGCCCACTCCTTCTGAATGAGCCACCGTCCGCGAAGTATGGCTGATGCTGTTTTGAAACTCACGCTGTAAAAATGTTTTTATTGATCAAAAGGCGAAAGGACAATGGAATTTCCGGGTCAGTTTCGCCGGACCCGCCATATTTCAAACGTCGATAATGCGGTGCTGCCGGTCTGTATCCCCTGTAGTTTATAAGATGAATACCCTCGTAGGGATTTAATCGGTAGCGTGAACGTTTTATGATCGTCGCCATCCGCTCGCGTAAGGGAATCGAGCTTGTCGGCATAGGCAGATCCCTTCACATACCCCAGCAGGTACCATTTCCCGCCGACTGTGCCGGAGGTTTTGAAATCGTACACGGTGAGCGAGACCAGATCGCTTTTTTCTTCTACGACATAGTTTGCAGTGTCGACATGATAAAGGGTAGCGGATATCCCGCCGGCATGGACCGTCGTCGCCACGGATATTTTTTCCGTGATCTGTGAGGTGGCAGGAGGGCTATAGCTCAGTGCGAGCCCGCATAAGATGAGCAGGGAAAAGATTTTTTTCATAGCTGTTTTTTTGCTGTGATGGTTATAGGTTACAAATCTGATATAAGTGCTGCAGGATCGAAAGGACAATGGAATCATGCTGCCAACTGGGACCCTATTGCTTTGCAGGTTGCTGTGATCGTTGCATCTGCTGCCATGCCTGAACATAAGGGAGTAACGGTGCCTTCAGTTGATCCATTTGTGCATCGGTGAATTCGCCGTTTTTGCTTGTCCGCAGGTATGTGAATTGAGCGACGATCCAGTCCAGGCTAACGAAGAGGGGCAGCGTCTGGGTAAGCTGATCAACGGAGAAAACGCGATCACCTAACTTAATATGCTTCACTGTTCCCGGCACTGTGATCTCAAGCGTGTCGCTGCCACTCTTTAAAAATGCCGCGGTGTTGCTGTTGGTTGAGAATTTAAGGTTGGCTGTGTCTTTTTTCTGGGCATTAACAGCTGTGGTGAACATTACGGCGATGGCAATAATGATTGCTTTTTTCATTTTAGATTTTTAAGGTTATTTTATTGATTTCTGTAGTTGTTGAATCTGTATTTTCTGATCGGCGCTTTCCTTTTTTAATGCGTCTATTTGAACCTGCTGCTGCTGAATTGACTTTACGATCGGTGATATAAACTCAGAGTAGTTCAGGCCGTAGTGGCCATTGTTAACATCAATACCGCCGAAAGATGGGTATGCAGTTTCGACGTCCTGGGCAAT
>JAFBAN010000227.1 GCA_019247775.1 Chitinophagaceae bacterium | reverse complement strand
AGAACGAAGAGAAAAAGAAAAAAGGAATTCTGCACTATCCTTCTTTTCTTTTTCTCTTCGTTCTTCTTTTATTGAACCCCGTCGGCAATCCTAGTCCGCGATAAAACTAAACCTCGCATTCGCATACGCGGGCTTCTGCAGTTGTGTGCGCAGGCTTTTGAAAGATTCGAACGGGCCTTTGGTAGAGAGCATGTTCACCAGCCATGCCGGTAAAGATCCCGCGGGGTCTACCTGCAGTTCATAGACCACATGAATATGATTTTTGTCAAGCGGCGTAATGTACCAGTTACCCACCGACTGCGTAACCCGTACGATGCCTTTTTTCTCGGGCACCAGCATGGAAACATTTTCAGCGTGAACGTTGATCAGCTTAGTGGCCGGGTTCTGGCTCACTTTGATATGCGCCACAAAATCCCGGTTGGATGCCGGCCAGGGAAAACTTACTTCAGAATAATAGTACAGCTCGGAAGGCGATACCGTCTTCAGCAATGTGCAGGATTTGGTACTGTATAACCATTCGGTGGATGTGTTGATATCCAGGATCACCGCTATCAGTTTGGAAGCCGAGGCCGCAAAATCCGATTCCACTTTCAGTGCATTGATCCTGGAACCTGGTACCTGGCGGGAATAAACCTTGATATCATTCTTATCGGTACGGAGTTTCCAGTCCTGGGCCATGGCAGACAGCGGGCCGATACTGGATAAAAGGATCAACAGGACAAAACGCATAGGGCAAAAATATAGCAGCCTGCCGAGCGGCAGTTGTTAAATACTCAAGGGGCTAGAAATTGTTTAAAACCAGTGAAATCCGTGATAAAATAGGGTATAAATACCCAAGGCCGGAACCGGGGGCGGCTGTATTTTTATCGCCGGGTCACAATAACGGAGAACTAAAAGCGTTAGCTAAAAAAATACTAAAAATATTAGTTTATCCGGATAATTGTTGTACTTTTATTCTCCCATTAAAACAAGACCCATAAATTCTACCAATTATGAGCAATGCAGAAAAACTGAAAGCGCTGAAGCTGACGATAGACAAGATCGATAAGGATTACGGCAAGGGCAGTGTGATGATGATGAACGAAAAAAGTCAGGACCCGATGGAAGTCATCTCCACCGGATCTATCGGACTGGATGCCGCACTTGGTGTGGGCGGGCTGCCTAAGGGACGTATCGTGGAAATCTACGGACCTGAATCTTCCGGTAAGACCACTATCGCCACCCATGTGATCGCCGAGGCGCAGAAAAAAGGCGGGATGTGTGCCATCATCGATGCAGAGCATGCATTCGATAGCAGCTATGCCCAGAAACTGGGTGTGGATGTAGACAATCTGCTGATCTCCCAGCCCGATTACGGAGAACAGGCCCTGGAGATCGCCGACCGGTTGATCCTCTCCGGTGCGCTGGATGTGGTGGTGATCGATTCCGTAGCCGCCCTGGTTCCCAAGAGCGAACTCGAAGGCGAAATGGGCGACAGTAAAATGGGTCTTCATGCCAGGCTGATGAGCCAGGCGCTGCGCAAGCTCACGGCCACCATCAATAAGACCGGTACCATCTGCATTTTCATCAACCAGCTTCGTGAAAAGATCGGGGTGATGTTCGGTAATCCGGAAACGACTACAGGCGGTAACGCATTGAAATTTTATGCTTCCGTTCGTCTCGATATCCGCCGGATGACGCAGATCAAGGATGGCGATTCTGCCATCGGTAACCATGTTAAAGTAAAAGTGGTAAAGAACAAGGTAGCACCTCCATTCCGCGCTGCTGAATTCGATATCATCTTCGGCGAAGGCGTAAGCAAGATCGGAGAGATCATCGATATGGGCGTAGAACTGGGCATCGTACAGAAAAGCGGCTCCTGGTTCAGTTATGAAAGCAATAAACTCGGCCAGGGCAGGGATGCTGTTAAGGGACTGCTGCTGGATAATCCCGGACTCGCCAACGAGATTGAAGCCAAGATCCGGGCCAGGCTGGTGGAAGTAAAAGCTACCGCCGAAGCATAAATTATTTGGATGGGTTGTAAGTAGAAAAGTCACGTTTCGGCGTGACTTTTCGTTTGCTGGAAGAAGAACGAGGGAAAAAGGAAAAGAAAGCCTGGGTAGGGTACCCGAACAGGGTTTCGCTAAGAGTGGATAAGAGAAAAAGAGGGTAACAGGAGAGATCACTCCTAAGCTCCTTTGCTCTTATCCACTCTTAGCGTAACCCCATCCGCGGGCCTGCCACTCCACGATTTCTTATTTTCCCTTCGCTCTTCTTCTATCGAACCCTTCCCGCACATTAAGCTGTTCTTAAGGCTGTTTCGATAGGCTAAATAGAAAAAAGCTATTTCACAACAGCAGCTTTCAGATTAAATCGAGATTGAAGCAGGTTTTTGTAATGAGCGCCGGTAAGCGATGGATTACTTTTAGAACCTAAACAGGCAGATTTGTTCTACCAATTCCTCAAACTTTTGATCCGCCTTGGGCTGAAAATCTTCTGTCGACGGATCGAGCTCCGGCAGGCCGGGCAGCTGAAACAGCCAGGTCCTTTACTCGTGATTGCCAATCACCCCAATTCCTTTCTGGACGCGGTCATCATTGCCGCCAGTTTCCGCCACCCGGTGCATTTCCTGGCCCGGGGCGATGCATTTCATAAACCCTGGCATAACCGGCTGCTGCGGTTGCTGAACATGGTACCCGTATACAGGTTGAGCGAGGGCCGCGAAAACCTGGATCTGAATACCCGGGCATTCGAAGCCTGCCGCGCCATCCTGTCGTCCAACGGTATCGTGCTCATTTTCATCGAAGGCATCTGTATCAATAGTCATAGGCTACAGCCTTTCAAAAAAGGAGCTGCGCGGATAGCGGAAGAGAGTATCCATCTCGACAATTTCCGGGTGCTGCCATTGGGCATCGCCTATGATTCACTAAGCCGTTTTGGAAAAACAATTGTTATCGATGCGGGAACACCGGTAAAAGTTCCGCATCTGCTGCCATTCGGAGACCAGGCAAAGAACAGGCGTTATTTCAATGAGCAGTTGTTTGTGCGGATCAATCATCTTATACATATTCCAGATGCTGCGCTAAGCAGTAAACCGGCAGGAGTGCTGGCGTTACCCGCAATTATCGGATGGCTGCTGCATGCGCCATTGTACCTGCTGATCAAAACCATCGTCAGGCGGAAAACAAGGTACACGGTGTTCTATGATTCGGTCCTTTTCGGGGCATTGTTCGTGATATATCCGCTGTACCTGATCGCCGTTAAACTGATCCTGCTGATCGCCGGGGCGCGGGTCTGGATCATACTGATCGTGTTGCTGCTTCACCCGCTTACCGCATTATGCGTGGCGCGCGGCCTCCCCCTGCGAAAGCCCTAAGAGTATATGGATCGGGTTATGTTTTGCTGACCATACCGGCCCGCAGGTTACCTTCTCGCCCCAAACCGTATCAATAAAAAAACAATGGCAGGGATAAGGATACTTAAGAAGAAGAAAAAGATAGCTATGGTGGCGCATGACCATAAGAAAGCGGATCTGATGGACTGGGCCGTGTACAACAGAACGGCACTTGAACAACACCAGCTCTATGCCACCGGCACCACAGGCAAACTATTGGAGGATGCGCTGGGCAGACCCGTCACCAAACTTATGAGCGGTCCCCTGGGCGGCGACCAGCAGCTGGGTGCGATGATCGCGAGCGGACAGATCGATATCATGATCTTTTTCTGGGACCCGATGGAAGCGCAGCCGCACGACAGCGATATCAAGGCATTGCTGCGGTTATGCGTGGCATGGAATATCCCCATCGCCTGCGACCGGGCAACAGCTGATTTTATCATGACCTCACCGCTGATGTATACCGATTACGAAGCCATTATTCCCGACTATACATCATACCTGAACCGGCAAATCACCGAAGATGAATAAGATCGTACTGCGTCCCTGGCAAAAAGAGGATGCCCGGGAGCTGGCCGCCATCGCCAACAACCGCAATGTCTGGAACAATGTGCGCGATGCCCTGCCCAACCCCTATACGGTGATGGATGCTTTGCAATGGATCGCACACGTGAATGATAAGGATCCCGTGCTGAATTTCGCCATCGTATTCGAAGGGGCGATAGCAGGGAGTATCGGTTGTGTATTGAAGAGCGATGTTTCCCGTAAAACCGTGGAGATCGGCTATTTCGTTGGCGAACAGTATTGGGGAAAAGGAATTGCCACGGAAGCGGTGAACCTGCTGCTGGATTTTATCGAGACCCGGCTGGACGTCGCCCGCATTGAAGCCCATGTGTTCGAACAGAACAGGCCATCCATGAAAGTATTGCAGAACAATAAGTTCTACCTCGAAGGCATACAGCGACGGGCGGTGATCAAGAACAACCAGCTGCTGGACGACTATGTTTGGGTGAAACTGGTTTGAGCAGGTCGCATTATGCCTGCGACAGGCACGATTTTTTAGCCGTTTTCCCAAATCAAAAGTTATGCTCTGGCAGGGAAGACGCGAAAGCGGAAACGTAGAAGACCGTCGCGGTATGAGTGGCGGAATGGTAGCAGGCGGCGGTATCGGCGCTATAATTATCGGGATCCTGTATTTTCTGCTGGGAGGCAATCCATCAGACCTGCAGAACCAGGGTTTCCAGGGCCCGCAGACCCAATCGTCCGCACCCCGCAGCGCAGCTGAAGAAAAACTAGCTTCTTTTTCGCGGGTAGTGCTGGCAGATACGGAAGATGTGTGGGGAGAGATCTTTAAACAGAACGGCAGCACCTACACCGATCCTACCCTTGTGCTTTTCACCAACCAGACCCAGTCGGGCTGCGGTTTCTCCAGTGCTGCCACCGGTCCGTTTTATTGCCCGGCAGACCAGAAAGTCTATCTCGACCTTTCCTTTTTCAGTGAACTGCAGAATCGTTTTCATGCTCCAGGCGAATTCGCCATGGCCTATGTGATCGCGCATGAAGTGGGGCATCATGTTCAAAAATTAATGGGTACTACCGACCAGGTAGACCAGCAGCGGCAAAGCCTCAGCGAAACAGGCGCCAATAAACTCTCGGTTAAGCTGGAACTGCAGGCGGATTTCTATGCCGGCGTTTGGGCGCATTATGATCAAAAAATGAAGCAGGTGCTGGAAAACGGGGATATAGAATCCGCGTTGAATGCTGCCAATGCTATCGGCGATGACAGGCTGCAGCAGCAAAGCCGCGGCTATGTAGTTCCAGACGCTTTTACACACGGCACTTCGCAGCAGCGGATGTACTGGTTCAAAAAAGGATATGAAACGGGGGATATCCGCCAGGGAAATACATTCGAATCCAATCAGTAACTCGCCCGCAGGTCTGACTGAATGTTGCGGCCGCGAATGGGTTCGCTAAGAGGATAAAAGAGCAAATGAGCCAAGGAGAGATTCCTCCCGCTACCCTCTTTCGCTCTTCTATCCTCTTAGCGAAACCTTAGGACGCCGAACATAGCTTGCTTTTTTCTCTTCGTTCTTCTTCTATTGTACATTTGATCTCCTCAATCAAACTGTTACCATGAGAAAGATCATTCTTCTTGCCGCGCTCTTAAACGGCATTGCTGCATTTTCGCAGGACACGATCACTACCAAAGACATCCAGTCGGCCGCCAAGCTGTTCGATCTCAACTTCACACAGAAAGAGATCGATACCATGTACGATGGTGTGAAAGGCAATCTTAACAACTATCGGAACATGCACAAGCTGAGCCTGCCCAACAGCGTGCCGATGAGCTTATGGCAGAGCCCTGTATTGCCTGGCATGCGTTTCAACACCAGGCAGGAAGCGGTTAAATGGAATTATCCAAAAGTATCTCTCCCCGCAGATCGCAATGAACTCGCTTTTTACAGCATACTTCAGCTTGCGTCGCTGGTGAAGAATAAAAAGATCAGTTCGGTGGAGCTGACGAAATTCTTTATTGACCGGTTGAAAAAATTCGGCGATAGTCTGCAATGTGTGATCTCGCTCACAGAAGATATCGCCATGCAACAGGCCCGGGATGCGGATGCGGAGATCGCTGCCGGGAAGTATCGCGGACCATTACACGGGATCCCTTACGGCCTTAAAGATCTTTTTTCAGTGAAAGGCACGAAGACCACCTGGGGCGCCGCCCCATACAAAGAGCAGGTGCTGGACGACGATGCATTTGTCTACTCCCAACTCAAAGCTGCCGGCGCTGTGCTGGTGGCGAAATTCACGCTTGGCGCATTGGCCATGGGCGATTACTGGTATGGCGGCCGCACCCGCAATCCATGGAATACCAAGACCGGATCCTCGGGTTCTTCGGCAGGATCCGCTTCTGCTACAGTTGCCGGACTCGTGCCTTTTGCGATCGGAACGGAAACCCATGGTTCGATCATTTCTCCGGCTTCTACCTGCGGCGCCACGGGGCTGCGGCCCACATTCGGCAGTATCAGCCGGAGCGGCGCCATGACCCTGAGCTGGAGCCTGGATAAGATAGGCCCCCTCTGCCGCAGCGCAGAAGATGCGGCAGTCGTATTCAATTATATCCATGGCACCGATGAGCTGGATGGATCTGCGGTGAACATGCCGTTCAATTACAAACAGAATACTGATATCAAAAAACTGCGGATCGGTTACGCAAAAAATTATTTCGACCGCATCACCGATACCAGCCGCAATGAGCTGAAAGTGCTGGAAACATTCCGCAATATGGGCATAGAGCTGATACCGGTGGTATTCCCCGACAGCGGGGTTTACAAATTCAATATCATGAGCGTGGTGATCAGTGCCGAAAGCTCTGCGGCTTTTGATGAGTTCACAAGAATGAATATCGACGATGAGATGACCCGCCAGGAAAAATTCGACTGGCCGAACAGTTTCCGGACCTCGAGGATGATGTCGGCCGCGGAATATGTGAATGCCAACCGTCACCGGTATCTGTTGATGAAACAGGTGAACGAAGCGCTCAAAGACATCGATGTGCTGATCTGCCCCAGCAGAGGAAGCGGCAACCAGACAGCGATCACCAATCTTACCGGTCACCCGGCAGTATGCGTACCGATCGGTTTCGATAAGCGCTTCAATCTTCCCACCAGCATTACCTTTCTCGGTAAGCTTTATGGAGAGGCTGAAATATTGGCCGTGGCCAAAGCATACCAGGAACTGACGCCATGGGATGATATGCATCCGCCTTTATTCAAGTAGCAAACTGTTTTCCGGACCAATATTTTTTACCTTGTAACAAACTTTTTTCATGAGACGATTTCTTGGAGCTTCATTGATTTTATTATTGACGGGAGCTGTTTCCGCACAGTCTATCACGGGCTTTACAGACAAAACAGCTACCGCGCAAAAACGGCTCGAACAACAGTTCGACGGTCTGCTGCAGGCGCAGCATATCGGCGAAACCATCCGGGAATTGTCGGCCAGGCCCCACCATGTGGGTTCGCCCGGCGGAAAACAAGTGGCAGAGTCGATCCTTGCAAAATATAAAAGCTGGGGCTGGGATGCCAGGATCGAAACGTACAAGGTGTTATTCCCCACACCTAAAACCAGGGTGCTGGAAATGATCGCGCCCACTCCATTCACCGCCGGGCTTAAAGAAAATGCATTGAAAGAAGATCCGAGTTCTTCGCAGGAGGGACAGTTACCTACCTACAATGCCTGGAGCGCCGACGGCGATGTAACCGGCGATCTTGTTTTTGTCAACTACGGTCTGCCGGAAGATTACGAAAAGCTCGATGCGCTCGGCATCGGTGTATCAGGAAAGATCGTGATCGCGAAATACGGACGCAGCTGGCGGGGTATCAAACCAAAAGTGGCGCAGGAGCATGGAGCGATCGGCTGCATTATTTATTCGGATCCCAAAGACGATGGTTATGTACAGGGCGATGTATACCCGAAAGGCGCCTACAAGAACGAGTACGGCGTGCAGCGTGGTTCCATTATGGATATGGTGATCTATCCGGGCGATCCGCTTACGCCGAATATCGGAGCTACAGAAAATGCAAAACGGCTTGACCGGCTGGCGGCGCCCAACCTCCTGAAGATACCGGTGCTGCCAATCAGCTACCATGATGCAGAACCTTTACTCCGGGCACTGGAAGGCCCGGTGGCCCCGGCTGACTGGCGCGGCGGGTTATCGTTTACTTACCATGTTGGTCCGGGTAAAACAAAAGTTCATCTCAAAACGGAATTCGACTGGCAGCTGCGCCCGGCCTATGATGTGATCGCTATGATCAGGGGCTCACAGTACCCTGATGAATGGGTGATCCGCGGCAACCACCACGACGCCTGGGTGAATGGCGCCAGTGACCCGATCAGCGGCCAGGCAGCCTTGCTGGAAGAAGCGCAGGCGATAGGACAGCTCGTAAAAAATGGCTGGAAGCCGAAGCGGACCCTGGTGTATTGCGCCTGGGATGCTGAGGAGCCAGGACTGCTCGGGTCTACCGAATGGGTGGAAGACCATGCGCAGGAACTACAGCAGAAAGCGGTTGTATACATCAATTCCGATAGCAACGGTCGGGGATTTCTGGGCGTGGAAGGTTCGCATGCGCTCGAGACGCTGATCACCGAGATCAGCAAAGAGGTGGAAGATCCTCAAACCAGGGTAAGCGTGTTCCAGCGCAGCAGGGCCGAATCGGTGGTAAATGCCGGATCGGCCAGAGAAAAAAAAGAGATCCTGGCGCGCAATACGATACAGGTAGGCGCGATGGGATCGGGTTCGGATTATTCTTCTTTTATCCAGCATCTCGGCATACCCTCGCTCGATCTGGGCTTTGGAGGTGAGAACGGTGGCGGCGAATATCATTCGATCTACGATTCTTATGATGATTATACGCGTTTCAAAGATCCTGGCTTCGCCTATGGCGTGACGCTGGCAAAAACAGCGGGTCATGCAGCATTGCGGATGGCAGATGCAGATGTATTGCCCTTCGATTTCCGTAGCCTTTACAAAACAGTAAATGGCTATGTGAAAGACCTGATCGAAAGAACAGATCAGATGCGGGAGACAACAGCTACAGAAAATGAGATCATCCGTAATAACCTCTATGCGCTCGCAAATGATCCCACAGAAAAACTGAAGATGCCTTCACCCAAAGCCGAAGTGCCCTATCTCGATTTTTCTCCTTTGCAGAATGCTCTGGCTCACCTGGAAAAAGCGGGAAATAAAACTGCAGAAAGCTGGTCTGCGGCTCTGGCGAAAGAGGCGGATCACGACGCTTTCAATAAAGCGCTGTTCAAAGCGGAACAGCAATTGCTTGTTGCAAATGGCCTGCCTCGCCGGAGCTGGTATCACCATACGCTGTATGCGCCGGGCTTTTACACAGGTTATGGAGTGAAAACGATTCCCGGCGTACGGGAGGCGATAGAGCAGCGTAACTGGAAAGAAGCCCAGGAGCAAATTGGGGTGGTTTCGGAAGCGATCATGAATCTTGCTTCGTATCTTCAGCATATCAATCCCTAAATGATGCGAAAGCTGTTTGGTTTAATAGGTATGATTGCTTGTTGCCATTGCATCGTGGCACAGGATCTTTCGCTGTACCAGAAGCGGATGCTGATCCGGGGTCATGATACCCTGCGTTACCGCATTCTTTACCCGGAAAATTATCACAAGTCAAAAAAATATCCGCTCATTGTTTTCCTGCATGGTTCCGGGGAACGTGGCCGGGATAATGAGGCGCAGTTGATGCATGGCGGCGCGCTGTTCGTTAAACCGGAGATCAGGAGGAATTTCCCCGCTATTGTGATCTTCCCGCAGTGCCCGCCTAACGTTGCATGGTCGAATTTTATGTACGAAAAAGGCGCCTGGACTTTTATTACAGATGGGCAGCAACCAGCGCCGCAGCAATTGGTAAAGCAGTTGATCGATAGTCTTGCAGATCGCAGGGTGATCAATAAAAAGCGGATCTACCTGGGCGGGTTGTCGCTCGGCGGAATAGGTACTTATGATATGCTGGGGCGTTATCCCGGTTATTTCTCTGCTGCGTTCCCTATCTGCGGAGCCTGCAATATTCCATGGTTCCTCGAACATGCGAACAATGTTCCGATGTGGATCTTCCATGGCGGAAAGGATAATGTAGTGCCACCAGACTCAGACCGCGAATTATTCAAAGCGCTGATGACAAGGGGCGCAACCGATGTGATGTACACGGAATATCCTCAGGCCGGTCATAACAGCTGGGATTCCGCATTTGCCGAACCCAAATTACTGCCCTGGTTATTCTCCGACAGAAAAAGAAAGAAGAAGTGAAAGTCTGCCTGGCATGTATAATCGTTTTGCTCAGCGCCTGCTCTAGTGCGCGTAAGATCACTGCAGAAGAAAACTTCCACGCAACTCAGCTGAAATTTCTGGGCGTGAAAGAAGCGCCCTTTAATCTTCCCGTAAAAGGAACGACCATGGGCGGACTTTCCAGCATCGATTATGATGTTGCGAATGATGTTTACTACCTGGTAAGCGATGACCGGTCTGCCATCAATCCCGCCCGTTTTTATACCGCGAAGATCTTTATCAGGAATGACAAGATCGATAGCGTGGCGTTCATCAACGTAACAATGCTGCGCAGGGCTGATGGCTCTGTTTATCCCAATTCCAAACAGGATCCTGCGCATACGCCCGATCCGGAAGGTCTGCGGTATGATCCTTATAAAAAGCAAATGGTCTGGACCAGCGAGGGAGAACGGATCGTAAGGGGAAAGGACACGGTACTGGAAGATCCTACTATCATTACTGTATCTAAAGATGGAAAATATGTTGACAGCTTTCCGATCCCGGATATCCTTCGGATGCATGCCACAGAAAAAGGCCCGAGACAGAACGGGGTGTTGGAAGGGATCAGTTTCGGCGATAATTACAAAACACTGTATGTAAATGTGGAGGAGCCGCTTTATGAAGATGGTCCCCGCGCGGATCTGCAATGGGGGAAATATCCGGCCTTTATCAGGATCTTCAAATTCGATGTGTCAACAAAGCAGAATACGGCCCAGTACGCCTATCCCCTGGAACGGATCGCTTATCCCGCCCTGCCGGCCACTGCTTTTAAGATCAACGGGGTGCCCGATATACTCGCGGTAGATAAAGATCATCTGATCGTATTGGAAAGATCTTTTTCAACCGGCAGGCTGGCCTGCACTATAAAAATTTTCCTGGCAGACCTGAGTTTTGGCGAGAATATTATAGGCACACCGGGTTTAATAAATAATCCGCCTAAAAGTTCCGTCTCAAAAAAATTACTATTGAACATGGACGAACTGGGTATCTACATTGATAATGTAGAAGGCATCTGTTTTGGTCCCGTGTTGCCCAACGGTCACAGAACACTTGTGCTGGTATCTGATAATAATTTTACAGAACTCGAAAAGACACAGTTTTTTTTATTCGAGATCATACCCTGAAATGAAGGCGATGAAAAATCGATGGTATACACTGCTGTTGCTGTTGGGACTCTATTCCTGTCATCACCTCGCCACCAACAATCCTCATATCATTATCCAGACCGGTAAGGGAGAGATCGAGCTCGAGTTATACCCTAAACAGGCGCCGAAAACCGTTGCTGCATTTTTGTCTTATATCGACTCTGACTATTTCAACAACAGCAGTTTTTACCGCGTATTGAATGAATACAACCAGCCTTCCAATGCGCCCAAAACAGAACTGATACAGGGCGGGCTCTGGAAAACGAACCAGAAAAAAGCCGCTTCAATCCCGGGTATCCCGCACGAGAACACGGAGCAGACCCAGCTGCATCATACGGATGGCGTGATCTCGCTCGCCCGGCTGGCGCCGGGAACTGCAGGTACCGAATTCTTCATTTGTATCGGCGACCAGCCGGGCCTGGATTATGGCGGCGAGAATATCGACGATAAACAGGGCTTCGCCGCATTCGGTAAAGTAGTAAGGGGCATGGATGTGGTGATGAAGATCTATCGTCAGAATGATATTGACCAGTATTTTGTTCCGCAGGTCCCGATTTTTAGTATCGTGAGGAAGTGATCCTCGCCCCTACATACCAGGTACTTGTTGTACCTCTTTTACCGCCGATAATCCTCACCCCCGACCCCCTCTCCACCAGTGGAGAGGGGGAGTTTATAGGTAGTAAAATCTTTCCCCCTCTCTGTTTACAGAGAGGGGCTGGGGGTGAGTTAACATTCTCTTCGCAAACATTTAAGAGTTCTTATGACCATCTGGCATACCGATTGACTTTATATAGGCACATAAAAACACTTAAATATGAACAGCATTAAAAGGATGTCGTGGTTATTAGGTGTTGTGCTCAGTATATTCGTTTTATCCGGCTGTGGAAGCTCGGCCTATATACAAAAAGACAACTCCTATAATTTCAGCAAGATCCGCACGTATGCCTGGGTGAATGGGACCCAGAAGATCAAGGGGGTTACAGAAACCAGAACACGCACAAACGATTTAGTGGATCGCAAGATCCGCGGCGCTATCGATCAGAACCTGCAGTCCAACGGCTGGGCCCTCGACAACCGGAACCCGGATGTGCTGCTGGTATATGATGTAGACGTTCAGCGCGAAAACAGGAATGTATCCAATCCGGTATACAGTCAGCCTACAACACGCTGGTTCTTCAATCCCTATCAGCGCAGGTATGTTCCGGTATATTATCCTTCGGAGTTGATGGGATATGATCGGTCCACCGAAACCGTGAGGGAAGGAACCTTAACGCTTACCATGATGGATGCCAATACAGACAGGACCATCTGGCAGGGTTCGACCACTTCTGAAATTAATGGCAGAACCCTCAGCGACCGCGAGATCAACAGCAATGTGAAGGCGATCCTGAGAAAACTTGATAAATAACCGTTTTTCAATCCAATGTCCCGGGCCGGCCGCATGCAGCGACCGGCCTTTTTTTTAGTCTGGAGTCTGGAGTTTGAAGTCTGGAGTTGGTTGTCTTGGCTTATTTCTTTGCGATGGGTGGTTCTACGGGGACGCGTTTTTTGAGGGAGTCGTAGATGACGAGGATCACAAGAATAGCCAGCAGTATCAGTGAAGAACCTTTGGTACCGAAGCCCAGACCGCCTTTTTCATGGCCCTTGGTCAGCAGGTCGCCGAATGTGGCGCCGAAGGGCCGGGTGAGTACGAAAGCGATCCAGAATAATACCACTCTGGAGATCCGGGTGAAATAATAGGCCAGTACCACCAGCAGTATCAGCCCGCCGATAAGCAGTGCGCCGCCGCCAAATCCAAGTCCGGAATCATCCGCCAGAAAATCGCCGAGTGCCGTACCCAGCGTATTGGAGAAAAGGATTGCGATCCAGTAAAAAAGCTCTGCCCTGCGCGAACGGATCTGGTCTACCGATAAAGTCTTTTCAACGCTTTTCCAGATCACCAGCACGGTGATAAGCAAGGCTACCAGTATCAGGCTTCCTTTCATGTAACCGAGGCCGAGTGTGCGGTCCATATAGTCCGACATAGTTGTGCCGGCAGTACTGGTAGAAACGATCACGGCCCAGTACAGTACCGGGATATAACGCCTGGCGATCAATTGTCCGGTAAGGGTGAGCAGAAAAAAACCGATCAGGATCAGCGAACTGACCGCATACCCTACATTCATCGTCATGGATAACAGGTCGCCGGCGGTTTCGCCGAGGGTGGTGGCGCAGATCTTCATGATCCAGAACAGCAGCGTGACAGGAGGGATCTTGGAAACGATCGCTTCTGCCTTCAGGGTATTTGTATGCATGTGAGGGATCGTAAAATTTCCATGCCAGTTTAAGCTTTTTACCTATTGCAGCGCCGATGAACTAACTTAGAGAAGCGATGCAATAATGCGACGCAGCAGAGGGATGACAGTTTCAAAAAAGCAACAGGAACCGAAGAAACAGGGGCGCATAAGAAAGATCCTCAATGTTTTAGGGCCGGGGCTGATCACCGGCGCCAGCGACGATGATCCCTCGGGGATCGCAACGTATTCGCAGGCAGGAGCCCAGTTCGGTTACAGCACATTATGGACGGCCCTGCTGAGTTTTCCGCTGATGGCCGCGGTGCAGGGCATGTGTGCGCGGATCGGGATCATTACAGCGCAGGGTCTTACGGTTACCTTGCGGCAACACTATCCGAAAGCCGTGCTGTATCTCATGCTGCTGTTCAGCTTTCCGGCCATTACATTGAATATCGGCGCCGACATCCAGAGCATGGGCGCTGTAGCGCATATGCTGATACCCTCGGTTTCTCCTGTTGTTTTCTGCGTGGCGTTAACGATCGTGCTGATGCTGGTCATCATCAAATTCCCCTATCAGAAAATTGCGATGATCCTGAAATGGCTGTGTATCTCTCTTCTGCTGTACATCGCAGTCCCGTTCATGGTGCACCAGAACTGGTGGGTAGTGCTCAAACATACGGTGGTGCCCGATATTCAGATGAACAAGGAATTTATTTCCATTCTGGTAGCGCTGCTCGGCACCACCATCTCGCCCTATCTTTTTTTCTGGCAGGCAACGATGGAAGCAGAGGACATCAAACACAAGAAACAGAAACTCGTGGTCGACAAGCAGGTGCTGACCGAAATGAAACTGGATGTGAATTTCGGTATGCTGTTCTCCAACCTGGTAATGTTCTTTATCATCCTCACGGCTGCGGCGGTATTGTTCAAGGCCGGAAAGCATTCGATCAGTACAGTAGAAGAGGCGGCGGCAGCATTGCAACCGTTGGCAGGTAAACTCACGTACTGGCTTTTTGGGATAGGCGTACTTGGAACCGGCCTATTGGCGATACCCGTACTGGCAGGGTCTCAATCCTACATGCTGGCAGAAACTTTCGGATGGAAAGCAGGGCTTGACAAAACCTTCCCGCAGGCGAAAGGATTTTATATTTCGATCATTTTTTCTTTGCTGGTGGGATTGGGACTGAATTTTATCGGCATCACGCCTATTCAGGCCTTGTTATATACTGCGATTTTGTACGGACTTACGGCACCCGTGCTGATCGCGATCATTCTGCATATAGGCAATAATAAAAAGATCATGAAATCCCGTACGAACTCGAAGCTGTCGAACATTCTGGGAGGGTTGACATTATTGTTGATGACCGCGGCGGCTGTGGCTTTGATCTGGTTCCAGTTCCATTAGGGTCATGCATCCTGCAGGGCGAGGTTCATGAACCGGAGCAGCTCCTCATTTACATCTTCCTTCTGCATCATCCGGAAATGATGATTGAATTGTTGCTGGCCCGGCACCTGGGCTATTTTAAGAAAGCAAAGATTGTCGCTGTATTGTTTTTTAAATGGGAAAACGATATCTACAAAATCCTTTCCGATCCTGGTTACCCAGGCGATGCGCTTTGTTGTGGCGATGGCGACCATGCTTTTAGTGGGATGTATCGTTACCGGAGCCAGTTGCCGGAAAGACCCTACAAAATGCCAGAACAGCGCAACCGCTTCAGAGGCTTTACCAGTTAAGAAATCGCTCAGCAGCTTTTCATTACACGAATGCGGCTGGTTATTTTTCTGAAAGGATTGGTCGCAGAGCGGGCAGGTCCACATGAGCTTGATTTATAAATTAGGTAATGCTATGCCGTGACGGTCACATTCCGCTGTTGAACGATAAGTGCGGCGCTGGACTGTTCCTCGGTAAAGCTAAACAGAACAGCAAATAAACCAGTGCTGAAATACAACCACAGACCAGTGCAAACGGGGATTACTAATATAGGCTATCGATCAGCCAGCGTTTATTTGTCCTCGTAAGCGCGAAGCCGATCAAGTAATATTGAGAGAAATAAAATTTCAGTCTTGCTTTTTCACCATCCACACGGCGGTCTGAAATGGTGAAATTATTCAGGTTATTAAATACATCCATATAATCCTGCGTGTTCATCACAAGGTCTCCTTCAAAACCCGACGGAGGTCCGTCGTACTCGGCATGTACATTGAGGTATCGGCCACAACTGTCCACGTACCGGCGCATTTTGGCGAGATAGGCCGGCGAAAGATAGCCTGATCGATCGAGCTCACTGAGGTAGCGATTTAGCTGGGTCTGGTCTACAGTATAAGCACGCGTTGTGTCGGGATAGCCACCCTGAACAAGCCGGATATGACTCAACCGTTCCTCGTTGTCGCGGTACCAGCGAAGGAAGCCGACGGCTGTACTGTCAGGTAGGGTTTGCACCACAGCCGGCGAAGGACCGCATGCGGCGAAAAGACAGGAAATTATCAAGAGGAGGTATTTCATGCGGCGGCTCGTATTCTAAATATACAAAATAGAATGAACGTTAAAGATGGAACGATTATTTACAGAGGAAGGACCGGCAACCCGAAAGAGCTAACTTTGTGTTTCGCTTTAAGGAGTTAATCATATGCGTTTTCAACTTCAGTCATCTTACTCTCCCGCCGGCGATCAGCCGGAAGCAATCCGCCAGCTAACGGAAGGCATCAACAGCGGGGAACAGTTCCAGACGCTGCTGGGAGTAACAGGCTCGGGTAAGACTTTCACCATGGCCAATGTGATCCAGAACGTGCAGCGGCCCACGCTCGTGCTCACACACAACAAAACACTGGTGGCCCAATTGTATGGAGAATTCAAGCAATTCTTTCCTGATAATGCCGTGGGATATTTTGTAAGCTATTACGATTACTATCAGCCGGAAGCATATATGCCGGTAAGCGATGTGTATATCGAAAAAGACCTCAGCATTAATGAAGAACTCGACAAACTCCGCCTGCAGGCCACTGCACAATTGCTTAGCGGCCGCCGGGATATAATTGTGGTGGCGAGCGTAAGCTGTATCTATGGCATGGGCAATCCCACCGAATACGAGAATGGTATCATCCGCATTGCCAAAGGTCAGGTATTGTCGCGCCAGGGATTCCTGCATAGCCTGGTCAACTCACTGTACAATCGCTCTCAGGAAGAATTTAACCGCGGCACTTTCCGCGTAAAAGGAGATACCGTAGATATCAACCTGCCGTATGTAGATTATGGCTACCGGGTTACTTTTTTCGGGGACGAGATCGAAGAGATCGAATCCATCGAAACCCAGTCCAACAAACGCATCGGCACCATGCAGGATGCGGCCATTTTTCCCGCAACACTTTACCTGGCGCCGAAAGACCTGATCGTGGATGTGATGCACGAGATCCAGGATGAAATGATGGCGCAGGTGGAATATTTTAAATCCGCAGGCAAATACATCGAAGCGCAGCGACTGAAAGAAAGAGTGGAATATGATATCGAAATGATCCGCGAACTCGGCTATTGCAACGGCATCGAGAACTATTCGCGGTTCTTCGACCGCCGCAAACCCGGCAGCCGGCCCTTCTGCCTGCTTGACTATTTTCCGAAAGATTTTTTATGTGTGATCGATGAGAGCCACCAGACCGTTCCGCAGGTGGCAGGCATGTACGGCGGCGACCGCAGCCGTAAGCTGATCCTGGTCGATTACGGTTTCCGTTTGCCCAGCGCCATGGATAACCGGCCGCTGAACTTTCATGAGTTTGAGAACATGATCGGCCAGACAGTTTTTGTGAGCGCCACCCCCGGCGATTATGAACTCGAAAAAACAGGCGGCGTAGTGATCGAACAGGTGGTGCGGCCCACCGGTCTGCTGGATCCGCCGATCGAGATCAGGCCCAGCGTTAACCAGATCGACGATCTGCTGGATGAGATCGATAAAACGGTTAAGAAAGGCGATCGCGTTCTTGTGACCACGCTCACCAAACGCATGGCCGAAGAGATGGATAAATACCTCGGCCGTATCAATATCAAGTCAAAGTATATCCACAGCGATGTAGATACATTGGAACGCGTAGAGATCCTGCGGCAATTGCGATTAGGCGAGATCGATGTGCTTGTGGGCGTGAACCTGCTGCGTGAGGGACTCGACCTCCCCGAAGTATCGCTGGTAGCCATTCTCGACGCGGACAAGGAAGGATTTTTGCGTAATGAAAGATCGCTGACCCAAACTGCGGGTCGTGCAGCACGCAATGTGGATGGGAAAGTGATTTTCTATGCGGATACCATGACGGAAAGCATGCAGCGCACCATTGATGAGACCGATCGCCGCCGCGAAAAGCAGGTGGCTTATAACCTGGCTCATGGCATTACGCCGCAGACCGTTAAGAAAAGCAAGGAGCAGGTATTTGCACAGACTTCCGTTCTCGATATCAGGGGCTATGATCCTTCACGGCCTTATGCCATCCAGGGCGATGAGGATATTGTGACCAGGGCTGCGGAAGAACAGGAATTATACCAGACCATTCCGCAAATGGAGAAGGCGATCGCTAAAACAAAAAAGGAAATGGAAAAAGCAGCCCGCGACCTGGATTTTATCGAGGCTGCAAGACTACGGGATGAAATGTTCCGCTTGCAGAAGGAGCTGGAACGGATGAAATGATCGCAGAAGACGCAGATGGGGTATGAGAGGTATGCTGTGTTAAAAACTGCAAACTAATTACTGATCTGCGGCCATAATAGTGGTGCAGTTTGAATAATGAAGCCGGGTTAACCGCAAAGACGCCATGGCGCCATGACACGCAAAGAGTTTCCTTCGCGTTGCTTCGCGCCATAGCGCCTTCGCGGTAAATTCAAACTGTACCATCCTAATAGCTATTTTACGGCTGCATCAATATCTTTCTGCAGCTTGGTCCATCGGGTCTGTAAATCTTTCAACTGCGATTGCATCTGGTCAACACCTGCAATGGTTTGCGAAGTAGGAGGCATGTCGGTATCGTGCAGAATACTGAATAGTCCCGCAAAACCAGATTCCACGCTGCCGAAACTTCCGCCGCCACCGCCGCCGCCACGTCTTCCGCGGGAGACACCTTCCAGTTCGGCCGCCTGCTGATCGAGCGCGGTAAGCGCATCGGAACTTCCTTTGGCTTTCAAACGTGCTCTTGCCGCTTCAATTTCTTCGGCGGCATGGCGGGCCTGTTTGCGTCCTTCATAACAGATCATCGAAAGTGAATGCTGCCTGTCGAGATCGGCGGCTGTACTGCTTACGCGCGGATCCATTTTAACCGCGAATGTTTGCGTATACGATTTTCCGTTCACCGTCAATCGCGCAGTATAAGTGCCCGGCAATACCCAGGGCGAATTGGATTCCGGTGCGGTGTTCTCGTAGATCGCCTGCATTGGGAAAGACGGCGGTTCGCTCAGCGGCGTATAATGCATGTCCCACAGGAACCGGTGCGAACCTGCAGCAGCAGAAAGGATCTGTTGGGGACGGATCCAATACAATGGAATGTTCACAGCGGGAATGGCATAGGGCTTATCGTTGCTGCTGTACTTGCGGATAACACTGCCACTCTTATCGAGTATTTCCAGACTTACTTCGCCGGCATCCGATGCGAGATAATAATTGATGATGGCGCCATCGGGCGGGTTCTGTCCGCCTGGCTCTTCCTGCGGCAGCGGGGTATCCGTATTCATATCCCAACGGATCCGCAATGCAGTCTGCGGCTTGTAAAGGATCGCAGGGGTAGCTGCCATCGAAGCGCTTAGTTGCCGCAGAGGGGTAATATCATCCAGTATCCAGAAACCACGGCCATGGGTACCGAGCACAAGATCATCATCCTTGATCACGAGATCGCGGATGGAGGTTGCGGGCATATTGAGCCGCAGCGATTGCCAGTGCTCGCCTTCATCGAACGACACATAGACCGCATTTTCAGAACCGGCAAACAATAAACCTTTGCGCAAAGGATCTTCGCGCACTACGTTTACAGGCTCATTATCTGGCAGGCCATTGACGATCGATCTCCAGGTTTTGCCGCCATCGTTTGTTTTGTAGATATACGGATGCATATCATCGCAGCGGATGCGGTTCACTGCTGCATAGGCGGTGTTATTGTCTGTATGGCTTGCTTCCATCAGTGAAATCTTACTCCATGCGGTGATGGCCGGAGGTGTTACATTGGTCCAGCTCTTACCGCCATCCCTGGTCACCTGTATAAAGCCATCGTCCGTCCCGGCCCAGATCGTATTGATGTCTTTGAAAGAAGGAGCGATCGTGTAGACCACTCCACGCCTTGGCATTTTTTTCATTTCCTCGGATGTATAAATACCGATGCTGGCAGGCAAGTCCCAGCTTTCGCGGGTAAGATCGGGACTGATGGTTTCCCAGCTGTTGCCGCCATTCCGTGTGCGGAAGATCACGTTGCCTGCGAAGTACAGGGTCTTCGGATCGAGCGGCGAGAAAAGTACAGGAGCCGTGCGCAGAAAACGGTATTTGCCGCTGCGCACTGCTTCCGGTGCAATGTTCTGCACCTGCCCGGTACGCTTATCGTATTTAGTGATCTTGCCACCATAAATAATATTCGGATCGAGCGGATCGGGCGCTACATAGCCATATTCTTCCACGCCTACCGGATGCCATTCGCGGAAAGTGATCTGCCCGTCATTGCCCCGCGATGCAATACCAACGGAGCCGCTCTCCTGTTGTCCGCCATAAACATTGTATGGGAATGCATTGTCGGTGATCACATGGTAGAACTGTGCCGTTGGCTGGTTGTACCAGGAGGAAAATGTTTCGCCTCCATTCACCGTTACGATCGCACCCTGGTCAAGCGCGATCAGCATGATCTTCGGGTCATTGGGATTGATCCAGATACGATGGTAATCATCACCTCCGGGCGCCCCGCGAAATCCGGTCCAGGTTTTTCCGCCATCGATCGATTTCCAGGTAACCACATTGGCGCTGTATACGATGTTCTCATTTTTTGGATCGGCCTTGATCTCTGCAAAATCGCTTCCTCTTCCCCAGTAACGTCCATCAGCCGTTAACAGGTACCAGTTTTCGCCGGCATCATCGCTGCGGTAGATACCGCCATATCTTCCTGCATCTACGGTTGCATACAAGCGATTGCTGTTACTGGGCGCGATGCAAAATCCGATACGGCCCAGCCCCTGCTGCGTGGTAGGCAGTCCTTTGGTGAGTTGCCGCCAGGTCTTCCCTCCATCCACCGATTTGAATAATCCGCTTTCGGAACCGTTCCATGCGCCGTTCTCCCAGGGGCCCTGTCTGCCGGCCCAGAGATCGGCGTACAGGATATCGGAATTGTTCGGATCGAAGCTCACCTGTATGGCGCCGGTATTTTCGTCTTTGTACAATACCCGCTCCCAATTTTTTCCGCCGTCTAGTGAGCGATAGACGCCGCGTTCCGTATTGGGTCCGTAAGGATGTCCGAGCACCGCTACAAATACGCGGTTCTCATTTTTCGGATCGATAATGATATCGCCGATCTGCTGTCCATCTTTCAAACCCATATTGGTCCAGGTCTTTCCGGCATCGGTGGATTTGTATACACCATCGCCGATCGACAGATCGGGCCGCTGGATGCCTTCACCGCAGCCTACATAGATCGTGTTGGGATTCGATTCGGATACTGCGATATCACCTACAGAACCTGTCGGTTGCTTATCGAAGATCGGATTCCAGGTGCGGCCGAAATCATTGGTCTTCCAGACGCCGCCATTGTTCACGCCGATATAAAACACGCTGGGCTGTGAAGGCACGCCAACAGCGCCTACCGTACGGCCGCCGCGGTGCGGGCCGATCATGCGGTACTGCATGCTGTTGAAAAGCGAAGGCGAAAAAGGTTGGGCATGAGCTGTGGCGGAATAGCACAGCAGACAGGCTAAAAGTTTTTTCATGTGCAGGAGTTAAGTATGGGTGATCCCGGTAAAGAGCCGCCGGTTATTTTTTATTGATCAGGTATGCCCCTGCTATCATCAGGAACACGCCTGCGATCTTGACCCAGCTGATGCCCGACTGCCTGAAGCCGAACAGACCCAGGTGATCGTACAGCAATGCAATGAACAGTTGCCCGGCAATCACCAGCGCAAATACATTGGCAGACCCGATCTTAGGAACGGAAAAAATGATCACCGTCACGAAAAAAGCGCCCAGTAATCCACCGGCATACTTGTACAGTTCAATATTACGCAGTGTTGCTGCAGAGGGTATATTCTGCCGGGTAGCCAGCACAAAAGCGCCCAGGAGTACGGTGCCCACTAAAAAAGAGATGAAAGCTGCCACCCATTGATTATTCACCGCAAACCGAAGCTGGCTGTTCACCCCCGCCTGGGTTGTAATGGTGATACCTGCTAAAAAAGGCAGGATGAAAAAAAGGTATTTCATGCGGTTAAAGATACGGGAGGAGTGTGAATGGTGAATGGTGAATTGTGAATGGGGGGGCTTGTACCCGCGAAGGTACCGATGTTCCGGTCTCCCTATTCACCATTCACCATTCACTATCAAAGTTTCTCGTACAGGGCGCGCAGTTTTTCCCGCGTCATGATCTGTTCCCAGTTACTGCCCAGCGCATTTTCCCAAAGCGGTTTCATGCCGAGGGAAACATTGATCATGGTGTCGAACTGTTCGTCGGTAAGGCCCGTGCAAATTCCTGTAGGGATCTCGATCCCGTTCTTTTCCACCATGTACTTGAATTCTTTTACGCCGGCGGGATAGTATTCTTCCAGGTGATTCATTACAATGCAATTGCCGATGCCGTGTTTGGTGCCGAGCAGGTAACTCAGCCCATAGCTCACCGCATGCGCAACGCCCACCTGAGAATAGGCGATGCTCATGCCACCGGCATAAGATGCCATCATCAGCTGATCGTCAGAATGCTCATCCCAGTGATCTTTTTTCACAAATACTTCCTGGCAAAGCTGCAGGGCCTTCTCACCATAACTTTTGCTGAACTCATTCAGGAAGGTACCTTCCAGGCTTTCGATGCAGTGGATATAGCAGTCCATACCAGTATAAAAACGTTGGTTGGCGGGCGCATCCTTCGTGAGCTCAGGATCCAGAACGATCTGATCGAAGGGAGTGAAATCGCTGTTCATGCCCAGCTTGCGCGTCGGTCCCGTGAGTACGGTGGTGCGGCTTACTTCGGCGCCGGTGCCGCTGAGGGTAGGAATACCCGCTTTGTAAACGCCGGGTTGTTTTACCAGGTCCCAGCCCTGGTAATCGGCTGAAGAACCGGGATTGGTCATCATCAGCGATACTGCTTTGGCGAGGTCCATGGCAGAACCGCCGCCGATGCCGATCACGCCGCTGATGGCGCCAAATTCATCCTTGAGCTGTTTTGCGAGCGCATCAACCTGTGTGGTCTTAGGTTCATAACTGGTATCTACAAAAACGATCTGATCGCGGCCGCGTAATGGAATGTGGCCCGCCAGCGGACTGCCGGTGAAGAAATGATCGACCAGGAAGATCATAGGTGCATCGGCCTTGCGCTGTGGCTTGAGGATCTCATCCAGCTGGTTAAAACTGCCCCTGCCATATACTACATAACCGACCATCTTGAAATTGCGAAAACTCATACACAGGATTTATTCGTAAACAGAACTGCAAACCTACTAATTCAGCTCAACAAAATATCCGCTGGGCTGTTAAGAGTAGTATGTTTCAAAGATTGCCTTATCTTGTAATCGATCGGGGATGGCTGATGCACAGGCCCAGGCCCGCGCGCTTTGATGCATAATCTGATGTGTATGTTTCTGTATCATTTTTACCCGCTTCAGGATAGCCCCCACGAGTTTTTTCGATTCATGAGCCCGGAAAACCTGTTGCTGGGCGTTGAGTTCCTGGCGGTATGCATTGTTATTATTGTTGCTTCCATCTATATCCAGTTGTTCCGGAAAAAGCGTCATTACTTCTATACGAGCAATATAAACCGTCACCTGGAAAACTGGATCAGCCATATTTTGCTGGAAGAGTCTGCAGAGGGCATTCAGCTTCCGGCTAAATTTTACCGGATCCTCAGAAATCCCGCCGCCAGGGTATACGCCATCGATGAACTGGTCAAATGCAAAAAGAATTTCTCGGGTACCGTGGCCGAAACAGTGGTGCAGCTATACACCCAGCTGGGCCTGAAAAAGGATTCGCTTAAAAAACTTTCCAGCCGAAAATGGTATGTGAAAGCCCGCGGCATTCAGGAACTGTACCTGATGGACCAGATGGATGTATTGAAGACCATTTATAAAAATACCAATAACCGCCATGAATTTGTAAGGATGGAGGCCCAGACAGGGATCATTTATCTTTCCGGCTTTCCCGGCCTCCGGTTCCTGGATGTGATCTCTTATCCGCTCACCGAATGGCAGCAGATCAAACTGCTGGAGCAACTGAGGCTGACGCCGCAGAAACAGGATCTCACAGAATTTATTCCGCGCTGGTTGCAGTCGAAAAATGACACGGTAGTCGTATTCGCGCTCAAACTTGCCGACGAGTATCAGTTATTCGCCATCATCGATGATGTTGTCGACTGCCTGGTGCACCCGTCCGACAGGGTGCGCACCCAGGCGGTGAAGACATTGGTAAAGCTGGCCGATCATAACACGCCCGGCATACTGCTTGGCTATTTCCGCAAGGAAAAATTCACGAACCGCTCGCTGATGCTGGATGCATTGGCCACGATGGCAACGGAGGCCCAGACTGATATCCTGTTATCGCTGCTCGATGAAGAGAACAATATCATTAAGCTCAAGGCTGCGATCGTTCTGGCCAACTGTTCCCCAAACGGCATGGGGCTGCTCGAGCAACGGGCCATCAGCGAGCCTGAACCCTATCTGCGTATCCTGAAGCATGTAAAGTCTGTGAAATGACCGGGAATTTCTTCATAAGCATATTATTCGACATCCTCACGTACGGAATATTCCTGTATTCCAGCCTGCTGCTGCTGTCGTATCTGTTTATCGGCCTTTTTTCGATCGGTGAAACAAGGCGGTATATGCACAAGAACAGCTTCACCGATTTCAGGGTACTGGCCTCATCGCCCCATGCGCCAAGCATCAGCATACTGGCGCCCGCCTACAATGAAGGGCTCACCATTGTTGAAAATGTGAAGTCGCTGCTTTCCATTTACTACACCAATCTCGAAGTCATCGTCATCAATGATGGCAGCAAAGACGATTGCCTGCAGAAACTGATCAGGGCTTACGACCTGGAGAAGCTGGATTATTTCGTGGATTACAAGATCGACACCAAGCCGGTACGCGGAGTATACCGCAGCCGGAATAGTATTTATCATAAACTATTGGTGGTAGATAAAGTGAACGGCGGCAAAGCCGATGCACTGAATGTGGGCATCAATATCTCTTCCAACAATTATCTTGTCTGCATAGACGTGGACTGCATCCTGGAGCAGGATGCATTGCTTAAGATGGTAAAGCCATTCCTCGAAGAGACAAGCGAAAAAGTGATCGCATCCGGCGGGGTGGTGCGCATCGCCAATTCATGTGAAATAGAAGACGGTAAGCTGGTTAAAGTGCGATTGGCAGAGGATTACCTGCCGCGGATGCAGATCCTGGAATATATCCGTGCTTTTATCCTCGGCCGCATGGCCTGGAGCAGGTTGAATGGATTGCTGCTGATCTCCGGCGCATTCGGCGCATTCGATAAAGAGATCGCGATACTGGCCGGCGGTTACGATCATAACACGGTTGGCGAGGATATGGAACTGGTAGTACGCATGCGGCGGTACATGGAGGAGCGGAAGATCAAATACCGGGTTACCTATATCCCCGATCCATTGTGCTGGACCGAAGCACCGAATTCATTCAATATACTCGGAAGGCAGCGGAACCGCTGGACCAGGGGCACCATAGAAACGCTGAAGTTCCACAAGAAAATGTTCTTCAATCCGCAGTACGGGGTGCTGGGATTGCTGAGTTATCCGTACTGGTTCTTTTTTGAGATGTGCGCGCCGGTGATCGAGTTTTTCGGGTTTGTAAGTTTCTTCATTTTTGCGGCGCTGGGATTAATGGATTGGAGCTTTTTCTTCACCTACCTGCTTTTTATTATTTCATTCGGCTACCTGTATTCCGCTTTCGCTATCCTGATGGAGGTGATCACCTATCACCAGTACAAACGGCGTACGGACATCACTATATTGCTGCTGACCGCTTTAACAGAGCCATTCTATTTCCATCCGTTCGTAGTGTGGAGCGCCATCAAGGGTTTTATCGATTACCTGCGCAAGAAAAAAGCCTGGGGAGAAATGACGCGGCAGGGCTTTGCGAAAAAGGGAACTTCTTCGCCGGTGCCGGAAACACCCGCAGCTGAACTTGTCGAACCTGTTACGGAGCCGGAAGTTGTAGCAGCTCCGGTGGCAGTGGCGGAGGAAGTTCCGGAGAAGCGTTCATTCTGGCGCCATCGCCTGTTGCCCTTTGTTGGCGGATTGCTGGAAAAATTTTTCGAGTCGTTCAAATATTTTGTCGGGCATGCTGTTGTGTTCTTTATCATGATGCTGCTGGCAAGAGGCTTCGAGATCGTTTACGATATCACCCTTCATGAAAAGCCGGATCAATTTCAGAAAGTACTGCTGTACGGGTTGGCCAAAGACCTCTCTTTTTTTACAGCCTTATGTCTTTGGGCAGTTATCCCGTTCTGGCTGCTTTATATGATCCACAAAAAGCTGGCCCGCGGTATTTTTATTGCCTTTGCGAGCCTGTTCATCCTTATCCAGGTAGCCTTATCGCAATATTTCATTACTACACTGGTACCGCTTGGCGCAGACCTGTGGACCTATTCCTGGGCAGATATCGAACAGACAGTTGGCGCTGCCGGCGGTGTCGGATGGGGCGTTATAGCGGGATTGTTGCTTGTGTTATTGATCACGATCGTTGCGTTTATTTTCATGCCGCGCCGCCTCAGGCCCAACGGCGGGCTCGCAACGGTACTGCTGCTGGCCCTTTTTGCAGCAAATATTCGTAATGTAGTGGCGGTTACAAACAAGATGCAGCCGGGACAGGAGTACAGCAATAACCTGGCCCTGAACAAATCGTATTTTTTTTACCGCTCTTCCTGGCTGTATTTTTTCCCCCCGCGGGAAGAGGAGGATATTTATTCCACTGCGTATTCCGGCAATGGGTCTAATGCGGTGGATGAAAAGAACTATCCATTCCTGCATATGGTGGACAGTTCGGCGGATGTGCTATCACCCTTTCTTAAAAAAGACAGCACACGACCGGATATCGTGATCATCGTGGTAGAGGGACTGGGCCGCGCGTTTACCAACAAGGGAGCGTATCTCGGCAATTTCACGCCATTCATCGATTCACTGGCGGGTCAAAGCCTGTATTGGCCCAATTTTCTGAGTGAGGGCGGTCGCACATTTGCAGTGCTGCCTTCGCTGCTGGGCTCCCTGCCTTTTGCGAGGAACGGGTTCGACGAACTGGGAAATGCCATGCCCGATCACCTGTCGCTGTTGAATGTGCTGAAGAATAATGGCTATCATACTTCTTTTTATTATGGCGGCGATTCGCATTTCGATAACATGGATATTTTCATGCAGAAGAACAGCATAGATGCCATTAATGATGAAAAGACCTATCCGGCAGGTTATATAAAGATGCCTGCCAGCGCCGCGGGCTTTTCATGGGGATATGGAGACAAGGAGCTGTTCAGAAGATATTTGGAAACAAGCGCCGGTGTTCGACAGCCTTCCGCGAGTGTGATCCTGACAGTGTCGACGCATACTCCTTTCCTGATCAACGAACAGGATAAATACCTGCAGCGCTTTGAGAGCCGGATGACGGAACTGGGTTTCAGCGAATCGAGGAAGGCACAGGCCCGTAACTACAGATACCAGTATGCAAGTATTCTTTTTACTGACGATGCGGTCCGTGGCATGATAGATCAGTACAGGCAACGCCCCGGTTTCCGGAACACCATCTTCCTTATCACAGGTGATCACCGGATGCCTGAGATCCCGATGGTGAGTAAGCTGGACCGTTATCATGTACCCCTGCTTATTTATTCGCCCCTGCTTACCCGGCCTGCCGAATTTGCTTCAGTGTCTACCCATTTTGATGTTACACCCAGCCTGCTGGCATGGCTTCAACAACAATACGGATTGAAAGTACCGGAGATGGCAGCGTGGATAGGAACGGGGCTGGATACCGCACGTCAGTTCCGTAACAGGCATGCCTATCCGCTGATGCAGACAAAGAACGAGATCATCGATTTTATCATGGGAGAATACATGCTTAGCGGCAGCGATCTGTTTAAGATCGATAAAACGATGGGGCTGGATCCGCAAACCGACGATGCCCGCGAGGGCGCCTTACGTTCCGCATTAAACAGGTTCAAGGCAAAGAACAACGCCTTTCTGCAAAGCATGCGGTTAATGCCCGATAGCCTGATACAGAACTACGCACCATTAAACAGAAAATAAACGAAGTAGTTGTCGGGTTTTGAAGCCTCAAAGGTTTCGCTAAGAGTGGATAAGAGCAAAGGAGCTGGGAGAGCCCACTCCGGTTACACTCTTTCTCTCTTATCCACTCTTAGCGAAACCCATTGACGCTCTCGTTATTTCGCGGGCCTCAGTGTACCGTAGTAATCTTCAAGAATAGTAGTTACAAGTGGCCGGTACAGTTCCCAGAAAAAACTTTTTCTTTCCAGCGGGTCGCTGGTATTGTACATGAACCATTTCAGCCAGTGGATCTTTTTAAAACGCGAGGAACCCAGTTCTACCGGGTTATCGCAGAAGTCTCCCGCGAAATAAAAGAACCGGTAGTCCTCACCCACATGAGCAATAATCGCAGGAAATGAGGCCGGGATGCCGTTCCGCTTCAGTTCTGCGATGCCGGCCGCATTGGCATCGATAAAATAGCTGGATAACACGCTGTTTACTTTGTAGTCCGGACTTACAATATCGAACCAAAATGAGTACTTCATTTTTTCCGTCATCCCATAATGCGCCATGCCTTCTTCAGTGGCGAACATATGCGGCAGTTCCTTATTCAGGTGCGTTTTATTTTCCAGCACCACTATCCGGTCATCCGTATGCACCAGCGCAATGCCGCTTTTATGAAAAGCCCATTGCCCGCCATGCTGCTCCCTGTAATTTTTCACCAGCCAGTGCGGTAATTCTTTGTTGATGGTAGTATCGAAGGAATCGAAGTAACGGCCGATCCACCCCGTCCACTTAACGCCGAAGGTATTCTCGAACTGGGTCTTGAGGATCGGAAGCGTGGGCGATCCCAGGCAATTGAATTCCGAAATGATCAGCTTATGTTTCTCGCGCATCAGCTTCAGCAGGGCAAGGTCCTGCGCACTCATGCCCCCATATATGATCCCCGACCGTTCTTTGGAATCGCCGCTTTTATACCATTCATTCCTGTAGATGCCGTAAGTGTCTGTGAGATAAGCGGCGTCCGCGTCTTCACTCAGACGTTCCAGTTGCGCGGCATTGAAGCGTTCCAGACCTTTCACTGCAAATTTCTCATCACCGAGCGGAAAGAATCCGTAATAATCCCCGGTGCGGTCGTATAGCTGGTCATCATTTTTTGTAAAACGTTCCTGGTTCAGTACCCAGTTGAGCGAGATATGTTCCTGGCCGCTCGTTGTCAGTACCGTTTTATCAACGATGGCGATCACGAGTTTCCGTTTAGGCGTCAGATACCAGGCAATCAACATCAGTAAAGGCGTCAGCAGCAGGATCAGCAATATGACCCGGAAGAAAGGCCGCCTGCGGTTTTTTTTTAAAACCTGTGTAGCCATCCGATGCTGAATTGATATTGGTTACCCTTGGTACCGGGAAGATATTCCTGGTTATAGTAAGTGCCATCAAGCGCAAGTACACTGAACCGGGATATTTTCTTTTTGAACGTGAGCCCGGCTTTATAGGAGGTCAACTTTGTTGGATTATCCAGTTGCACCGAGTTGAGGCGGTCGTCTGGCGAAATACCGTAACCGAGATTGAATCCGAAGAAATCATCGGCGCTTCCGTAATAATAACGTGCCGTAAAATTATAAGAAGATGAAACAGCGCTGACC
>JAFBAN010000173.1 GCA_019247775.1 Chitinophagaceae bacterium | reverse complement strand
CGTCAGCGGATGTTTATCCGAGCTGTCGATCACCCGCCCCGAAATGATCCCGTTCTGCGCCGTAGCTATGGCACACAGCAGTATCAGGAAGCTGACAAAAAGCAGTCGGGTTTGCATCATTTTCAAATCAATAACCTGTACACAACAATGGATCGCGATGAACGCAGTCCTCACTTTCAAATCAGGCAGGGGAATACTAAAATACGGCTTTTAAATGCAAAGCATGATAGGATGGTCGATTTCGGTGCGCGGTGCGGGTTCGGAAGCCTGCTGTCCGTGGCGTACGGAAAACAAACCAAGAACCACTACCGTAACAGCTATAATGATAGTGAACGATACAACTGTTTGGAACTTACGCATAGTGGTCCTGGTTTCTTTTCAGGTTTAAGAGCCGCGGTCCGGCAAAAGGTTGGAATCCGCCGCAATAATTAATCGCCTTCCTCGAGCTGGAACAGTTCTTCCACCGTTACACCAAGTACCCTGGCCATTTTCAGCGCCAGCGCTGTGGAGGGGATGTACCGGGCCGATTCCATGGTATTGATGGTCTGCCGGCTAACGCCGATCTTTTTGGCCAGATCGTCCTGCGTCAGGTTGTGGATGGCGCGCTGAACCTTGATCTTGTTTTTCATACGCTGGCTTTATTGTGCTGATATAATAAGATCCTGAATCGCAGGATGAAGATCACCAGGATGGTGAACATGTTGTAGATCATTACACTCAGGAAATTGGTACCATACACCGTGATGATGCAGACGATCAGTATCAGGTAATTCACGATCACAGCCCATTGCAGGGAAGCCAGCCTGAAAAACTGGATCGCCTCGTCTTCTACCTTCTCCGCCGAAAATGCCACCAGCATCAGGCTGACGATATTTCCGACAGAGATCAGTTCATCACTAAAATCGCCCAGGCCGGGGATCTGGTATTCCCAACCCGTATAGGCAATGCCCAGCGCCAGAAAAGGCACCAGTAAGATCCAGCCGACGCGCTGAAAAGCATGCGGCAGTAAGGGTATCTTGTTCATAAGCTTTGTTTTTGTCAGAACAAATGTAAAGGTTGTGTTTCATTTTGTAAAGTTTATTTTACTTTTTGTAAGAAATATTTAACATTGCCCTTCCTTCCGGTTTCTGGTATCTTTAGCTGCATGGAAACAGGCAATGAGGTATTGAAGCTGGAAGAACTGGACCCCGCTCAGATGGCGGCCTATATCAATCAACTGATCGAAAAGGATTTTTCGCGGCTGGTGCAGCTCCTGTACCGCCTGGATGTAAGCGAAACAAAACTCCGTACCGTACTGAAGGAAAGCATCGGGCTCGATGCGGGCACAATGATAGCCACACTGATATTAGAGCGCATCGCTCAAAGCAAAAAAGCAAGAGAACAATTCAGGACCGACCGGGAAATACCCGAAGATGAAAAATGGTAAGCCCTCAGCGCAGCAGCTCATCGATCCGTTTGAATGTGTAACCCTGTTCCTTCAGGTAACCGATCAGTTCATCCAGCCGGTCGTAGAATTTATCTTTCCGCCTCGGATCGGTGCCGGCATGAATAAGCAGGATAACGCCGTTCAGTTTACCCGGCCGTTTCGTATCGAAGTTCTTTATGGCTGTCAATATCGATTCACTGCTGCGGTACGAAGCGCCCATCTCAGGGTAAGTATAGTCTGCATTGCTGGTGGTGCCGGGGGTAAAACTGAATGGTGTATAACCCGCGTTTTTTAGCCAGCCGCTGACCTCCCTGTTCCACCATTCGTACGGTGGGATCAGGAACTCCCGCCGGTCTTTCGCTGCAATACCGGCACCGAGCATCGCCTCTTCATTATGACCCAGGTCGGTGAACAGCGAATCCCTGGTCACCAATGTCTGGCCGCGTTTGTTCCAGTCGGCATACAACAAATGCTGATCGGAATGCATGCCCATTAAATGATGATCGCGGTATAAAGCGGAGATCCCCGGCTGAAAATCCTTGTTCCGGTAGAACCTGCCGGTAAAATAAAAAGAGCCTTTTACTTTTTGTTTGTTCAAAGTACGTGCGATCGTTTGCAGTCCATCGCCGAACTCGTCACCAGTAAACACCAGCGCCACCTCCTTCCTGGTAGAGTCACCACGGATAAAAGTTCCTTCCGATTGCAGAAAGCGATCTCTCGGCGGATAAGCCGACCAGCTGCCCTCTGCATACATGTTTGCAGACTGTTTTGCAGCCAGCAGGTATATCAATGAGGCAGTACCGTCCATGGTGGGCTCATTGGTACTGTAGTCGCCATAGTCATCGTGGTACACGGCCAGATCACTTTGGAATTCGGCATACTCGTCTGCATCGACCAGTTTTATCCCGATCAGGTTTTTGTAGATGGAAGTATACACCGGTCCGTCTACGAGTCCGCCATCGATGGGATAATTTTTAAGATGGGTGAAAGCCGAATGCGGATCAACCGGCGTATCGCCGTTTGCAGGCAGTCCATATACCATACTCGTGCCCCAGGGATTGCAACCGAACAGCCAGTCGAAATTTGCCTGCTCCAGTTCTGCGAACTGCTTATCGCCGGACATCTGTTCATACCAGAAACATTGCTGGGCAAAGGCAACGGTAAGATTATTGCTGCACCAGATAAAGGGTATGCCGCGGTAAAACGCATTTTGTGCCGCTTTCTTCCAGACCTTTTCTATTCCCTGCCGGTAAAAGTTTACAAATGCGTTTTTATTGGAAGAATAATTCCGCGCCAGCTGGTAATGTCCGGGATTGACAAAGGGATACCATTGGTAGTGATTTGCGGTATCTTGTCCCAGCCAGGGCGTAACCGGTTCCTGCGATGCAAAATCATTTCCAGCCCGCCGGTACGCTTCTTTTGTCTGCAGCATTTCCCGCGGCACCATCAATCCATGATCCTGCAGAAAACGGAAGATCTCAGCCGCCCCCAGTTCCATATCGTCTGTCCAGTTACCTTCTGCGTAGATATAAGGTGATCTGACAGAGACTGTCTGTGCCACACCCGGCATCCGCTCCCCATATTTGTACGCATCGATCGCCTTCCGGAAAAACTGCAGTGATAAGGCCGTGTCCCATGCTGCGTATACATCAGCTGCAGCAGCAAAAGCGCTTGCAAATTTTCCGGCGGTGGATGCTCCGCCGGTGGTTGCATTCATAAATTTTCCGCGCTGCTGCGGTTTACCCGAAACAAAATAGACCGGCCGTTCGAAGCCTTTACCATAAAAATTATCTTCTTTCGGGATCCGCATGCCCATATGGTCACGGTCATCACCCAGTTGATTGAACAACCAGTCGGGGCGCGGATTCATTTTAAGTAACCAATCCAGTCCCCACCGAGCCTCGTCCAGAACATCGGGTATGCCATTTCTCCCGTCGAGGCCATTGGCAAGCTTTTGATCGGAGAACACTTCTTTGAAATCGCGATAAGCTGCCAGCAGGTGCCAGGTGGCGTTTGCAGAGGTTGTACTGTATTGCAGGTAATCACTTGCATCGTGCCAGCCGCCGGTTGTGTTGATATGCGTACTGTCGGGCATGGGACCATACAACGTGTATCCATCATGTGTATGGCAGCTGTCTTTCAGAAAAGGATTGAAGCCGCTGCGCTGTTGCCGCATATATCGCAGACAGAAATCGGCTGTTCCTTTGTATACCCCGTTATTGATCGGGAACTCCGGAGAGCGGGCGGACCCTGCCCGGATAAAATACCTGCCCGGCTTGCTAAATGCCGAGAAATTCAGCCGGTATGTTTCTGTGAACGGGCCATAAGCGCCGAATGTTTTTCCGGCTGTAGCCTTATACACTGTTTTTTGCGTAGCAGCATCCACAACTTCGAATTCGTGGAGCTCATGCTTCTGCTTGCTGCACCAGACCGCTACTTTAACCGAAGCGGTCGGATAGCCGAGCTGGTTAATGCGTATCCAGCTATCCGTTTGGGTATGGGCTGGAATAGCGTTGCACGAAAACAAAACGACAAGAGCAAATAACCTGGCAGTAAAGTTCATGGCTTAAAGATAATATTCATTGTTATCACCCCGGCTTTCCAGTATTTTCGCCACTCAATACACCGCTGTTATGAAACTCGTTTCCTATATCCGTGAAGGGCATGATCAACTGGCGTTCCTGGTAGATGGTCTTCTTTACGACTGCGATCTTGTACATCCCGAGCTGCCGAACAGCATGAATATGTTTTTGAATTTCTGGGAGGATATGTATCCGCTGGCATTGCAGGTAGACGGCGCCATCAAAAGCGGAAGGATCAACCAGGAAAACGGTGTGCCGC
The DNA here is from genome assembly GCA_019247775.1 of Chitinophagaceae bacterium. Taxonomy (GTDB): domain Bacteria; phylum Bacteroidota; class Bacteroidia; order Chitinophagales; family Chitinophagaceae; genus Sediminibacterium. The sequence continues at coordinate 33,383 of JAFBAN010000173.1, read as the reverse complement.
TCGATTCGGTGGAAATGCTCGCCCCGGTTCCTTTCCCCACTTCCTGCCGCGATGGTTATGCTTTCCGTCAGCATGTGGCTGCGGCGCGGCGCAACCGCAAGGTGGAGATGATCCCCGAGTTTGATCAGTACCCGGTCTTTTATTTCACCAATCACCACAGCATCCAGGGCCCCGGTGAGATCAAATGCATGCCGGACCATTTTGAGAAACTCGATTTCGAACTGGAAGCCGCTATCGTGATCTGCAAGCCCGGGAGGAACCTGCGCGCCGAAGAAGCGGATCGGTATATCGGGGGACTGATGATCATGAACGATATGAGCGCAAGACGATTGCAGATGGAAGAAATGCTGCTGAATTTAGGTCCTGCCAAAGGAAAAGATTTTGCAACCGTGATCGGTCCCTGCCTTGTTACTCTCGATGAACTCGAGTCTTTCGAGATCCCCTGCAAAGAAGGGCATACCGGAAAGAGTTGGAACCTGCCAATGAAGTGCAGGGTGAATGGAGTGCAGGTAAGTGAAGGCAATCTCGGTGATATGGACTGGACTTTTGCGGAGATCGTGGAGCGTTGCTCTTATGGGGCAGATATCCATCCGGGCGATATCATCGGCAGCGGCACGGTAGGCACCGGCTGCTTCCTCGAATTGAACGGCACCGGCAAACTCAATGATCCCGATTACCAGGAACAGTGGTTGCAGGAGGGGGATACTGTGGAGATGGAGATTGAAGGGATCGGGATATTGCAGAATAGTATTGTGCGGGAAGAAAGCGAATTTTCCATTTTGAGCAGAAAAAAACAGGTATAAACACGCTATCTTTTTTCAGAACGGCTTTTTAGCTTGCGGATATCCCGGATTCATTTTACCGCAGAGAATATGAGTTACGGGAGTTAACGCAGAGTTATGAAAAACGATGAGCTGAACAGATTAGGGGGATTGATCCTGGATGCATCGATAATGGCGCATAAAGAGCTGGGGCCGGGATTACTTGAATCAGCCTATACATTTGCACTCAGAAAAGAGTTGATCCTCAGGGGTGTCAATTGCCGACTTCAGGTGCCAGTTGAGTTCAATTATAAAGGTGACGCACTGGGCAAAATATATGTCATCGATATTTTAGTAGAGGAGCAAATAATCATTGAGGTAAAATCAGTAGACACTATGATCCCTATCTTCGATGCCCAATTGATCACATACCTGAAACTATACCAGAAAAAACTGGGATATCTCATTAATTTTAACGTGCCGCTTCTAAAAGATGGGTTTCATCGCATAGTCTATAAATTCTGACTCTGCGAAATCTCTGCCCCTCTTGTTCTCTGCGGTAAAAAAATGATAGTCGACCTTTCTCAAATATCTCCCGCCGAAACCCAGCAATGGCTGCAGCATGCTATTGCTCCGAGGCCGATCTGTTTCGCCAGTACGATAGACAGCGCGGGAGTAGTCAATTTAAGTCCATTCAGTTTTTTCAATCTGTTCTCCACGCAGCCGCCGATCGTTATCTTTTCGCCTTCGCGGAGATTGCGCGACGGGAGTACGAAGCACACACTCGAAAATGTGCTGGAAGTACCCGAATGCGTGATCAATATCGTGGACTACGAAATGGTGCACCAGGTGAGTCTCGCCAGCTGCGAATTCCCGAAAGGCGTTGACGAATTCATCAAAGCCGGCTTTACCACCGAAGCAGCCACACTGGTGCGGCCGCCGATGGTGAAAGAGGCGAAGATCCGCATGGAATGCAAGGTGAATGAAGTGAAAAGTCTCGGTGAACAGGGCGGTGCAGGGCAACTGGTGATCGCACAGGTATTGCGGATGCATGTTGACGAAAGCATACTCGGAGAAAATGGAAAGATCGACCAGAGAAAAATGCATCATGTGGCCCGGCTCGGCGGCGACTGGTACTGCAGGGTTGATGAGACCAATCTTTTCAAAGTACCCAAGCCCAATACCGAACTCGGTATCGGCATCGATGCATTGCCTCCGGGTATCCGTAACAGTTCATTGCTTACCGGTAATCATCTCGGCATGCTCGCCAATACAACCACCATACCAGCGATCGATCCTGCATTTTCGGATCCACAGCTCCAGCAGATCATCCAGTATTTCTCTATCAATCCGGGCGAAATGGAAAAAGAACTGCATCGGTATGCGGCCAGATTGCTCAACGAGGGAAAAACAGAAGAAGCCTGGCAGGTGTTGCTGGCGGGCGAGTAACGATAAAAGAAGAACGGAGGGAAAAAGAAAAGAAGGATCAGCTTTATTATTCTCCTTCTGAATCAAGTTTAAGCAGCATTGTTTCGCTAAGAGTGGATAAGAGAAAAAGAGCTTAGGAGAGACTACTCCTGCTACCCTTCTTCTCTCCTATCCCCTTCTAGCGAAACCATTTTAATGCTGCACCCGCAGCCAACCCGCGATTAAAGCCGCAAGTCGAACTCCTCCAATCTCAAATCCTCACAGATCTCCCAGCTGGGGCCGCAGGATAATATCTTCCACATCGGCCATCGGTGAGAGCTGCGAGGCGGTGAAGATCATTTTTGCAACATCAGCTGCTTCCATAATGCGTTTGGGGTCGATGCGGGAGCCATCCCAACTCGCGCTCATGGTAGCGCCCGGGCAAACAGCCGTTACTTTAATTCCATGCGGTTTCATTTCCTCCCGCAGGTTTTTGCTGAATCCCAGTAGCGCAAACTTGCTGATGCTGTAACTGCCGCCATTCGCATAAGCCTTCAGGGAAGCGATCGAGCAGATATTGAAGATATGCCCCTTTTTCGCTTTCATCATAGCCGGCAGCACAACACGGGTAAGATGGTAGGCACTGTACAGGTTTGCCGCCATCATTTGTTCAAGCAAACCGTCTTCTTCATCGTGAACGCTGCCTGGCAGGAATTGGCCGGCGTTGTTGACCAGGATACCCGGCGTACCTGAATCCAGGCACCATTTTCCGAATGTCTGGGCGGCAACTTTATCTCCCATATCGGCCGGCGTTGCTTTGATGGTGGCGGAAGGATATTTCGACTGCAGCATGCCCATGGTATCATACAATTGCTTCCCGCCGCGACTGCATAGCAATAACGTATGGCCGGCTGCGGCAAACTGTTCGGCAATGGCCAGCCCGATACCGCGGGAAGCGCCGGTGATGATCACATTCATACACGGAGGTTTTAGAATAGGATACGAAGTACGATAATTTTGTTATAACCTGTTTTGCCTCGACGCGAGTTTGTATTTTGCGGCATGAAGTACCGCCATCTTTTCTTTGACCTGGACCACACTTTATGGGATTTTGAGACCAATGCCAAAGAAACCCTGGCCGAACTGTTCGAACGCAATGGCCTGAACAGCCGAGGCGTACATGACTTCGACCAGTTCTTTGCACGGTACAGTCACCACAATGAGCGGCTGTGGGACAGGTACACCAAAGGTTTTATCAAACAGGAAGAGCTTCGCTGGAAACGGATGTGGCTGGCCATGCTGGACTTCAAACTGGCCGACGAACCCCTGGCCAGGGAACTATCGCTGCAGTTCCTGGAACACCTGCCCACCCGCAAAAATCTTTTCCCCTACACCATCGAGATCCTGAGTTACCTGAAAGCAAAGCAGTACCGGATGCACCTGGTGACGAATGGTTTTGAAGCGGTGCAGCATCATAAGCTCAGAAATGCAGACCTGCATGGATTTTTTGAGGAAGTGGTCACTTCCGAAGGCAGCAACAGCCTGAAGCCGAACAAGGAGATTTTTGAATACGCGATCAAAAAGACCGGAGCAGCGGTTGAAGAAAGCATCATGATCGGCGATAACCTGGATGCGGATATCCAGGGCGGCATCAATGCAGGTATGGATACGATCTTCGTGAACCATCTCGGAATTACACCGCATATTCAGCCCACATATACGATCTATCACCTCAGAGAACTTGAGGACATACTTTGATAACGGAAACAAAAAGCCGCAGTTCGCGGGATAAATTAATCTGCGAATCTGCGGCTTAAAAAAAATTACTGCGGTTACGCTTTCTTAGTAGACTTAGCCGCTGTTTTGGCTGTAGCTTTCGAATCTTTCTTCTCGTCTTTCTTGCACTCTTTGCCTTTGCAGCATTCTTTGCCACATTCCTTGCCTTTTTTCTTATCGCCTTCGTGGGCAAAAGCAAAGCCGGTCATTAAAAGAGCGGCCGTAGCCAGTGTAAATAGTTTTTTCATATAGTGTTACTTTAAAGTACTAGCCTGAAATTAGTAAGAAAATCCGGTCGAGGCATGTTAAAATCCACTGAAACCGTTAGTGCCAGTGCGCCAGCACGGTAACCCCGCCCTTAACGGCCTGGTTCAGTTGTACATCGATCTTCGCATCGAGCGGCAGTAAAATATCTACCCGGCTGCCGAATTTGATAAATCCGTATTCGTCGCCCTGGTTCACCATCTGACCCACATTGGTATAGTTGCAGATCCGTTTGGCCAGTGCGCCGGCGATCTGCTTGTACAGTATCTCGCCATTCGCATTTTTTGTAACGACGCTCCAGCGCTCATTTTCGGTGGAAGATTTGGGATGCCAGGCCACCAGATATTTGCCTTTATGGTATTTATTGTACACCACTTCGCCGCTGATCGGGTTGCGGTTCACATGCACATTGGCAGGGCTCATGAAAATACTCACCTGGATGCGTCTGTCTTTGAAATACTCCTCATCGGTTATTTCTTCTATCACCACCACTTTCCCATCTGCCGGACAAATGATCCTGTTCTCATGGATGCTGAGGGTGCGGTCGGGAATCCGGAAAAAAGAAATGATGAACAGGAACAATCCAAGCGTAACAACGAAGATGATCAGCGCCAGCCAGGGCCAGGATGCGCTTAAAAAAGAAAAGGAGATCAGGTTCAGCACGCCGAAGATCAGGGCGGTGATGGCGATGGTCTTGTATCCTTCGCGATGGATGGTCATGTTTCAACGGATTGAACTGCAAATGTAGCCAGGAAATAGTAAACCGCCCGCCACTGGAAAATTTTGATCGGTGTTGATCCATCAATACAGGATCCGGAACAGCAGCCAGGTAACCGTGGTTGCCAGCAGCAGTGAGTCGAAGCGGTCGAGAAAACCCCCATGTCCGGGCATGATCCTGCCGCTGTCTTTTACCCCCGCCAGTCTTTTCAGTTTGCTTTCGAAGAGATCGCCGGCGGTTCCCGCTACCGCGGCTACCGTACTGATCAGCAGCAAAGCTTTGGCCGAAAACCCGAATGCATAAACACCCGCAAGAGTTACGGCAACCACGGTCAGTATCGCCCCGCCAATCGTGCCTTCCCAGGTCTTTTTGGGAGAGATGGCCGAAAAAGGAGTTTTCCCGATAAAAGAACCCACGATATAGGCCATGGTATCGTTTATCCAGATAGAAACGATCAGTACCAGCGGCATGATCCAGTTACTACCGGTAAAAACCGTCTGCTGCATATTGCCCCACAGGCGCATCATCAAGCCCCAGCTGAGAGAAATATAAACGAACCCCATGATCGAATGCGCCATCAATTTGGGCTGATCTTTTTTTACTCTCAGGATCACCGTAAGCAGGAATATGGCCGTCGCTATCAGAAAAAGCCAATAGCCCAATGCATTCAATCGGTATCCGGCAATTGAATAGCTGTCGTCAGTCATCCACAGCATAAAGCCCCATCCCGCCAACATCATACTGTACACATGAATTGCAGCTACCCGCTGGTATGCCGGATCGATCAGCCCCACCAGCCGCCGGTATTCCACCCAGCAGCCGAAATGAATAATGGAAAATATAAGCAGGAAACTCCACTGGTTCCATAACAGCCCGCCCAGCATCACCACCACGAACAGGATGGCAGTAAGCGCTCTGGTTTTAAAAGTCTGCAGGTTCAGGGGCATGCGGCAAAATATTTAAACTTTTGAATGCGCTCGCAAATTCAGTTCAGTAGTCCTTTTCCGATCAGCTGCCGGGCCGTGCTGAGCAAATGATCCGGCACGAACAATTCGATATCACCGAAATTCAGGTAGCTGCTGTCCTGCCGGTTCATCACCTGCACCGGGATATTATTTTCTTCCAGCATACCCTGTACAATACTCGCTTCGGCCAGATTGCGGGTTGCGAATACTTTCTGCCATGCACTCATCAGGACAAATTATTTTTAGACAGTCGCCGTTACGGCTTCCGTCGACAATACTTTAGCGGTCTCGCGGTTAAAAGCCCGGAAAAAAACAATTACAATCACCAGGGCAATAGCGCCCCACCAGATAGGCATACTTTCATCCATTGTTTTTTCGAGCGGCTTTCCCTGGCGGTTGCCGATATACAATTGCGTAACTACAAATGCGTTGTTGAGAAAATGAAGAAAGATGCTGAGCCATATGTTCCGGCTGTTATAGAATATCAGGCCGAGCACGATACCGAGGGCCGCCCTTGCCAAAAAACCGAAAAAAGAAAAATGGATGGCGCTGAAAATAACTGCTGTGAGGATAATGCCCGCCCACTTGCTTTTTGTCCAGCCGGTAAACACCGGCTGCAGCGCGCCGCGGAACATGACCTCTTCGCAGAATGCCGGAATAGCAGCGAGCACGATCAGCGCCAGCAGGTATTCGGGAACAGATTGCATATTGGCCATTGCCAGTGTTGCCTCTTTGTATTTCTCTTCCAGTTCCCTGGCCCCGGCATACAAATTACCCGGCAGGGGGATCCGCTCATTCAGTTCACTCAGCGCGCCGCCCAATACCATACTGGCGAATGTGAGCAGCAGTACCATCAGGAACTGTTTCGCGCTTAACAGCTTATTAAACCCAAGATGGGAAAATGGTTGCGGATTAACGATCCGTGCAAATACCAGGGCCGGGCAAATAAATGTTAAAACCGACGCCACTGAATTCAGCAATTTTGCCAATGAAGCATTTTCGGGGCGGTTCATGGCTTTCAAGGCCTCCTGCATAGGCAAATGCAGGCTGAGACTGGCTGCGAAGCCCACTACCAGAGCGGTGACAATGATAAACATACCCCATAAACCCACCAGGATGGCAAACTGCATGGGATAACTGATCGAAGGCTTTTGATTCATGCGATTGGAAAATAAGGTTGTAAATTTGCAACTTCCAAAAAAATCGGCCTGGCCGGAAAGGATAAAGGGTAAAACCCGGACGCAATATGGTAAAAATAGACCAGATAGAGTTACCAGATTTTCCGCTTTTACTTGCGCCCATGGAGGACGTGAGTGATCCGCCTTTCCGTGCCGTCTGCAAAGACAATGGGGCCGACCTGATGTATACCGAATTCATCAGCAGTGAAGGACTGATCCGCGATGCCATCAAGAGCCGTCAGAAACTTGATATTTTCGATTATGAGCGGCCGGTAGGCATCCAGATCTTTGGAGGCGATGAAGAAGCCATGGCCATGAGCGCCCGCATTGTGGAGGCGGTTGATCCCGACCTGGTGGATATCAATTTTGGCTGTCCCGTAAAAAAAGTGGTGAGCAAGGGCGCCGGCGCCGGCGTTTTGAAAGATGTGGATCTGATGGTGCGGCTTACTACCGCGGTGGTAAAAAGCACACATCTGCCGGTTACGGTAAAAACACGATTGGGCTGGGACGATAACAGCAAGAATATCGAAGAAGTTGCGGAACGATTGCAGGATGCCGGCATCAAAGCACTGGCGATACATGGCCGCACGCGATCGCAGATGTATAAGGGCGAGGCAGACTGGACGCTGATCGCCAAAGTGAAGAACAATCCCCGCATCCATATTCCCATTTTCGGGAATGGCGATATCGACAGTCCGCAAAAAGCGCTCGAATACAAACAGCGGTATGGAGTGGATGGAATTATGATCGGCCGCGCCGCTATCGGTTATCCCTGGATATTCCGCGAGATCAAACATTATATCGCCACCGGCGAACTGATGGCGCCTCCCACCTTGGAAGAACGCGTTGAAGTAGCCCGCAAGCACCTGCGAAAATCGCTCGAATGGAAGGGCCCGATCGTAGGCATCAATGAAATGCGGCGCCATTATTCGAACTATCTGAAGGGCTTGCCCAATATCAAAGACTACCGTAACCGGCTTGTTACCTTAAAGACCATGGAAGAAGTGGAAGCGGTACTCGATGAGGTAAAAAACAACTACGGCGGCTATACCATCGAACGGACCCCGATCGAACTGATCAACTACCACGAAAAATGCCCGGTGTAAGGGAACTCATTTCATTCCTTCAAAAAATTTATCAAGCAGCGTGAACAGGTCTTTCCGGTTTTGCTCCAGATGATCATACCCATTCCTGATCGCTTCGGCCTGCTGAATCCAGGGGCCTTTTTCTGACAGTTCTCCGGCATCATGTAAGAGCATCTGTTCGATCGTTTCCTTTGTCATTTCGGGATGGAACTGAATGCCAAGTATATTGTCGCCGATCACAAATGCCTGGCTCCTGCAAACAGCAGTGGAAGCGATCAGTCTTGCCTGTTCCGGCAGATCGAAAGTATCGCCATGCCAGTGGAATACGGTATAGCGCTCCGGAAAATGCGCAAACCAGGGATTTTGGCGGGCAATGGAGCTAAAGCTGACCGGGAAAAATCCGATCTCTTTTTCTTTACCTCTAAATACCGGCTCACCCAGTGCAGCGGCGATCAGTTGGGCGCCGAGGCAGATGCCGATGATCTTTTTCCCTGAATCGATGGCTGATTTAATGTATCGTTTTTCTGCTTTCAGCCAGGGATAGGTGCTTTCCTCATCCACATTCATCGGCCCGCCCATGATCAGCAGTGCATCAATGCTATCCAGGGATGGAAATTGTTGCCGCTGTTCAGCAAAAAGCGAATAGCTGATCGTATGACCGTGCTGAGCTGCCCAGTCCAGTATACTGCCGGGTGTTTCGAATGCTACATGCTGAAAACAGTGGATATGCATGCTTTAATGGGGTGCATTGCCGGATATCAATGCTGTTATTTTAGGATGAAGCGGTGATACGGTATGCGCAAAGAAACCAACGAGTTCGCCATTCTCATCTATCAGGTACTTGCAAAAATTCCATAAGGGTTGCTGATTGCACCATCCATTTTGATCGGCATGTGTTAACCAGCTGAATACCGGATCCTGTCCTGCTCCTTTTATCACCTGTGTTTTCTGCGCCAGCGGAAAACTGACGCCAAAATTGATCGCGCAGAATTCTGCGATATGCGCATTATCGAGTGGCTCCTGTTGTTTGAAATCGTTAGCCGGGAAACCGATCACTACCAGTTTATCCCGGTTTTGCCGGTAAAGCGTTTCGAGCTCTCCGTACTGCGCGGTGAAACCACAGTTGCTGGCAGTATTGACCAGCAGCAGTTTTTTACCCTTGAAGCCAGACAGGTCTATCTTTTCACCGTTGAGCGACACAATACTGCGATCGTAAACAGATACTGCCGGCGGTTTGTGTTTGCTGTTGAGTTGAATGGATCTATCGTGCGGCCAGAGTTTATTCCGGAGCATGATGAAGGGGTAAGTGGCTTTGAGGAGGATTTGTCTTAGCGTCATGTTGGTTAACTCACCCTCATCCGCTGCGCGGATCTTCCCGTTCTACAGGTAGAGGGAGATGCTATTTTGAAAGTTGGGTAATTATTTTATTCAACATACCTACGATATTCTTTCAAAGAAAGGGTACTCATTGAAATGAATAGCTTTCTCTTTAGTAATGCATACTAACTCCCCCTCCAGGGGGCTGGGGGGTTATCTGATGATCTTCTTAAAAATCCCCAACTTCCCCTTAAACGGCGGATACTTCAATGCCGGATCGAACCAGGCCGGCGTTTTCATAACGGCACGTTTATGACTGAATGTATCGAAAGAATATTTTCCATGATAAGCGCCCATTCCGCTCGAACCCCGACCTCCAAATGGCAGATTGTAATTGGTAAGATGCCAGCTCGCATTGTTGATACAGGCGCCGCCGGAAGGAACGGCGTTAAGCCATCTGGTCTCTTTATCAGGATCCGAACTAAAAACATAGAAGGACAGCGGATCTGGATTTTCCGCGATGATGTGCAGCGCTTCTTCCATCGTTTCAAAACCAATTACCGGCAATACCGGGCCGAAGATCTCTTCCTTCATCACCGCCGCAGAAAGATCTGTGGGTTCCAGCAAAGTAGGTTCTATGAATAGTGTCTGCCGGTTTGTTCTGCCTCCATGAATAATGTTCCCCTGCTGCAGGTACCGGCTTACCCGGTCGAATTGTTTCTCATTGATCAGCTTACCGTAATTATAAGACTCTTCCGGCTTCTCGCCGAAGTACTGAACAATGCGTTTTTTCAATTCTGCCACAAGTTTCTCTTTCACCGATCGGTGCACCAGTACATAATCCGGGGCCACACACATCTGGCCGGCATTGGAAAATTTTGTCATCGCTATCCGCTTGGCAGCGACCGGAATATTGCCATCGGATTCCACTACACAGGGGCTTTTGCCGCCCAGCTCAAGCGTTACAGGCACCAGTTTTTCCGCGGCCATCTGGTAAATGATCTTCCCAACACTGGTGCTGCCGGTATAAAAAACATGATCGAAACTGAAATTTTTCATCATGTCAGGGATCACCGTGGCCCCATCGCCGGGAACATACAGGATATATTCTTTTGAAAAACTGGCCTCAATGATCTTCTGCATCACAGCGCTGGTGGCAGGAGCAAATTCGCTGGGCTTCAACACCACACAATTGCCAGCGGCGATGGCGCCGACCAGGGGCGTAAAAAGCAACTGCAGCGGATAGTTCCACGGGCCGATGATCAGTGTTACCCCCAGCGGCTCATACAATACCCGGCTTCCCGATGGAAAATTCAGCAGATTGGTAGGCACGGCTTCGGGTTGCATCCAGCGTCGCAGGTGACGCAGCGCATCGTTCAGTTCAGCAAGCAGGAAGCCGTTTTCGGTTACCCAGCATTCTTCCCTGCTTTTTCGAAGATCCGAATAGAGCGCCTCGTAGATCTCCGTTTCATGATCGGTTATCGATCTCTTCAATGCCAGCAGCTGCTGTTTCCTGAAAGCATAACTGCGTGTTGCGCCAGACAGGTAAAACTGGCGCATCGATGTTAGTGATTCTTGCAGAACAGACATGATACCGAAAAGATACGGCTTTCTCATGGTGAATGGTCCGCCGGCTCAGTTCCTCATCACTGCACAAATTTATAGCCGCCGCAGCCTTCGGTACAGATAGCGCCCGAGGCAAGCCTGATCGAAAGCACCAGGGTTCGCGCCGCTGTATCTATCTTGAAATAGAACAGGCGATACCCCGCAGGATCGGCCGGGTCCGTTATTTTTAACGTTACTGCATCCACCTGCTGAAAGCTTGTTGCGGCAGGAAATGCAGTTCCCGAAACTGTTCCATTGGCCGAAAAATTCATGGTTTGGCCGGAAGGACTGGCAGCAGCCCAAACACCCGGCCCGCCGGTGCCCGGACTTTGTACTTCTGCCAGTTTCCAGTTACCGATAACTGAATTGGGGATCGGCAACGGATCAGGCATAGGGGCCGGTGGCGGTACTGTTTGTGGTGTGCACGCGGCCGCCAGGGCGATTATGGCTCCAAAAAATATTTTTTTCATAGAGGTGTTTTTTTGCTGACGCTGAAAATAAGCAACGCGCTGCATCGGCACTATTGTTTTTCATGAGGCCTGCCAAATTCCTCATGGATGCCGAAGAAATATGTGCCCTGTTTCCGATAAATTAAATAAATTCATGTCTTCATATTCTAACAGTAACTCTAACCATCAGCCATGAAAAAAAAATCTTTACCCGCTGCAGATGCCGGTAATTCCAGGCGTTCTTTTATACGCAATTCCGCGCTTGCAGCAGCCGGTTTCTACATTGTGCCCCGCCATGTTCTCGGCCGCGGTTTTACGGCGCCCAGCGATAAACTGGTAGTAGCCGGCGTGGGCGCGGGCGGCAAAGGCGAAAGCGATCTGTGGAATTTCTTCCAGAGCGGCAAGGCAGAGATCGCTTATCTCTGTGATGTGGATACCCGCCAGATCAAAAAAAGTGTGGACCGCTATCCCAAGGCAAAACTTTACAAGGATTACCGCGAAATGCTGGATAAAGAGCATAAGAATTTTGACGCAGTTTCCGTATCTACCCCCGATCATATGCACGCCGTTATCGCCATGGCAGCGATGCAACTTGGTAAACACGTCTATGTTCAGAAACCTTTGACCCACGATATCTACGAGGCCCGCATGCTTACCCAGGCCGCCCATCGTTACAAAGTAGTAACACAAATGGGTAACCAGGGCGCTTCGGGTGATGGAGTGCGGCAGTTGCAGGACTGGTACAATGCCGGCACCATCGGTGATGTTCATACAATATGGGCTTATACCGACAGACCCGTATGGCCGCAGGGAATTCCCTGGTCGAAAGACAAACCCCCGGTGCCTGCAGAGCTCGATTGGAATTTATGGCTCGGCACTGCGCCTTACCGCGATTATGTAGAAAAACTGGTTCCGTTCAACTGGCGCGGTTGGTGGGATTACGGCACCGGCGCCCTGGGCGATATGGCCTGTCATATTATGGCGCCTGCTTTTGCCGTGCTGGGACTGGGTTATCCGGTTTCTGCCGAATGCAGTGTTGCCACACCGTATATCGAGAACTGGACGCGTGGCGTTTATCCCGATTCAGGCCCGATATCTTCTTCTATCACACTTACATTCAAAGGCATGAACGGCAAGCCTGATGTGAAACTGCACTGGATGGATGGAGGTATACAACCAGACCGCCCCGAAGAACTCGGCGCCAATGAACAAATGGGTGATGGCGGTAACGGTACGCTGTTTATCGGAACAAAAGGGAAGATGATGTGCGGCACCTATGGCATGTATCCGCAACTGCTCCCCACTTCACGAAGCAAAGAAGTAGTTGTGCCGAAAACAGTGGAACGCGTTCCTAATGGAGACAATGGCCATTACGCCGCATGGGTAAGAGGCGCCATTGCAGGATATGGATCTCCCGAAGCAAAGAACCTGAGCTCCAATTTCGATATCGCAGGACCACTGACCGAAAGCGTACTCATGGGCAATCTCGCGATACGCAGTTACAATGTGAGCCGAAAAGGCAAAGATGGTCGCGGCCGCGAGATCGATGTTTATCCGGGCCGCAATATCAAACTGCTCTGGGACGGCCCGAACATGCGCATCACCAATTTCGATGAAGCCAACCAGTTCGTAAAACGCACTTACCGGGATGGTTATAGTCTTGGGGTGTAATAACGGATCAATAATATCACTGCATAAAAAAAGGAGAACGACCGTTCTCCTTTGCTTTTTAATGTTATCCGAAATCTCCTCTGCGTTCCCTGCGCTCCTTTGCGTCCTCTGCGTTACAAAAATCGCAACTGCGCGGTATCGCAAAGTCCGCAAAGCTCGAGGAAGGCCGCAAAGAAACTCAAATCACCAGCCTCTTCATATATTTTGCATCGGCGGCCGCACTCTCCAATGGATTTGAACCGGTGAATGCCTCCTGCTCAACGATATAATATTTCAGGCCATTGGCTGTTCCCGTCTTCAGTATCTTTTTAAAGTTGATCGTTCCCTTGCCAAGCTGAACGGACTCATGGCCTTTGTCTGTTTTTGCCAGGTCTTTCACGTGACAAAGCTTGAACCGTCCCGGATATTTCCTGAACCATTTTTCGGGATCTTCGCCTGCAGCCACCACCCAGTAAATATCCATTTCGAAATCAACCAGGTTCTTGTCTGTATTCTGCATCATCACATCCTGCGGAACATGGCCATCTACCGGTTTGAACGAGTAGTCATGGTTGTGATACGCGAACCGTATCCCGTTCTTCTTGCAGATCTCTCCGGCTTTATTGAAATCATCCGCGAATTGCTTGAAATTATCGATCGATTTCTGCGGGCCTTTGTAGGGACAGATCAGGTATTTCATCCCGATCTCGCTGGCTTCGGCTGCCTTTTTTTCAAAGTCTTTGGTGATATCGCAGTGCGAAGAGATAATGGTCATGTGCAGCTGGTCCATATACTTCTTGAACTCCTTATGGCCCATTCCCCAGAACATGCCATCACGTCCTTCAAAACTTTCGATCTGTTTATACCCGTAGCTGGCGATCTTTCGCAGGGTATCTTTCGCATTCGCAGCCATGTCTTCCTTTACCGTCCATAACTGGATACCGAAACTGTTCAAAGCTTTAGGCGCAAAAATGGACGACTCACCCCTGAACGGCAAACTCAGCCCCAAAGCCGCAAAAGTACCCGTACGGAGAAAATCTCTTCTGTTTGTTGACATAGGAATTGTGTTGAAGTTCTATTAAAGTTTGTTGTCTGTAGTCTGTGGTCTGTGGTTGTTCGCAGTTCGTGGTTGCTGGTGGTCCATGGTCAATAGTCCATAGCGGTTGCGTTACAACGCCGTCATCACTATGGACCATGGACTATCGACCCAAACAACAGACCACAGATCACAAACTACAAACTCCTTAGGTAGCCCACGCTTTGTCGCCCTTCTTGTACGGGATACATCCTTCGTACTTGCCCGGCACCGCTACATAGCGCAATGCCTTGGTAGCGCCTACTTCCGAAGTGAAATAGCCCCAGAGGGTCAATTCTTTCATCATGCGGAAATAATGGTTGGGGTCGTCTTTCTTTTTGTCTTTCTGGTAAGCTTTCTGTTCGCCGTCCAGTGCCACGAGTAAGGCGTGGCGTTGTTCGGGCGTGCTTTCCATGAAGGATTTACCGTTGACTTTTTTGCTGGAATCCTCTAATTTCTTCATGCCTTCCATAAACACCTGCTGATCTTTTGGCTCATAACAATCGCGAACGATCACCGTCATGAACTCACCTACTTTGGCGGCTTTCGCGCCGGGTGTGCTGGTGGCAGGGAGGATGGTTTCCGCCACTTCATCGAGTAAACTAACATCGCTGGCGGTAAAACTGGTACCGGCATCGGTCTTGGTCTTACAACCCGAAAGAAATGCCTCCGCACCGATAATGGTTCCCCCCAGGAGCAGGGCTACGCTGGAAAGGGCTTCTCTTCTATTCATGGTTTTATTTTTGTGAGTGGTGAATGGTGAATGGTCAATGGTCAATGGCTTTATTCACCATTCACAATTCACCATTCACGATGATTATAAGTTCTGTTTTTTCAGCTCGTTCACCGCAAAGTCTACTGCCCGTGCAGTAAAAGCCATATAGGTGAGCGATGGATTGACGCATGCGGCCGAGGTCATGAATGAACCGTCTGTAACAAACACATTCGGCGCATCCCATACCTGGTTGTTCTTGTTCACCACCGACGATTTCGGATCGGCTCCCATACGTGCGGCGCCCATTTCGTGAATGCCGCGGCCATGAACGCCATTGCCTTCGTAGCCTTTCACATTCTTGGCGCCGATGGCAGTAAGCATTTCCTCCGCATCCGCCTGCATGTCCTTCCGCATCTTCTTCTCATTGTCTTTCAACTCTGCGTCGAAGGAAAGTACATTCAGTCCCCATTTATCTTTTTTGGTTTTATCCAGCGTCACTTTATTGCTGTGATCCGGCAGAATCTCGCCGAAGCCGCCCATGCCGATAGACCAGCCGCCTGGTTCGGTCAGCGCGTCTTTGAACTCACCACCGATACTCATTTCGGCAATATCCCGGCTCCAGCCTCCGCGGCTTGCGCCGCCCTGGTAGCCGAAACCACGCAGGTAGTCGCGCTTATCGCCGAACAGGTTGCGGTATCTCGGAATATAGAAACCGTTGGCGCGACGTCCGAAATAATATTTGTCTTCGTACCCATCGATCGTTCCGCCGGCGCCTACGCCCAGGTGGTGGTCCATGATATTATGTCCTAACTCACCACTGCTGCTGCCCAAACCGTCTGGCCACACATCCGTGGCCGAGTTCATCAGTATCCAGGCAGAGTTGAAAGTAGAGGCATTAAGGAAAACGATCTTTGCGTTGTAGGTATAGGTCTTGTTTGTTTCCGCGTCCAGCACTTCTACACCGGTGGCCCTTTTCTTGTCTTTATCGTACAATATTTTTGTTACGATGGACCATGGACGGAGCGTGAGCTTGCCGGTCTTCATCGCCGCAGGCAGGGTAGACGACTGTGTGCTGAAATAGGCGCCGAACGGACAACCGAGCCAGCATTTGTTTCTGAACTGGCAGGCTGTGCGGCCCTCATGGGCCACGGTGATATTGGCCGTGCGGCCGATGATCAGCGATCGCGCTCCTTTGTAATAGGCTTTCAATCGCGTGGCGGCATCTTTCTCCACGCAGTTAAGATCCATCGGCGGAAGGAATTGCCCGTCGGGCAACTGTGTCAGTCCATCCCTGTTGCCGCTGATGCCGGCGAATTTTTCAACGTAGTCGTACCAGGGTTCGATCTCCTTATAACGTACCGGCCAGTCGATGGCGATCCCGTCCTTGGCATTGGCCTCGAAGTCCAGATCGCTCCAGCGATAGCTCTGCCGGCCCCACATCAGTGAACGGCCGCCCACATGATAACCGCGGAACCAGTCGTAGCGCTTCACTTCGGTATACGGACTCTCCTTTTCATTCACCCAGTAATCGAGATTGGTCTCATTCAGCGGATAATCGCGTTTCAGCACGGGATAATCGTTGATCATCTGCTGCGTGCGCCGGCCACGGTGCGGGTAGTCCCAGGCTTCCTTGTTCGCATTCACATAATCTTTCACGTGCTCGATATTGCGTCCACGCTCCAGCATCAGTACTTTGAGCCCTTTTTCCGTAAGCTCCTTGGCAGCCCAGCCGCCACTGATACCCGAGCCGACAACAATCGCGTCGTAGGTTTGGTCAGACATGATTCTTCGTTTTTATGGTTGGTTAGCTATTCGCTTTGCTCATAGTCTGGAGTCTGGAGTTAGGAGTCTGGAGTATTTTTCCCCTACTCCAGACTCCTAACTCCCAACTCCAGACTTACTCTATACATCGCATATCGTCACCGCCTTTTTCAACGATGCCAGCTTATCTGGTGCGGCGGGGATGAACTCCTGCGCTACATAATCGTTGAATCCGGTGGCCAGTATCGCTTTCATGATGGCGGGGTAATACAGTTCCTGCGTTTCGTCGATCTCGTGCCTGCCCGGCACCCCGCCGGTATGATAATGTCCGATATAGGTATTGTAATCCCGGATGGTGCGGATCACATCGCCTTCATCGATCTGCATATGATAGATATCGTACAGCAATTTGAAATTGGGTGAAGCGATGCGCTTGCACAGCTCTACACCCCAATGCGTTCTGTCGCACATATAATCCTTGTGATCCACCTTGCTGTTGAGCAGTTCCATCTGGAGGATCACGCCTTTTTTTTCTGCATAGCCGATGATCTGCTTCAGCCCTTCTTCGCAGTTCTTCAATCCTGTTTCATCATCCATGCCATTTCTGTTACCGCTGGCGCAGAACAGGTTCTTAAAACCTGCGGCAGCCACCAGGTCGATATGCTCCATGTAGTTCTTGATGAGCGCAGCATGGTATTGCTTATCGTTCCAGCCCTTGGTGAGCCCAAGTTCGGCGCCATTGCACATGGTGGAGATCAGGTTGTATTTTTTGAGCGTATCCCAGTCTTTGGGGCCTACCAAGTCTATCCCCTTCAAACCGATCTCAACAGCGAATGCGCAGAGTTCATCGAGCGGTACGCTGCCATAACACCAGCGGCAAACCGAGTGTTGGATATTGCCTTTGAGCATGAAGGGCTTTTTTTCGTCGGGTTTAAACGCGGGTAAAGCGGTGCCGGCAGCCAGGGCGGCAGAACCGGCCAGGATATTTTTGATAACGCGCCGCCTGTTGGAACGATCAGTCATAATTACTTGCTATAAATGTACCCGTTATTCGTTTATGCCATGGCCGCTTTCGTTGAATTCGTATTTTTTTTGCTTTTCATATAGAACAGCAGTATGGCAAATGCAACTGTGAGTATGATGGGTATGATCAGGGTGGCATTAAGCACTTCGGGGCCTGCCGCCTTTTTTGCCGCCGCCACTGCCGCTTCCGATGTATCGCCTGCAGGCATTTTATCGGCCACCAGTTTATCGTAATAGCCTCCCATAAAGATCGTATAAACCGATACGGCAAACATACCTGCCCCGCCCATCAGGTTCAGTCCAACAGCGCCGGTCTTGGGCAGGTTCTCCGATACGAAACCAAGCATGGTAGGCCAGAAATAACAAACCCCCATGCCGAAAATGATGGCACCAACAAATAACATATTGCCGGAACTGTGACCGAGCAGGTAAAGACCAACGGCCGACAGGATCGCCGAGATCACCAGCACGCCGGTAGGCGAAAGGCGGTGCACTACGGGCCCTGCAAAACCGCGGCCGATCACCATGATGCCGGTTTCGATCGTCAGCAACAGGATGGCATTGTCGGATACATTTTTCAGCAGCACATCTATCCATTGCCCGGTGAACAGCTCAGTGATGGCGGTGCCAAACATCAGGATGATCATGATCAGGAACAAGGGATTGAGCAATGAACGGTACATCTCCCCCGTGCTTACGCCGCTGGCCACCCTTTCCGTTACCGGGAAACTGAGTTTGCTGAACAGCAGCCCATACAACAGCGTAGGGATCAGCATCAGGCCCACCTGCACCTGCCAGCCAATGCCTGCTTTGTCTAAAAAGTACACGATCAAAGTCCCTATCACGATACCTCCCGGAAACCATAAATGGAAATGGTTCAGCTTGGTAGTCTTGTTATCCGAATAGATCGTTGCCACCAACGGGTTGCAGGCTGCTTCAACGGTACCGTTGGCAATGCCGATCAGCAGTGTTGAAATGAACAGCGACCAATAGCCGCCGGCAAAGATGGTAAGCACGATGCCTGCCAGGTGAAACAAAAAAGCAATGATCAGCAAACGCTTCATGCCGATAACATCCACCACGAAACCCCCGATCACCACGGCAAGCGGGAAACCCCAGAATGCAGTAGCAGCAATGGTTCCAAGCTGTGCGGCATTGAGGCCGAACTCAACGCCAAGCCTTCCTAGAATACCTGCCCGGATACCAAAAGAAAGTGAAGTGACCAATAAAGCTAAACAGCTCGCTACAAACAGTTGGTTGCGTTGGGGAGTGGTTTGCATAAGGTTAGTATGGCATTTGGGTTAATAAGAAAGCAATCGGTTGTTAAATGTAATTTTTTATTTTTAAAACCGGATTGATAAAATTTGGCGGGCAACGTTTTTTTTTACAAGCTTTACAGCAATTGCGTCAGTACGACGCAATACCAGCAAAATTTCATTGGAAATTATCAAAAAAGTATAATAATGAATCGCAAACTAAGAATGGGTATGGTTGGCGGCGGAAAAGATGCTTTCATCGGCGCTATTCATCGCATCGCGGCCAATATGGATGGGCTGATAGAACTATGCTGCGGCGCACTCAGCATCAATCCCGATATCGCGAAAGAATCGGGTGAGATGTTATTCCTGCCGCCGGAACGTACCTATCTCACCTATGAAGAGATGATGGAAAAAGAAAGCAGGATGCCTGCCGACAAGCGCATCGACTTCGTAACGATCGTCACTCCCAATTTCGCGCATTTTGCACCGGCAATGGCTGCACTGGAGCATGGCTTTCATGTGATGATCGAAAAGCCCATGACCTTTACCCTGGATGAAGCGAAACAATTGCAGCAAAAAGTAAAAGAAACCGGCCTGTTGCTCGGCCTCACCCATACTTATTCAGGTTACCCGATGGTAAAGCAGGCCAAAGCAATGGTAAAGGATGGCGCTCTCGGCAAGATCCGCAAGGTATGGGTAGAATATCCGCAGGGCTGGCTCAGCCAGCTGAGCGAGCGTGAAGGCAATAAACAGGCCGCCTGGCGCACCGATCCGAAACGCTCAGGCAAAAGCGGCTGCATGGGCGATATCGGCACCCATGCCGCACACCTGGCCGAATATGTAAGCGGTCTCGAGATCACCCATCTCTGCGCCGATCTCAGTATTATGGTAGAGGGCCGTGCATTGGACGACGATGGCAATGTGCTTCTCAAATTCAATAACGGCGCCAAAGGCGTATTGATGGCTTCGCAGGTAGCTGCCGGCGAAGAAAATGCGTTGAAGCTCCGCATCTACGGCGAAAAAGGCGGACTTGAATGGGCACAGCACGAACCCAATACCTTACTCGTAAAATGGCTGGATCAACCGATGCAGGTGCTGAGGGCCGGCGGTAATTATAAAGGCAGACTATCCGATTATGCCACCCATAATTGCCGCACCCCCGGCGGCCATCCGGAAGGCTACCTCGAAGCATTCGGCAATATCTACCGCAATTTCGCGCTAAGCCTTTCCGCAAAGCTCGAAGGCAGGACCGCAACGGAACAGATGCAGGACTTCCCCACCGTGGATGAGGGTGTGCGCGGCATGGCGTTCATAGATAACGTAGTGGCCTCTTCGGCATCGGCAGAAAAATGGACAGAATATAGGGTGTGAGGGTGAATGGTGAACGGGGTTTGAAAAAAAGCCGGCCTGACTATTTTCGGGTCGATGGTCCATAGTCCATAGTCCATGGCGCTATGGACTATGGACCATGGACCCTTCACGATTCACGCCTCACAATTGACCATTCACAATTCACCATTCACCATTCACGATCTTCTAAACCAAGAAACATGACAACAATAAAAGGCCCCGGCATTTTTCTCGCACAGTTCATGGGTGATGCCGCGCCATTCAATTCGCTGGGGAATATCTGTAAATGGGCAGCTTCGCTGGGTTTTGTGGGCGTGCAGATCCCTACCTGGGACAGCCGCTGCATAGACCTCCAGCGCGCAGCCGAAAGCAAGACTTATGCCGATGAGATCAAAGGCATCGTGAACGCCGCCGGACTGCAGATCACCGAACTGTCTACGCACCTGCAGGGTCAGCTGGTGGCGGTTCATCCCGCCTATGATGCCCTGTTCGATGGGTTTGCGCCGGAAAGCGTGCGCAATAATGCCAAAGCCCGCACCGAATGGGCCGTGCAGCAGCTGAAATATGCAGCGAAAGCTTCGCAGAACCTGGGGCTGGATGCGCATGCAACTTTCAGCGGAGCGCTGCTATGGCATACGGTATATCCCTGGCCGCAACGCCCGGCGGGATTGGTGGAAACCGGTTTTACCGAGCTAGCCAAACGCTGGCTGCCGATCCTGAACAGTTTCGATGAATGCGGCGTGGACCTTTGCTACGAGATCCATCCCGGCGAAGACCTGCATGATGGCGTGACCTATGAAATGTTCCTCGAAAAGCTGAACGGCCATAAACGGGCCTGTCTTTTATATGATCCCTCGCATTTTGTGCTGCAATGCCTGGATTACCTGTCTTATATCGACCATTATCATGAACGGATCCGGATGTTCCATGTAAAGGATGCCGAATTCAACCCCACAGGCAAACAGGGTGTTTATGGGGGTTACCAGAACTGGGTTAACCGGGCCGGACGTTTCCGTTCGCTGGGGGATGGACAGGTCGATTTCGGATCCATCTTCAGCAAACTGGCCGCTTACAATTATAAGGGATGGGCCGTGATGGAATGGGAATGTGCGATCAAAGAGGCGGCGACAGGGGCGGCAGAAGGCGCACCCTTTATCAAAAAACACATCATTAAAGTAACCGAAAAAGCATTCGACGATTTTGCCGGAACAGGATCTGATGAGAATTTTAACCGGCGGATTTTAGGAATTGATCAATAACTTCACTTGAGAAACGTGAATGGTGAATCGGAAATTGGAAATCAGAAATTATTCCTAATTCTATAAAAAGCACATTTTGAAAAAGTACTATGTAGCCGTTGCCTTGCTGGCCATTGTTTCAGCCTGCAGCAACGACAAGCCATCAACAGACAAGAAAGATACTGCCGCCACCGCCCCTGCTGCAGCGCCCGCAGCGAGCGACATGAGTTCGAATCCTGATTACCAGAAAGGGCTGGAACTGATCGCAAAATCGGACTGCCTTACCTGCCATAAAGTGAGTGAGAAACTTACCGGTCCGGCTTATAAAGATGTAGCAGCTAAATATGCCAACACCGACGAGAATATTACCATGCTTGCCGGCAAGATCATCAAAGGCGGACAGGGTGTTTGGGGTACTATTCCCATGACGCCGCACGCTACGCTCACCGAAGCGGATGCCAAACAGATGGTCAAATACATTCTCTTACTCAAGAAATAATCAACTATGCGAATAGTATCGACGATCGCGATCGCCACGCTGGGTCTTATCGCCTGCAGCACTGCGCGAACTTCAACAGGCGGCAACAACAGTCCCGCAGCTGCATCAACGGCCCCACAGACAAACTGGATGTCTTTGTTCGATGGCAAGACCCTGAACGGCTGGCATACCTACGGCCGGAAGGCGCCGACTTCTGCATGGACAGTAAGCGACGGGGCGATCTATTTCAATCCACAACTGAAAGAAAAAGGCCGGGAGACCATTTCAAATGATCTGGTAACGGATGGCGAGTTCGAGAATTTCGATCTCAAATACGACTGGAAGATCGCGAAGAATGGTAACAGCGGTCTGATCTTCTGGGTACAGGAAGATACTGCCAAATTCAAGCAAACCTATCATACCGGGCCCGAAATGCAGGTGCTGGACAATGAAGGTCACCCCGATGGCAAGATCATCAAACACCGTGCAGGCAATTTGTATGATCTGATCGCAGGAAAGGAAG
Source organism: Chitinophagaceae bacterium (assembly GCA_019247775.1). Taxonomy (GTDB): domain Bacteria; phylum Bacteroidota; class Bacteroidia; order Chitinophagales; family Chitinophagaceae; genus Sediminibacterium. Next base: position 10,786 of record JAFBAN010000173.1, on the reverse strand, counting down.
GCGTGGCAGCCGGCCCCGGTGAATGGAACCATGCAGAGATCATCAGCAACAAAGGAAAACTGGAATTCATCCTCAACGGAGTGAGTGTTCTAACCACCAACTATGGCGATGATAACTGGAAGCAGATGATCGCCGGTAGTAAATTCAAGCAATGGCCCGCATTCGCCACCATTTTCAAAGGCCATTTCGCCCTGCAGGATCATGGGAATGAAGTGTGGTATAAGAATATTATGGTAAAACAATTGTAAGACAGCGGTTAGCTGCCAGCGATTAGCTTTTAGCCAGGATAATTTGTATTTACTCCTGCTACCGGCTAATCGCTAAAGGCTAACAGCTTTTCCCGCCCTTGCCTTCCGCAATTTTCAAGAAGCCGCAAGGGTTATTTTTTTATACCTTGATCCTAAATCAGCCGCCATGGCCAAGCCGGATCCACGCATCGATGCGTATATCGCCAAAGCCGCGCCTTTTGCGCAACCCATCCTGAAGCACCTGCGCAAACTGGTGCACCAGGGTTGCCCTGAACTGGAAGAGACCATCAAATGGGGATTTCCTTCCTTTGATTACAAAGGTCCGTTCTGCAGTATTGCGGCATTTAAAGCGCACTGTGTATTTGGTTTCTGGAAAACAGCATTGCTGAACGACCCGAAAGGGATCCTTTCTGAAAAAAATGAGCAGCGCACGATCGGCTGCCTTGGACGAATCACAGACATCAAAGACCTCCCTTCGGATAAGATCATACTCGGGTTCATCAAACAGGCCAAAAAACTCAATGACGACGGGGTAAAACTGCCCGCCCGCATTCCCAAAGAAAAAAAGGAACTGGTGATCCCCGATTATTTCCTGAAAGCCATCAAGAAAAATAAAACAGCATTCGATACTTACACGAAGTTCAGCCCGTCTGCCAAAAGGGACTATATAGAATGGATCGTAGACGCCAAAGCCGAGGAAACCCGCAACAGGAGAATGGAAACCGCGGTAGAATGGATGGCGGAAGGAAAGCAAAGACATTGGAAATACAAGAAATGAGTCTGGAGTCTGGAGTTAGGAGTCTGGAGTACATAAAATCATACTCTCAACTCAAACTCCTAACTCCTAACTCCTAACTCCAGACTTATCTATGGATGATATTTTTTTTATGCGCAAAGCTCTTCTCGAGGCGCAGGTCGCTTTTGAACTGGATGAAGTGCCGGTGGGCGCGGTGGTGGTAATGGACAACAGGATCATCGCACGCGGGCATAATCAGGTAGAATTGCTGAATGATTCCACAGCGCATGCAGAGATCCTGGCGCTTACTTCCGCCTTCAATCATCTGGGGGCCAAATACCTGCCCGAGGCGAGCCTGTATGTTACCGTGGAGCCCTGTCTCATGTGCTGCGGGGCCATGTACTGGGGCAAGATCGGCCGTATCGTATACGGTGCCCCCGACGAGAAAAACGGCTATCGGCATATCACCCGCGATAACTGGCCGTTCCATCCGAAAACCCAGCTGGTAACCGGCGTCTTGCAGGATGAATGTTCGTTCCTGATGAAATCTTTTTTTAAAGCAAAACGATAATCATGAAACAGGCTGCTAAAATCCAGTGCATCCACCCCGAAGGAAAACAGGCGCCGGCCATTGCAATGGACACCTATGCGCTTTTCGAAAAAGCCATTTACCATGCGCTTAAAGGAAAAAAGAATGGCCTCACATTTACGCAGCTGACCGACGAGGTGAATAAATGCTTCAGGCAGCAGAAAACAAAATTTTCGGGTTCTGTCGGCTGGTATGCCGTTGCCGTTAAGAACCATATGGAGGCTACCGGCATTATCAAAACCATCATGGTAAAAGGCGCCAAAATGCATAGTCTGGTTTGAATTGTGACTGCGCGCATGGCACGATGATACGCCACGGAATGGCGTATGTCACCTTTGCGAATCCTGGCGTCTTAGCGTCCTTGCGGTAAAAATACCCCTCCATACCCAGCTTTCGATTTAAGAAAGAAATCATTTTAATGTACCGATTCCTCTGCCAGGCTCCGTAAATTTGTTCTCTGCCAACAGTTAAAGACTGACGGCCGAAGCTCTCTTTCAAACATCAAAAATCACCCATCATGTCATTCACACTTGCACCCCTGCCTTACGCACACGATGCACTCGAACCGCATATCGATGCCACTACCATGCAGATCCACCATGGCAAACATCACCAGGCTTATGTAGACAATCTGAACAAAGCAGTTGCCGGAACACCCAATGAAGGCAAATCACTGGAAGAACTGGTAGCTGCTGCCGGAACGATCAGTCCGGCGGTACGCAATAACGGCGGCGGTCACTGGAACCATACATTTTTCTGGGAAAGTCTGGCCCCCAATGCAGGCGGCGCACCTTCGGGTGCACTGGCCGATGCGATCAATGCCGCCTTCGGTTCATTCGATGCATTCAAGGAAAAATTTGCGCAGGCCGGGATGACCCGTTTCGGAAGCGGCTGGGCCTGGCTGATCGTGAAAGACGGCAAGCTCGAAGTAAGTTCAACGCCAAACCAGGACAACCCGCTGATGGATGTGGCTGACGTGAAAGGCAAACCCATCCTCGGCGCCGATGTATGGGAACACGCTTATTATCTCAAATACCAGAACCGCCGCGCCGATTACCTGGCCGCTTTCTGGAATGTGGTAAACTGGAATAAAGTGGCGGAGCGGTTCGGGGCCAAGTGAGGTTAAAAGGGTTAGAAGGGTTAGAAGGGTTAAAATAGGTTAAGTGGTTAAAAAAAGTAATTTAGCATTACGGCCTGACCAGTTTACCTGCTTTAACCCTTTACTATTTTAACCACTTTACCTACTTTAACCACTTTAACTCCCTCTACCCACTTCCATGAAAAAACTGTTCGCGCTTCTCACAGTCATCAGCCTCCTTGCCTCGTGCAACGACAGCGCCAAGAAAGTAATCGTTATGAGCAAGGGCGAAGCTGATATCAATACAGACACGAAGATCATTACCGGCAAAGAAGGCGCCGGAAGGAATGAGAAGATGTTCGTGTTGGGCGGCGGAGAACATACATTCAAACTGAATACGCCGGCAGGTGAAGCCACTGTTCAGATCAAAGAGAATGGGGTGTACATCGTTAATGTGATGAACGACACCATTATCGGCAGTTTCCAGAAATATGCAGACCCTGCAAAGGCTAATACCAGCATCAGCCAGGAAAACCTGAAGCACCGTATAGATTCCTTACACCAGCTGATGGAAGGAAAAAATGTAAGCGAGGCAAATAAGAATTTCTTTATTCTTCCCAAATATGCCACCCGCATCACCGGCAATCTCGACGCACAGATCGTAGGTCCTTATCACCAGATGACCTCAGCCGAAAAAGTGAACGGCAAAGACCCGGAAGTATACCGCTTCTACAGCATCAAGGAGATCCGCGATATGGTGGCGAAGATGGAGGCGCTGACTGTAGGGAAGAAAATTTAGGGATTTTGGAATTGGGAAATTCGAAATTGCTGAATCTAATTATTTCAATTCCCTATTTCCAATTCCAAAATCCTTGGTACGGTACAGTTTGAATTTAACCGCGAAGACGCTGAGTCGCAAAGCAACGCCAAGGAAACTCGCGATGACAACCGCCTTGCGTCTTGGCGTCTTGGCGGTAACCCTGACACCAATATTCAAACTGTACCATTACTAATCCTTCAAGGCACCGGATCATACCCATGCCCTCCGCCCGGTCTGCAGCGGCTGATGCGTTTTACCGTTAACCAGCCTCCTTTCAACAATCCGTGTTTCTGCAGAGCTTCTGTTGCGTAATGCGAACAGGTAGGCGTGAACCGGCATTTCGGACCGATCACCGGCGAAATGATGTACTGGTATATTTTGATGAGCAGGATGAACGGATAGGATAGTATGATCAATATCCATTTGAAGAACCCGGGCTTGTTATTATCTGTCTGATTATCGGTTGAGTTCATCGGTAAGCCTGTTAAGTGCTGCGATCATTTTTTCGGTAAGCGCCGGATATTCAGGTAAGTCTTTCCCCACGTATAAAAAAAATACGCCGAGTGCCTTATGCTTTGCCGCGGCTGCTTCCGTCAGCGCTGTTTTATTCAGCCGATAACATTCGCGCAATAACCGCTTGATCCGGTTACGGTCAACCGCTTTTTTGAAATTGCGCGCGCTTACGCCTACTCCGGCCTGTACCGATCCCTTTTCCTGCATTTCCGTGGCGGTAAAAAAAACTTTTACCGGAAATATAGAGAACGAGCGGCCTGTCGCAAACAGCTCACCTAACCGCTTGCGGCTTTTGAGTTTTTCTTTTTTACTGTATGATCGGTCGGCCATTATCCTGCTAAACTAAAAAAGCCTCATCATTTCGATGAGGCTATATTTTTCCTTAAGCCCTCAAAGAGGGCTGGAGGTGGTATTACTTCAGTCCTTTCTCGCTCGAAACGGTCAGTTTCTTGCGGCCTTTCGCCCTGCGGCTGGCCAGTACTTTGCGGCCATTGGCAGTTTGCATACGCTTGCGGAAACCATGAACGGTTTTGCGGCGACGCTTATGTGGTTGGAATGTACGTTTCATTGATCTTGTTTTTTACTAACCCGGAATGATGTTTCTTTTCAATGCCGCAGTCACCATACTGCTGCCTGTGAAAGGACGGCAAAGGTAGGGAAAAGCAGGATTGGAGCGTTGAAAAAACCGGACTTTTTCGGCCCGGCGCCAGGGTGTGGTTGATTCTTAACGATTTGTGAACCCCTGTCGGGGCTAAAGCCCGGGAAACCAAGATTCCTCAACCCCCAGCCTGAAGGCTGGGGTTAGTGGAGCTTCCAGATCAACTGCACATTAACCCCAGCCTTCAGGTTGGGGATCAGGCCTCGCTCTTAGAATGGGGCTTCAGCCCCCCAACGCACTTCGAAAGTTTGGCGGGTCGTACCAATGCTGCTACGACCATCACAGGCTTCCTCGCTTCAGCCCTGGTCCTCCAGTTCTATATGCTGCGACTGCACCGCAGCACCGAAGAAAATACTGGCATGTGCATCGAAGTCTGACGCATCATCGGTGGTGCAGAATTTCAGGGTCTGGTTGCGGCTCAGTTTCGCCTTCATCTGCGGGTGCCGCTGCAGATATCCGGCGAGGCTGGCGGCCACGATCTCGCCCTGCGATACAATGCTGATCTGTTGTGGCAGCCGCTGCCGGATCTTACCTATCAGCAAGGGATAATGCGTACAGGCCAGCAGTACGGTATCTATTTTTTCCGAACGCGCCATCAGTGCATCGAGATGCTGACTGATAAAATAATCCGCGCCCGGCTTATCGTATTCGTTGTTCTCCACCAGCGGCACCCACATGGGGCAGGCTTCCTGGTACACTTTGATCTGCGGGAAGAATTTTGCGATCTCTATCGGGTAGCTTTCACTGATCACCGTTCCGCTGGTGCCGAGAATGCCTACTTCGCCTGTTCTGGAATATTGACCGATGATCTCCGTGGTGGGCCTGATCACGCCCAATACCCGTTTGTCGGGATCGATCTTCGCCAGGTCTTTCTGCTGGATCGTACGCAGGGCTTTTGCCGAGGCGGTATTGCAGGCAAGCACAACCAGCTCACAGCCCTGCCTGAAAAACCACTGCACGCATTCGAGCGTATAATGGTACACCGTCTCGAATGAACGCGGACCGTAGGGCGCGCGCGCATTGTCGCCTAGATAGATATAATCGTACTGCGGCAGTGTATGCACGATCTCTTTCAGCACCGTGAGGCCGCCATAGCCGCTGTCAAATACGCCGATCGGGGATTTTGCCTGCATAGATACAAAAATAAGAACCCTGCGACTGGCACAGGGTTCTCAATATCATTTATTCGGAAATCGCGGTTATTTCTTTGGCGCTGTTGTTCCGCCACCACCGGTTGCGGCCCTGAAGGCGTCTTCGATCTCTTTCGGTAAAGGCAATTTCATTTTCATAGCCACCCTGATCGACAGGTTATCCGATATAGGGGGTTGGATAAGCGTAGACAAAGCCGACTGGTTTATTACAAGTGTGTATTTGTTTTCAGCAACTACCTGCTTGAGGGCTTCTGCAATCCTGCTGCGGTAAGGATTCAACAGCTGCTCCAGTTTCGCATCGCGCATTTGCGTGGCATATTGCTGCCAGTTAACGAGGATCGCTCTTTTCTGGTTCAGGTCCCTTACAGCCAGTTCGAGGGCTTTGCCTTTCAGGTTGATCGAATCCTTCTTGAAAGTGCTGTCTGCACGCTGGTATTCACCAATGCGGTAGTTGTATTCGCCGCCGATAGAATCGTTCACAAAGATCTGCATCAGGGAATCTACTTTGCCAATTCCCGGGATAGCGCCCAGCACTGATTCCTCATCGAAATACCCGATCTTGGTTTGGGCACTGGCGGTGTTTGCAGTCAAAAAGCTGGCAGCAAGTACCACACACACAAATAATAATTTCTTCATTGTAGTTGAGAGTTTATAAATGGATTGTTTTCTGTTTATTTAATCCCCATTTCCTTCAGCACATCATCGCTCTTGTCCAGTTTGGGGTCGGCAAATATAATGGTAATTCCTTCACTTTTATCCAGTATGAAATCATAAGAGCGGGCCACGGCCAGCTTCTGCACAGCGTTGTAAACCTTGTCCTGCACGGGTTTCACGAGTCGCTGCCTTTCCCTGAACAGGTCGCCCTCATAGCCGAAACGGCGTTTCTGCAGGTCGCGGATCTCCTTTTCGCGTGTAAACAGTTCGTCCTCTCTTTTCTTCTTCAGGTCGTCTGTAAGCATAAACTGCTCGGCCTCATAGTTCTTATACATTTTGTCGAGCTGTGCCTGTTTATCATCTATTTCCTTCTGCCACTGTTCGCCGATCTGCTGGAGTTTCCTGTCGGCATCTTTATACTCGGGTATCTTGTTAAGGATATATTTCGTATCGATCACCGCATAGCGCTGGGCCTTAACGGTAAAGCAAACAGCTGTGAAAGCGAGGGCGAGCAAGAATGTCTTTTTCATAAACGTAGGTTTAGGTTTGAGTTTATTCGGGCTCGAAACCAAGCATAAAGGTAAACCTCGACGCATCTTTGGTAGAGCCTCCGGGCGTCAACCTATCCAATCCTATGCCATAATCAAACCCGAGCAGGCCGAACATCGGCAGGAAGAAACGCATGCCGATACCAACCGAACGCCTGAGTTTGAAGGGATTATAATCTTTGAACGAGTACCAGCCATTGGCCGCCTCAAAAAATCCGAGCGCATAGATGGTGCTGCTTGGATTGAGACTGAGCGGGTACCGCATTTCCAGGGTGTATTTGTTGAAGATGGTGAAATACTGGCTTGCCGTCTGCTTATCAGGATTGATACGCGGATCGGAATTATCATAAACCGGGTAACCTCGGTGTGCGATGATATCGTAACCCAATAAGGCAAACTGGTTGCTCAGACCCGCATCACCCAACTGGAACCTTTCGAAAGGAGAGATCTTCAGCGCCGGGTTGAACCTCCCGAGGAAACCATATTTGGCAGAAGCTTTCAGCACAAATTGCTTGTGATCCTCACCCACCGGTTTACCCAACGGCACATACCATTCGCCATTGAATCTCCATTTATGGTACTCGATGAATTTGTACGGATTTTCTGCAGTGAGAATTCCTTTATCGATCAGCGAATATGGCGGCGTAACGGCAAGGCTCAGCAGGAAGGTGGAACCACTGCGCGCAAACAAAGGGTTATCGACAGAAGAACGCTGCAGTGCGATCCTGAAGTTCAGGTTGTTCACCACGCCATTCTCAAAACCCGGCAGGTTGGTAGGGTCGATCAGGTAGTTGCTGAGCTTGTAACGTGTATAGTTCAATCCTACAGAGAGCGAGAAAAAGTCATCCGGCCATTTCAACTGCTTGGAAAGGCTTACCGTGGCGCCGGTGGTAGAAATATACCTGGTATCTGCAATGCTGGGATCATACAGACCGGTAAGCGGGTCGTAGGTCTGTCCGTATTTCGTATTGTAGATGCTCAGCGTAAGCGCATTCCTTTTCTTGCCGCCCAGCCAAGGTTCGGTGAACGAAAAGTTATAGGAGCGGAATGCTTTACCGTTGCTCTGCACCCGCAGGCTCAGTTTCTGGCCATCACCCATCGGTAAAGGATCCCAGGCCGATTTGTGAAAGATATTGCGGATGGAGAAGTTGTTGAAGGATACACCCAGTGTTCCCGTAAGACCGATAGATCCGCCCCAGCCCGCACTAAGCTCAAGCTGATCGCTCGATTTCTCCTCAAGGCCGTAATTGATATCCACTGTTCCGTCTTCCGGGTTGGGGATGGGAACAGGATTTATTTTTTCAGGATTGAAATAGTTCAGCTGCGAAAGTTCACGCACCGAACGCACCAGGTCGGAGCGACGGAATTTTTCGCCGGGGATAGTACGCAATTCGCGGCGCACCACATATTCCTTGGTACGGTCATTACCCGTGATCCGTACATTTTTGATCGTAGCCTGCGGGCCCTCAACGATCCGGATCTCGTAATCGATCGTATCGTTATACACAGCAGTTTCTACTGGTTCTGTCCGGAAGAACAAGTATCCGTCGTCCTGGTAAAGTCCGCTGATATCGCCGCCTTCGGGGCCGGCATCTTTTCCGAGTTTTTTGTTCAGGATGGCGAGGTTGTATACATCGCCTTTGCGGATACCCAGTATAGCGGTAAGCACCGAATCGGCATATTTGGTATTGCCTCTCCAGCTGATATTGCCGAAGTAATATTTATGGCCCTCGTTTACTCTCAGATCGATATTGAGATCGCCGCGGCTGGTATGGTACACGGTATCTTTTTCGATAACCGCATCGCGGTAGCCAAGTGAGTTGTAATATTCCAGCAGCTTCTCCTTATCATCCCCGTATTTTTTCTCATCAAATTTTGCGGAACTGAGTTTAAGCCGCAGGTAAGGATCGAGCACACGCTTTGTTCTGCTGTACGAGAGGAATCCTTTGTCGGCGAGGTATTGCTGGAACTTGTATTTTTTGGTGGATACGATCATCGCCTTATCCTCCACCGGATGCAGCGTAAGCCTGGATTTCTCCTTGGTATCTTTCAACTGCTTTTTCAGCCTGGTGTCTTCGATGGTATTGCCGCCGAAATTGATATTGTTGATCTTAACTTTCGGGCCTTTGTCGATCACGAAATCCAGCGCCAGGGTATTGCCGAAAGTGGTGTCTTTGCGTTCCACGATCGTAACCCGCGTATCACGGAAACCTTTTTCACCATAGAATTTCTTGATGGCTTCTACCGCCGAGATCTTCATGTTCTCGGTGATCACGCGGTTGGGGATCAATCCTGTTTTGCCCGATAGTTCCTCGGCCTGGCCTTTCGGGATATTCCTGAAATAGAATTTCGACAAACGCGGCCTTTCCGTTACCGCGATCTCCACATCGATGTTTTTACCCTCGAGTTTGGTGATGAAGATCTCTACATTAGAGAAATAATTCTGTCCCCAGAGTTTGGTGATCGCCTTGGAAAAATTATCACCGTCAGGAATAGAGATCTCATCGCCAACATTGATATTGGCAATGGAGAGCACCAGGTTCTCATCGAAGTTAACGTTGCCCGTTACCTTCACGGCAGCTACCTTGTATTTGCGGGAAACTTTCTGATTAAAAAGATTGAGGAGGTCAACATGGATATCGGTTACAGTGGTATCGGTCTGCTGCGACCTGGCCGGGAGACTCACGAGCGATGTTACTAAAGCCAACACTAAGAATTTGTACACTTTCTGCATCCGTTTCGGTTTGATATTGCTGGCTGAGACTCCCCCCTTCAGCATTCTGGTTCAGGTTGTATAAGCGGGGCAAATTAACGGGAATAATTAAAAGTCTTTGTTAAATCAACCGCTCTCAGAAGGGGGTAAAACTGGGTGTATCAGCTATGCCAATTGGGTTTCCTCCTCTATTTGTTGACCGGTCTTGCCGAATCTCCTTTCGCGCGCCTGGAAGTCGATAATGGCTTCGTACAGGTTGTCTTTCCGGAAATCGGGCCAGCGGGTGTTGGTAAAATATAGTTCGGCATATGCCAGTTGATAAAGCAGGAAATTACTGATGCGGTATTCGCCGCTCGTACGGATCATCAGTTCGGGATCGGGAAATTCGCTGGTGGTCAGGTATTGCTGCAGAGTATCCTGTGTGATCGTTGAAGGGTCTACTTTGCCGGCTTTCACGTCCAGGCCGATATTTTTAACGGCATTTACGAGCTCCCAGCGGCTGCTGTAACTCAGTGCCATTACCAGGTTCAGACCGGTATTGGCCCTGGTCATATCCAGCGCCTCCTGCAATTCATCGCTCGCGAATTTAGGAAGCATACCCAGGTCGCCGATCACGTGTAAACGGATATTGTTCTTGTTGAGCGTAGGCACTTCCTTGCGGATGGTGTCTACCAGCAGGGTCATCAACCCCTCCACTTCCCGCTGCGGGCGGTCCCAGTTTTCAGTGCTGAATGCGTAAAGTGTGAGATAATGGATCCCAAGCTCGGCACAGCCTTCCACGATATTGCGGACGCTTTCCACCCCCTGGTAATGGCCATAAAGCCGCTCCTGCCCTTTTTCCTGGGCCCAGCGTCCATTTCCATCCATGATAATGGCAATGTGGTGTGGCAATCGTTCCTTATCGATCCGCCCTAATAAACCTGACTCTGAGTTTGCCTGTTCCATTAAGGCGGCAAATTTAGCAAAATCAACGGTTTGAGCGGAATTAATTCAGTCTGGAGTTAGGAGTTAGGAGTTAGGAGTAGGGCTGTAATGTATAGGCAGCTCGATGACCAATGAACTCCAGTCTGGAGTCTGG
>JAFBAN010000094.1 GCA_019247775.1 Chitinophagaceae bacterium | reverse complement strand
ACACCGTTGCATTCAGGTTCATGTTCACGATCTTCAACTCGGTAGTGTTGTTGCTTTTGTCGATGATCCTAGCTTTGGAAAATGTATTCTTCGCTTTATCGATAAACAGGTTCACCTGCTGAAAGTTCTTGCGATTGTCTACCGGCTTAAGTTCTATCTCATGGAAAGCGCCGGCGGAGGATACGAGGCGATAGGTAAAATCCTTACCATAATTGCCGGCAAGCAGTTTTTGAGGGCTTAGGGTCTGACTGCCTTCTTCCACCGATGATTTGGTGATGGTCTTCTCTCCATCGAAGCGGTATACATTGGCGCCATCGCATACGATCTCGGTCTTGCCCTGTTTCAGGTAGTATTTATCTCCTTTCATCTGCAGGGAAAGCGATTGTGAGCCGTTGGCTTTGCCTTTGCTGGTAAGCGATGTGAGTACGCAGGTGGCGGTAACGCCTTTGGCCGCCTTTACTTTGGCGCCCACGGCATCGAGTATTTTTTTTGCGGCAGGATCACTCTGGGCGGAAACGGCCCCGGTTAATGTAAGCAATAATAACAGGCAAGCGTATACTTTCTTCATCAGTGTTCAATTATTGGGCTCAAATATAAGTTTTACCGGTCTGTGAGACCTTTTACGATCTACGAAGTTTAAAACTTATCGGTTTGTGGGTGTTAAGGATCGGCTAAAAGAATCATGCCCCGAAAGAATCCAGGAATTCCTGCAACTCCATATCTGTCCGAAGCAGCACTTCCCGCGCTTTGCTTCCCTGGTTGGGGCCCACCACCCCTGCGGCTTCGAGCTGGTCCATTAAGCGACCGGCGCGGTTATAGCCCAGTTTCATACGCCGCTGGATCAGCGAAGTGGATCCCATCTGGCTTTGCACGATCAGCCTGGCTGCGTCTTCAAACAAGGGATCGCGATCACTGGCATCGAAATCCTTGCCTTCGAGGTCTTTTTCGTCCACATATTCCGGCAGCAGGAACGCCTGCGGATACCCGCGCTGATCGCCGATGAAATCGCAGATCTGCTCCACTTCCGGCGTATCCACGAATGCACACTGCAAACGGGTCAGTTCCCCGTTATAACTTACCAGCATATCACCCTTGCCGATCAATTGTTCCGCACCACCGGTATCGAGTATGGTACGGCTATCGATCTTACTGGATACTTTGAATGCAATACGCGCCGGGAAATTGGCCTTAATGGTTCCGGTAATGATATTCACGGAAGGCCGCTGCGTGGCAATGATCAGGTGGATACCGATGGCCCGCGCCAGTTGTGCCAGACGCGCGATCGGCATTTCAACTTCTTTACCCGCTGTCATGATCAGGTCGGCAAACTCATCCACCACCAACACGATGAAAGGAAGATACTGATGGCCTTTCTCAGGATTCAGTTTACGCGCCGTGAATTTTTCGTTGTACTCGCGGATATTGCGGCAGCCTGCTTCTTTCAGCAGATCATAACGGTTATCCATTTCGATGCAGAGCGCATTCAGCGTATGCACCACTTTTTTTGTATCGGTGATGATCGATTCTTCCTCACCAGGCAGTTTGGCGAGAAAATGTTTCTCAATGACCCTATACAGGCTCAATTCTACTTTTTTCGGATCCACCAGCACCAGTTTCAACTGCGAGGGATGTTTCTTGTATAACAGTGAAACCAGGATCGCATTCAATCCAACCGATTTACCCTGGCCGGTAGCGCCTGCCATGAGCAGGTGCGGCATATTGGCCAGGTCAACGATAAAATTCTCGTTGTCGATCTTTTTGCCGATCGCTATCGGTAGTGAGAATGGGCTCGACTGGAATTTATCCGATGCGAGCAGGGTCTTCATGCTCACTACGGTCTTTCGTACGTTCGGCACTTCAATGCCGATGGTACCCTTGCCTGGTATCGGTGCAATGATGCGGATGCCGAGTGCTGCAAGGCTGAGTGCAATATCGTCTTCGAGGTTCTTGATCCGGCTGATGCGCACGCCCGGGGCAGGAACGATCTCGTAAAGTGTTACTGTTGGTCCTACGGTGGCCGCGATGCGCTGAATGGCGATATCGTAGTTCTTCAGTGTAGCGATGATCTGGTTCTTGTTGGTTTCCAGTTCCTGCGGATCGTGCACGATCTTTTCGCTTCCATGGGTTTCCAGCAGATCAAGCGAGGGATATTTATAATCTTTCAGATCGAGTGTAACATCATATTTGGTTCCCAGCTTACCGGCAGCGGCGGGCTTTTCGACCAGCTCCTCTTCTTCTTCCTGCGCCTCGTGAATTTCCAGTTCAAGATTTGCTGCAGCCTGTTTCGCTTTCGGCGTAACGGCAACCATTTCATTGATCACCGGTTGCGCGGGCAATTCATCCGGTTCTTCGGTGTCGGCCTCAATATCTTCTTCCAGTTGCTTTTCCTGCATGTCGAAATCAGTGAGGGGGTTGGGCGGGGTATCATGCACCTGCGGCATGATCACGACCACTCCCCTGCCTTCGTTCTTCATGCGGTTATGGCTTACGGGTTCTTCGGTTTCCGCACCGGCGAGTTCAACCAATGGCGCTCCTTCTTCTTCGTTCCATTCCTGGCGAACGGGTTGCTCGTCATCTTCTGTCAGTTCCAATGTATCCTCAGCCTGTTTTTTTGCACTCGCGAATTTCCACTCGGGGATCCTGAATTTGGGATTGAATCTCCAGATAAAATAACTGAACACGGCCAAAGCGAGGATAGCTCCGGTTCCGGTATTGCCCACCCATTTTACAAACCATTCCACCAGCAGTTCACCCACGGCCCCGCCCCATGAAAAAGCTGAAGCGCCCGCTACAAACGCAAAAGCCATACTCAGCACCAGAAGACCGGTGAGTACATACCTGAGATTCCTTCCCAGGCTGAATATTTTCTTTCCAAACAATAAGTTGGTACCGAGCACAAAAAAACTGGTGCAGAACAGATAGGAAGCGAGTCCGAAACCTTTGTACACCAGCAGATGGGCCGTATAAGCCCCAAGCACGCCGAGCAGATTGGTAACATGCACATCGTTTACGGCGAAAATGCGGATGCCGAACTGGTACACTTTATCCTGGTCTTCCTGCCAGGTAAACAGGTATGAAGTGAGGGAAACAAAAAGGAAAACAGTGAGTAAGAGACAGAATGAGCCCATGATCTTGGCCGTGCGTTCATCTTTGACTACTTCGGTCACGGTTACTTCCGCTTCTTTGTCGGCAGTCAGTTTCTCAGGATCGGGCGGCGGCGGTGCTTTCTTTCTCAGACTATTGGCCATGGTAACAAATATAAGTCATGGCCTACAGCGGAAACGTTAACCCGCCGGTATGTGCAAAAAACCGGGCCGGCGCCGAAGTTTTCCACTTAATCCGGCATTTTACGGGTAACTCCCAGCGCCAGCAACAGCCATCCGGCGATAAAACAGAATCCGCCCAGGGGTGTGATAGCCCCTAGCCAGCGCATTTCGGGTAAAAAGACCAGCAGGTAGAGGGAGCCGCAAAACAGCAGGATACCGGAAATGAACAGGATGCCTGCATATCGCAGCAGCCGGAATGGGAAACTGCCCGACAAGGCTGCGCTCAGCGCCAGGGCAAAGACATGGTAGAACTGGTAGCGAACGGCGGTCTCGTAGATCG
>JAFBAN010000184.1 GCA_019247775.1 Chitinophagaceae bacterium | reverse complement strand
GTTTTAGATTGTTCTACGATCCTGCGGCTGAGCGACCAGTCATGTGCTTTTCCTGTGCCGCCCAATACTTTTATCGCCAGCCTGGGATTACCGCTATCGAGCAGCAAGGCATCCACCTGGTCCGCCACTGCAAGCGCTTCATCTATCGACTGTTCATCGGTTACATGGATCACCTGAACGAGCCGAATGCCGGGCAAAGCAGCCCTGATCTCATCATAACTTCCTTCTGACAACGCGTCAACGATCTGAATGGTGCTGGTGCCAACCCTATGCTGATGGGCAATAATGCTTCCGGCGGTCGTTTCACTGGTGAGCAGGAAAGTATCGATGGTTTCGGGTACCGATCGAGCAATGGCAGCGATCTGCTCATCGCTGATCACGCCGGGGCCACTGGGCATGTGGCCGACCAGTCCCAAAGCCGCCGCCCCATGGTCAACGGCTAATGCGGCTTCTTCCACAGAGCCGATGCAGCAGATCTTTACGCGTGGTTTCATAGCGCCAAGTTATTTAACTCCCGGCACCTGGCCTCAAACTGAACTTGCGGGGAGTTCGTAACTTAGGGTTGAATATTGACAAGTCTTTCACAATCGTAAGGCACGATAAATGCGTATCTCTGATCATAAAATACTCCCTATGCGCCGCACCAAACTTTTTCTGTTACTGACCGGTATCGGCTTTTTAAGCGCTACCGGAATAATGGCCCAGGCCAAATCAAAAAAATACCCTGATCCGCCTTATGCAACAGCCAAAACCGTATTTCCCATGCAGCTCAGCGAAGCCGAATGGAAAAAGCGGCTTACGCCCGAGCAATTCGAGATCCTGCGCGAAGAAGGCACCGAGCGCGCGGGTTCGGGTAAGTACGATCATTTTTACCAGAAAGGCACGTATTATTCCGCCGCTTCTTTGCAGCCCCTGTTCAGCTCCGAAACCAAATTCAATTCGGGTACCGGCTGGCCCAGCTTCTGGGCGCCGATCGATCCCGATGCGGTGCGGCTGGTGGTGGACAACAGCTTTGGCGAACGCCGGATAGCGGTGGTGGACAGTAAAAGCGGCTCGCATCTCGGGCATGTGTTCGATGATGGTCCTGCGCCTACCGGTAAACGCTATTGCATGAATTCAGCGGCGCTGATCTTTGTTCCGGAGGGCGGCAAACCACCGGTATCCTCCAAAAATTGATGGCCAGGAATTTCTCCCCTGCGTTCCCTGCGCTCCTTTGCGTTCTCTGCGTTACTAAATCCGCGGCTCTATTGTATCGCAGAGAACGCAAAGGACCGCAGGGGTCGCAGGGATATGCTGAGGCTTTCGACGTAACAAAAACTTAATACCGCTTATTCCGGGTGAGCAGCCGGTCTACAGAATATTTCCCCGGTCCCAGCAAAAAGATCACCAATGACAGTACCATGTATACCAGCGGCAGCTCTTTCATCTCAAAAGCCGCGGTTGCAAGCGCTTTGAAATACACTACGATCATGGCGATCAGGATAGGGATCACTGCCAGCCGGGTCAGTAATCCAATGGTTACCAGGATACCGCAGAAGAATTCGGCAAAGATGACCAGGTTGAAGGAAAGCTTGGCCCCGATGTGTATCAGGTCGGGAAACCGGGGCAGGATAGCATTATACGCTTCGATCTTTTGCCAGCCATGATGTATAAAAAGCCCTCCAAAAATAAGCCGCAGCAGCAAGGCAGCCCCATCGAGGCCCCAGGGTCGGTAATTGAGAAGTCTGTTCATGGTTTGAATTTGATCAGGTTGCAAAAAACGTATGCCAAGAGAGTCTGGAGTCTGGAGTTTGGAGTCTGGAGTACAGTTGATCATTGGCTGTTCCCTACTCCAGACTCCACACTCCTAACTCCAGACTTACTCCAACACCGCGCACTGAAATCCCTCGGCGTTCATGAGTTCGATAACGGTATCTGAGCAGAGGCCGGGTTTGTCGATACGTAAAATACGGTCGCAATCGTCCAGGTCAAAATTGATGCGGCCGCCGGGGAAATGACCGGACAACAGGCTCACCAGCTCGGCAGCCTTAGCGGGCTCATGGACATTGGTTTTAAAGACTTCGATCACGGTTGACGGGAAGGAAACACGCATACCTGATTAGACGAGGTATCCGCATATTTATTTTATGAATGAGTAACGGTTTCAAGATTATTCTTCAGCATGCCCAGTCCACGGTCCAGTTCTTTGCCCATCTGTTTGTCGAAATTCATGAACACTCCCATCAGGTTCATCGGGTAGTTGAATTTGCAATACATGCCCCAGCTCACTTTCGTCTTATCTGCCGAAACAGGATCGGTAACGAACCAGGCAGGGGATACAGACCTGAACGGTTTCAGGAACCGCAGCTCCACATCAAGACGCTTATTGGGCTCGATCGTTTTTATTTCCTGCTCGCCCTTACCCGGACCGCGTTTCATATTGCTTTCCCAGGCCGAAACAAACCCTACCGTACCGTCGGTACCGCTGTAGGTTTTCTGCATGTTCGGATCCATCTGCGACCAGGGATTGAAATCATCCTGGTTCCTGATGTACTTCAGGTAATCGAACACGGGCTCTACCGGCCGGTTAATGGTTGCCTGCCGTTCTATGGTAAATGATTTCCGCACAAACAGCCCGATGATCAATAACAGAACGATCAGTCCGGCGATACCAAGAAGGATCTGGAAGAAGATGTTCATAATTTTTTATTGAGGGTTATAATATATGATTCAGAATGAGCCGAAAGAAATCCGAGTACGAACCCGCCAACCCCGAAATAAATTATTCCAGACTCCAGACTCCAAACTCCAGACTGAATTACGCGCTTGTGAAAATGTGAAAATGTTTTGTCTTTTGCAAGTCTTGTCTATGCAACCGGTCTCATCTTTATTTTAATTGGCGTTCTTGTCGTAATTCAGCATCCACCTGATCCCGAACTTGTCTGTGAATACGCCAAAGATCGCCCCCCAGAATTCTGTCCTTAGCTGGTGAATGACCTGGCCGCCCGCAGAAAGCCTGCTGAAAAATGCCGTGATCTCTTCTTCGCTGCTGCAGTTAACGCAGAGGGCCATATTGTTCCCGACCTGAATGCCTTCGGGACCGCTCATATCCGAGCCCATCAGCAAAATGCCGCCTTTCTGTAAAGTGGAATGCAGGATCTGGCCTTTCATGGCTTCGGGACACTGGTGCTCTACGGGCGAGCCTTCTACGGTTTGCAGGGTCAGTTCGGCGTCCAGGCATTCTTTATAAAATTCCATTGCGGCGCGGCAGTTGCCGGTAAAATTGAGGTAGGCATTGATCTGTGTCATGATGTTCGATTTAATGATGTAAAATTAGTTTGGGCCGTTTTGCCCGAACGGGTGCAAAAACGGCTATTCCGGGGGTTGATTGCGACAGACAGAATTTCTACCTTTACACTCTGCGCAACCTCTGCCCCTCATGTTCTCTGCGGAAAAAAAATGTTGCACGCTCAGAGTGCAGGCTTTAATCACCGCAGAGAACAGGAGAAGGAGAGTAAAACCGCAGAGGTTTTATGAAACATATCTCTATCCTCGTTCCTGAATCGGCAGTGCTGGCGGCGGTGGACGATCCGCGTCATATGTTCACGATGGTGAATAATTTCATGCGCGATGCCGGCAAGCAGCCCCTGTTCAAAGTAGAACTCGTGGGAATGACCCGCGAAGTAAAACTGCACGACGATCGGTTTACCGTGCACGCCGACCGCCTGCTGAAAGAAGTGAAACAGACCGATCTGATTTTCATCCCGGCCCTTGCCGGCAAGATCGAGCTGGCGTTGGAGAAAAATAAAGACATGATCCCCTGGATCATCAAACAGCATGAGAACGGCGCTGAAGTGGTGAGTCTCTGTGTGGGTGCATTCATGCTCGCTTCTACCGGATTGCTGAACGGGAAAAAATGTTCTACCCACTGGCGCTCTTCCAATGCCTTCCGCCAGATGTTCCCCGAAGTGAACCTGGTGGATGACAGGATCATCACTGAAGAGGACGGACTTTATTCAAGCGGAGGCGCCAACTCTTACTGGAACCTGTTACTCTATCTCGTTGAAAAATATACCGACCGCGCCACGGCCATACTCGCAGCCAAGATCTTCGCGATCGAGATCGACCGCAACTCGCAGTCGCCGTTCATGATGTTCAATGCACAGGTAAAGCATAATGATGAGCCGGTGAAGAAAGCCCAGGAATTCATCGAGAAAAATTTTGAGGAGAAAATAACGGTGGCGCAGCTTGCATCCATGGTGTCGATCGGCCGCCGCAATTTTGAACGACGTTTCAAGAAAGCCACTTCCAATACGGTGGTGGAATATATGCAGCGGGTGAAGATAGAAGCTGCCAAGAAAAACTTCGAGACCAGCAGGAAGAATGTGAATGAAGTGATGTACGATGTGGGCTACTCGGATATCAAAGCTTTCCGAACCATTTTCAGAAAAGTAACCGGTCTTTCACCCGTCGAGTACCGCAACAAATACAACAAAGCCTACATCGCTTGATTCACTGTGTCCTCTGTGTAAACCTTTGTGCCCTCTGTGTTGAAAAATGCGATCATCCTAAAAAAGACAATCACCCTCATTACCGGGATTTTTTTTAACACAGAGGGCACGGAGGGTTCGCAGAGGTCACGGGGTTTTGATGAATTTGTTGGCCCAGGCGATAAAGTATTTCATGTTGGGTGCATCGGTATGGCCGCCATCATGCTGGCGCCAGGCGAGCTCGCCATTCAATAAACCGGTGTTGAACGCCGGCATTTTCTCCGTCTGGTAATTATCGGATACACCGAGCCCTTTCGCCCCCAGCAACCGGAACACCGGCTGCGCCGCAACAGTAGCCATATAACTTCCCTGGTGATCCAGCCATTTGGCATCGCCTTTTTCAGGAATACCATAGCTGATAAATGTTAACCGCGGAGCACATAATGCGATCAGGTCATGCGAATCTACCGGAAGATCGGCAGCCGTCAGATTGCCGAGTGCGCCTTCCGATTCGCCATACTTGATATAGTTACCCGCCATCCAGTAATATTCGCCGCCGGTCAGGCTCTCCACGGCCTCGCCCCAGTTGCGGCGATGCAAAGTGGCGCCGCCTTTTCCTGATGAACCGACCAGCACCATGGCAAAACGTTGTTCGAATGCCATCGTAACCAGCGCGGCTTTTCCATAGCGGGACACGCCTTCGATGCCTACATGTTTCGCATCAACAGCAGTATCCGTTTCAAGATAGTCCAGGCCCCGCGCTGCGCCCCAGGCCCAGGCACGCAATGCGCCCCAGTCGTCTGGTTTGCGCGGCTGGCCTTTGTTTACCAGACCGATGATGCCGCGGGTGATGCCTGCGCCATTGTCGGCCTGGATACTCGCAGGATCGATGGTTGCATAACCCCAGCCGGCAGCAAGTAATTGTTCGGTGGATGGAGGATCAACGCCAGGCGCCGGCGGCGGCGCGAAAAACGGATTCGGTGTATTGACACGCTGGATAGGATTGTACGCCGGATACCTGTCGAAGATGGCTTTGAGTGAAGGATCGGTTTTCAGCAGCAGGGCTTTTGCCGCTTCATTGATCTTCTCCAGGCTTTCCGGATCGGGTTGCGCCGGAGCGGGCAGGCTGGAAGGGCCAAACATCATCAGCACAGGCACCGGGCCTCTTGCATTGGCAGGCGTTACCAGTACCATTTTGATGTTGACGTCGATCAACGGGTATTCACTGTTGTCTACATGTCCCACCAGTTGCTTCGCGATCACCGGCGTGCGGCCAACGAACTCGCGGTCCGTGATCTTCACGGTCCATGTTACGGCAGGGATCTTTTTCGGAAGCCGGCCATACACTTCGCGCTCCAGGTCTTCCACCAATTCGGGACGGCGCTGGTTCCACCAGGCATCCGCTGTGGTTACTTTTTTTCCATCCTTGGTGGTGAGTACATCGGGCAGGACAGGAAAGGGATTGGCCAGCGATTCATCATAGTTGGCATGATTGGGATCGGCCTCGTTACCGCTGGGACCGGGACGCAGTTTTTTAACGCCCAGCTGGTCCATCATGTTCTGATGATCCTGGTTGGCGGTGAAACTGACCGGTGCGGGATACTTGGAATTGTTCTGGGCCTGAAGTGAGAAGCTGGTGAGGATGAAAATGGCGGAGAGCAGCTGTTTCATGTTAGAGTGGTTATGTAGTGAAAAGCTTTACCGCGAAGGCGCGATGGCGCGGGGTTTCGCGGGGTAGAGCTTCGCGTAACCTGGCGTCCTGGCGCCTTGGCGGTTAAAATGCAACCGATTGCAATTTGAGCAAAAAACTCGATATTTAGGAAAATTATCGGTATGCGCGCTATTCTTTGCGGCCTGGCCCTGCTTTGCTTCGCCAGCCTTTCCGCCCAGGTAAAACTGCCCGTGTTGATCAGTGATAATATGGTATTGCAGCGGGATAAAGACCTCACGATCTGGGGCTGGGCTGCCAATGGGGAGAAGGTAACAGTCCGTTTCAACGGCAAGAGCTATTCAACCGCCGCAGATGCTTCCGGCAAATGGTCGGTGCAGCTGCCAAAGATGAAAGCAGGCGGTCCCTACACCATGGACATCAGCGCCAGTAACCAGCTGCAGGTAAAAGATATCCTGATCGGCGATGTATGGTTCTGCTCGGGGCAGTCGAATATGGTGGTGAATATGGAAAGGGTAAAAGAAAAATATCCCGACGAGATCGTTGCCGCCAATTATCCCGAGATCCGCAATTTTTTTATTCCTACTGCATCCGATGCGGCCAAAGTGCACGATGATCTGCCGCCGGGAAAATGGGTGCCGACCACTCCGAAGACCGTGTATGATATGGGAGCCGCCAGTTATTTTTTCGCGAAGCAATTGTACCAGCGTTATCATATTCCGATCGGCATCATCAATTCCAGCGTGGGTGGAACGCCTATCGAAGCCTGGATCAGTGAAGAAGGGCTGCAGGCATTTCCTGCCATGCAGCAATCGGCTGCGCGTTTCAGGGATACTGCTTTTATCAATGGCATGCGTCGTGCACAACAGAATGCCGGTCCGCGCCCGGCGCCGAAGCAGACCGATAAGGGAATGATCGAACCGGTAAAATGGTTCGATCCAGCCTATCAGCCTAAACACTGGAAGTCCATCATCGTGCCGGGCTACTGGGCCGACCAGGGCATCCGTGGATTGAATGGTGTGGTATGGTACCGCAAGGAGATCGAGGTGCCTGCGTCGATGACGGGCGTTCCTGCAAAATTATTTTTAGGACGGATCGTCGATGCTGATGAAGCTTATGTGAATGGAACCCGTGTCGGCAATATCACTTACCAGTATCCGCCTCGGCGCTACGAAGTGCCGGCCACTGTTTTAAAGCCGGGAAAAAATATCATCGTGGTAAGGATCACGAACACGGCAGGCAAAGGCGGCTTCGTTCCTGATAAGACCTATCGCCTCGATGCAAACGGACAGTCGATCGACCTGCGCGGCGAATGGCAATATAAAGTGGGCGATGTGTTTGTGCCGCGCGCCGGTTTTGGCGGTGGCGGCGGACCGATCTCGCAGCAGAATATTCCCACCGGATTATACAATACCATGGTGGCGCCTGCTATCCCTTATGCCATCAAGGGCGCAGCCTGGTACCAGGGCGAAGCGAACAGCGGCCGGCCTGAAGAATACGGGAAACTATTGCCGGCATTGATCGCCGACTGGCGCAACAAATGGCATGAACCGCAACTGCCCTTCGTGTTTGCGCAGTTACCGAATTTTATGGAGATGAATTACCTGCCTTCGGAGAGCCAGTGGGCGCAGCTGCGCGAGTCGCAGTTGCTGAGTTTGTCGGTGCCCAATACCGGCATGGCCGTGGCCATCGATGCGGGTGAATGGAATGATATCCACCCGCTCAATAAAAAAGATGTGGGTGAAAGACTGGCATTGGCTGCGCGGAAGATCGCATATGGAGAAAAGGATCTCGTGGCTTCGGGGCCTTTGTACCAGTCTGCGGTGATCGAGGGCAATAAGATCCGTATCAGTTTCAGCAGTGCGGGCAGTGGATTGGTGGCTAAAGATGATGACCAGCTCAACTATTTCGCCATTGCCGGCGCCGATAAAAAATTCGTCTGGGCCAAAGCAGTGATAGAGGGAGACAAGGTAGTGGTCTGGAGCGATGATGTGCCCGCGCCCATGTATGTCCGCTACGCCTGGGCGGACAACCCCGACGGCGCCAACCTCTACAACCGCGAAGGCCTCCCCGCTTCTCCTTTCCGCACTGATCGGTAATTCTCTGTGGCCCTCTGTGTATTCTGTGCCTCTGTGGTAAGCCCTGAGATCTATTTGATCGATGATTTTTTTTGTTATGGAGCGTATCGCTTCACCACAGAGGCACGGAATGCACGGAGTTTCACAGAGGACTTTCGTGACCTCTGTGCATCCTTTGTGGCCTCTGTGTTAAGAAGCTGCGATCATCAATAGCAAGATGAACTCAACGCAAAAAGATATTTCAACACAGAGGACACAAAGGTTTCACAGAGGGCCCGCGGATTATTTTTTAGCTAACCCCTTCATCAGTTCATCCGCATTCATTACCGGGAAGAACTCCACTAAGTCGTCGAAAAGCGCTTTAATACCGCAACTAGAAGGTCAAATTCAATTGGCTCTGATGAAAGCTGAGGGTGTTAGCAAATCGCAAGCTCAAGACGTTGTAAAGAAGGACTTGCGTGCAAAAATGAATTCGAACGAGTAACAAGATTCGCTGATTTACCTGAGCTATATCCTCCTCCCCGTATTAATCACATTCACCCCATTAAACCTCGTCGTCGCACACCCATGCGATACAGCGCTGCCCTGTGAGGGCTGGCCTTTGCCGTCGTTGAAGGTGCCACCGCAGCGGTAGTCGTTGGCGTCGCAGATGGCGGCTACGGAGTTCCAGAATTCCTGGGTATTGCTCTGATAGGCCACATCTTTCAGCAGGCCGGTGATCTGCCCGTTTTTTATTTCATACGTAAGCTGGCCGCCGAATTGGAAATTGTAACGCTGCTGGTCGATGGAGTAGGAGCTGCGGCCGAGGATATAAATTCCTTTCTCTACATTTTTGATCATGTCCATCGCGCTCATAGGTACGGTGCCCGGCTGCAGGGATACATTGGGCATGCGCTGGAACTGGATGCTGTTCCAGCTATCGGCATAGCAGCAGCCATGCGATTCTTTTTCGTTGATGATATGCGCCTGGTCGCGGATGGCCTGGTAGTTGACGAGGATGCCATCCTTAATAATATTCCATTGTTTTGTTTTCACACCTTCATCATCATAACCCACCGCGCCTAGTGAGCCGGGCTGCGTTTTATCGGCTACGATATTCACCAGCTTATTGCCGAAATTGAAATTGCCGGATCTCCATTTGTCGAGCGTGCAGAAACTGGTGCCGGCGAAATTGGCTTCATAGCCAAGCACACGGTCGAGCTCGGTGGGATGGCCCACGGATTCGTGGATGGTGAGGAATAGCTGGCTGGGATCGATCACGAGATCGTATTTACCGGGCTCTACCGGCTTTGCGCGTAATTTTTCCTCAGCCTGCAGCGTGGCGAGGCGCACGTCTTCCATGATATCGTACCGCTTCTTGTACACGGTGAAATGCGCGTTGATCTCTTCTTTTTTGTCGGGTGTTAAATATTCATAGCCCTGGCCCTGCGGGGCACTGAGTGCATTGCGCGTTTCGAAGCGGCCTGTTGCTTTATCTGTTTTGGTAACAGTGAAATTGGGCCAGAGGCGATGGATATCCTGGTCGATATAAGAGCCGTCGGTGCTCGCAAAATATTTCTGTTCATTTACCTGGAACAACTGTGAGCTGATAAAGCTGGCGCCATTATCCAATGCCATTTTATTGACGGCCAGTAACAGGTCCAGTTTTTCTTTGATGGGAATTTCAAAAGCATTTTTGAGTATCGGTGTTTTCCAGCTCACTTCGCCATAACCTTTCTGCGGCGCCAGCTGTACGGGCGCATCCATCAGTTTCGCATTCGCTTTGGCGATCTGTACCGCAAGCGCTGCAGCT
>JAFBAN010000062.1 GCA_019247775.1 Chitinophagaceae bacterium | reverse complement strand
CTTCGGCTCCATTTACAGAAAGGATGTAATCGCCCGGCTGCACATTTACGCCGGGTTCGGTAAGCGGCGAACGCAGATCGGGCGACCAGTTCAGGCCGCCGTATATTTTTTTGATGCGATACCGGTTGTTGACAGTTTCGTAATCCGCACCCAGCAGACCGCCCGGAATAAAATCCGGATTGGATCGCCTGTCGCCCGTGGCGGAAAAGCGATGGTGGCCCACCGAGAGTTCGCTGAACATCCATTGCATAATGCGGTAGAGATCGTTGGTGCTGGCCACATCGGGTAACATCGCCTCATATTTTTTCTTCATCGCGGCCCAGTTAACGCCGTGCATGTTGGGATCATAAAAATAATCGCGGTTAACGCGCCAGGCTTCGTTGAAGATATTCCGCCATTCTTCTTTCGGCGAGATCTTTACCTGCAACTGCGCCGTATTGATCATCGCATCGGGCCCCGGCTTCTGACCGGTAGCGGTGATCCCCCATTTGCCGCGATAGACGAACAGCATTTTTTCACCCTTCGCTGCAATGCTGTAGCCATCGGCCTGCATGATGGCTTCTTCCTTTCTTTTACGGAGACTGTAAAGATTGAGCATGGTTGGTGTAGCGCCATGCGGTGCAGCGGCCAGGTAAAACAGTTCTCCTTCTTTCACTGCAGACAATGACCTGTATCGTCCTTTCGCCAATGGGAATGGAACGATCCGGTTCTGGATGCCATCCCAGTCTATCCTGAATTTAGCCCGCCCGGTATCTGCCTTGTACGGCGCTTTGACAGAAGTGTCTTTTATTTCTTCCGTCTCATTTTCTTTGGCGAAAGGGGATTGCACCTGTTTCTGCAGGGTCACAAGATAGATTTCGTTTGTTGTTTCCATGTCCTGGTTAGACTGGTCGAACCAGTTTACAATAGGTCCTGCATCGGTGCTGGCCAACATGTAAATATATTTTCCCGATGGATCGAATGTGGGTTCGGTTACATTCGACAGCGCATCGGTGAGCGGATAAGATCTGTCTTCTGCCAGTGCATAGATCCAGGCCCGTTCAAAATTGGTTTCGGTAATGGTGGTATACGCGATATAGTCGCCGCCGGATGACCAGCTCCCGAAAAGATCCCTGAATGCTCCGGGGATATAGTGCGCGTCTTCGGCGATCTTCATGACCCTGCCGGAAGCAATATCCGCCATATACAGCCTGCGGCCATTGTCTACGAATGCGATCTTTTTACTGTCGGGCGACCAATGCAGGTTCGCATAGAATCCAGACCCGCCGGGCCTGATCGACTGGGGCTCTCCGCTGCCGTCCTGGTTGCGGATATGAAGCTCGTATTCGCCGGATGCATCGCTGAAATAAGCGATATACTTTCCGTTCGGCGACCAGGATGGTTCTTTTTCATGAATGCCGGGAGAGTTCGTTAGGTTGAACACATCGCCTTTTTGTGCTGGCAGCGTCAGGATATCGCCGCGGTAGTCCATCACCACACGCGCGCCAGACGGAGAAATATCGCCGCCGCGGATATACTGATCGCCTTTTACATACCTGGTGCGCTGGTCCAGCAGGTCGGCGGCAATTCCGATCTTTAGCCTTGAGCTGTTATTAGATGCGGCATTGTAAATATGCAGGTAGCCGCCCTGCGAAAAAATGATCTCGCCGGCATTGCCCTCGAGACTCGAAACAGGAAAATCATTGAAGCTGCTCAGCCTGCTCACCGCTTTGGAAGCGGGATCGTAACTATAGAGGTTGAATTCGCCATCGCGGTCGCTGCGGAAATAAACTTTGTTGCCCTTCCATACCGGCTTGGAGTCGTTGCTGCCGGTTTTGGGTTTGGGTATCTCGGTAACGCTGCTGCTCTTCGTATCGTACAGCCAGATCCTGCTCATGGTACCGCCCCGGTAATTCTTCCATTGCTCAAACCTGTCGGGAATGGTGGTATAAGCGATGCTGTTCCCATCCGGACTGTAAGAGGCCCAGTAAGCGTTGGGTATTGGTAGTTGCTGCTCTGCGCCGGTTGCGATATCCACCGTGAACAGCTGGAAATAGCGGTTGGTGAAACTATTGCGCTGCGATGCGAACAGTATCTTTTTACCGTCGGGCGAGAAGTCGCGCACCAGGTCTGCGCCGGGATGCCAGGTGAGGCGTTTAGGCACTCCGCCGCCCGAGGGCACTACGAATACATCGGTATTACCGTCGTACTGACCCGTGAATGCGATCATACTTCCATCCGGCGAAAATACCGGGTTCGATTCCGCGCCTTCGCTGACCGTGATCCTCATGGGATAAGAGCCATCCCTGTTGGCCACCCATAGATCTTCCGCATAGATGAATGCAATGCGGTCCTTGCTGATGGCGGGTTGCCAGAGCAGGCGGGTATCGCTGGTGTTCTGTGCAGAGAGCGACAGGGCGCCAAAGAACAGAAAAAATAAAAAGACGGGGATGGGATGGGTTCTCATGTTGTATAGTTAGATATGGATAATATATGTGACGGAAGCGGGGATTTGCAGGTCCATTCACTGCCTGTTAAGTTAAGCGATGTTGGACAAAGTTCAAAACACACTTATGATCGGCTTTCTCAAATACTATGTGTCTGATCTCCCTATGTTCCTATGTGTTAAGCATTCGGGGTATACAACTTCGCGCTGTTGCGGACCGGTAGGTTAAACACATAGGAACAAGAGGGCACAATAATTTTAATTGATACCGCAGGGATTATATGCCGATCCATCCGCGGAATCCCCTTGCAGCATAGTAGGACTGTGCTCCGTTATGATAGACGAACACGTTGTTATAACGACGGTCTGCAAACAGCGCTCCATCCAGTTTGCGGATGGGGGCGGGCGTTTCGATCCAGCTTGAGGTCTTAGTGTCGAATTCGCCGAGTTGTTGCAATTCCCTGTATTGTTGTTCTGTCAGGATGCGGATTCCGATAGCGTTGGCCATTTCTATGGCGCTGCCCGCGGGCTTGAACTCTTTTCTTGCGTCCAGCGCTTCGCGGTCATAGCAGAGGCTTCTGCGGCCTTTGGGGCTTTCGGCCGAGCAGTCATAAAAAATAAATTCGCCGGTCTTTTTATCGTATCCCACTACATCCGGCTCGCCGCCCGTGCGCTCCATTTCAGCGAGCGACCATAACTTGCCGGCATTTTTTTCCAGTCTGGCCTGAACGGCGGACCAGTCGATACCCTTATGCCGGTTCTTATGTTTTTCAAACCGGGTCTTTAATGTGGCAAGCAATTCTTTGCGTTGCGCGGGCGATAGCTCCTTTTTAGTCTGTTTAGCCATATTTTGTATCGCGATGAGTGCTTATTTGTTGGTGAGGGCGCCGATCTTCTTCCCGAGCTTATCGAACTCGATATCGTTCGGTTCCCAGAGCTCTATTTTGGTTCCTTCAAGATCGATGATGTGCACGAATTTTCCATATTCTACGGTTTCGATCTTGTCTGCAATGGTCACCCCTTCCTGCTTCAGCAGTTCTACCAGCGCTTCCAGGTTTTCAACGCGGTAATTGATCATGAATTCCCGGGTAGAGGGGTCGAAGTATTTAGTGGTTTCTGAAAAAGGGCCCCACTGGGTAAAACCTTTCTGCGTGCTGTCCGCTCCCTGGTGCCACTCGAAAACGGCGCCGTATTGATTGGTATTGAGTCCGAGATGGGTCTTATACCATTCGCGCAGTTTCCGCGGATCCTTGCATTTGAAAAATACGCCCCCGATACCCGTAACTCTTTTCATGCCCGTCTGCGCAGGGCTGATCCTGTCTACCAGCGAGCGGAAGCCAAAACCAAGACCGAAGGTTGCAAGCAGAATGATCGTGACTGTTATTCTTTTTTTCATAGTGGTGTGGTTTCATTTTCTGTTTCTATGCCCGGCATGGCTTTGATCTCGCCGGTCTTTTGAACGATCTGATGAATGATCGCGTCCAGTTCTTTTGCTGCTACTTCCAGTTTAGGAATGATCTCGAGGTTATGCGGGTCATTCACATTTTCGAACCGGATAAGCTTTATCAGCCCCAGCACATTCGATACGGGCCGCCTCACTTCATGCGACTGCAGGAAAGCGATCTCACTGAGCTTCGCATTCCTGGCCCTTAACGCAGCTTCGGATTGCGTGCGGAGTTCCAGTTCGGCCTTGGATTTATGCAGGGCCCGGCGCAGCAGGGCCACGGACAGATTTTCAAAATAGCAAAGCATCAGGATGCTGGTGGTTGCATAGATCCAGTTAATAAGCGCTGAATTGCCCAGCGCCTGCTTTACCGGAAGCAGGTCGAACTGATCCGCGATCACAAAACCAAGGCCGCCCAGGATGGATATGATCCCGAAGGTCCAGATGCCTTTTTTTCCAAGGGTTAATCCTCCAAAGAGTACCACGATCGGCAACAGCTTTACGCCATGGCCCCTGATGCCGCCTCCCGTCCAGGAAAAACCGAAGATCATCAGGATCAGGAAACCGATATATGCTATTGCGGTGATCCTGGTATGGCCCTTTTTTGCAAAGATCCAGGCAAGAAAGCTCACAGCAGCAACGAGCACAACGATCAAACAATACCTGTAAATAAACTGTGGTTGCAGTGCTGATGCGATCGCAAATGCAAGTGTGATGATCACCGGCACGCAGAGGATGATCGTTATCAGCACCGCTCCCTTGCTTCTGCGTTCGTCAGCTTCGAAATCATCGGAAAGGGATCTGATCTGCGCGTGGGCAACTGCAAGTTTGGTCAAGGCTGGATTTTTAGGTAGTTCCAGCAAATTACAAAAGCAGATCAGAATTTCAAACGGTTCGGCAGCATGCGCTTTGGCATGCGACAGCAATTACCGGCATTCGAATCAATGGCATCAGTTATGATAAAAGAAACGGGCCAGCGAAGAGTGGCAAGTTATTCAGATGAAAACTAAAACGCGCCGCTCCATCTCAACTATACATCCGGAATATTCGGCTCCGTCAGCTGAGCCAGCTTTTCCAGTGATTCCTGCCAGCCAAGATAACACATTTCCGCAGGGATGGCTTCGGGGATGCCTTCCTGTACCACTTTAAGTTCCGTACCCACCAGCACTTTTTTCAGCCATACCGATGTGATCATTTCACCCGGGAGATTCGGATCGTCGAATTTGTCGGTGTATTTTAAAAATTCATTGGGCTTGATCTCGAGGTACTGGCCGCCAAAAGAATGGCTATGGCCGGTAGAAAAATTCTGGAACGACATTTTGTATGTTCCGCCCACTTTCACGGTCATCTCATGCACGGTACACAGGAATCCCCACGGCGGCAGCCAGGAGGCGAGCGCCGAAGCTTCAGTAAAAGCGCGGAATAATTTTTCGGGAGAAGTTTTAAGCACCCTGTGGAGGGTAACGCTGTTGGTTGACATAAAAATGGTTGAGGTTATTTCTTTAGTTGATATAATCGGATGCTCTTGGCAATTACGCCAGATTTGCCTTCTTATGTTTTATTGGTTTATCAGCTCTACCCACAGCCCCGGCCCCAATTTACAATGTCTACACTTACCACCCTTATCACATTTATGATCGGTACTACAAATTCCACAGGGTAGGTTTGTTTGTTCATTAAAATCATCAGGTCTCTTAAAGTCTCTTTCGAGAAGATAATTTACGCGCATTTTATCGCCCAAAGCCCCTACCAAGGACTTCATTAAGTTCTGGATTTCATCGCTGGGAATATTGCCCTGTTCTTTGACTCGTTTTATTTTTGGAATTAACTCTTTTATAATTTCATAAAATTCGATCTTGTTCCTGTATTTTTCCCATTGCACCGAGATGGCAATAACAATTAACGATGACGAGAATCCAAGAAGAAAAATAATCAGCTCGTTAATATGTAAAAAAAATTTGAATAACTCAACCGCAAACGCGCCAAGAATCGCAAAGACCGTTAACCCGTGTGGGTATCTCAGGAGTTTTCTCATGCAAGATTAATATTGAGTGGATAGAATGGAGACGACCTATTAAAAAGTTCCAATGTTATTAACGGAATACATCGATCCGATGGGAACAACCGGCAGGCATTGGGAATCATCCGACAAAATACAAAGCCCGGCAAAAAAACAAAATAGATTATATTAAATCTTCGATCTTTCTGATCACCCGATCAACCCGGCTGCCTTACTGATCTCCAGCATCCGGTCCATCGGCTTCTTGGCCGCCAGGCGCAGGCTTTCTTCCATTAGTATCTCCGGGGTTTCATGCTCCATACAGAGGTAAAGTTTTTCCAGGGTATTCAGTTTCATATGCGGACAATCATTGCAGGCGCAGCTGTTATTGGGCGGAGCTGGGATAAAGGTCTTGTGCGGACTATTCTGCTGCATCTGGTGCAGGATACCGGTTTCGGTTGCTACGATATACTGGGTACCCGGATCGGTTTCGGTGTATTTGAGGATCTGCGTGGTGGATCCGATAAAATCCGCCACGGCCAGAACAGCTTCTTCACATTCCGGATGCGCCAGTACCTTAGCCTGGGGATGGCGCAGCTTCAACTTAGTGATCTTTTCGAGGCTGAAGATCTCATGCACCATGCAGGCCCCGTTCCAGAGCAGCATATTGCGACCGGTCTTTTTATTGAGCCAGGCGCCCAGGTTTTTGTCGGGCGCAAACAGGATAGGTTGTTCGGGCGGCACGCTCTCGATGATCTTTACTGCATTGCTGCTGGTGCAGATGATATCGCTCAGCGCCTTGATATCGGCCGTGCAGTTGATATAGGAGATCACGAGATGATCATGATGTTTGTCTTTGAAGGCTTTGAACAGCGGCGCCGGCGCGCTGTCTGCCAGCGAACACCCGGCTTTCAGGTCGGGCAGCAATACTTTTTTGGAAGGGTTCAGGATCTTTGCCGTTTCGGCCATGAAATGGACCCCGGCGAATACAATGATCTCCGCGTCGGTTTCCTTGGCTTTCTGGGCGAGTCCCAGACTGTCGCCGATAAAATCCGCCACATCCTGGATATCCGGCTCCTGGTAGTAATGCGCCAGCACTACGGCGTTCTTTTCTTTCTTCAGCCGCTCGATCTCCGCAAACAGATCAAGGTGCGGGTCTACCGCCAGGTCAAGAAATCCTTTCTCCAAAACTGCTTCCCGCGAAATGTTCATAAATCCGTATTAGTATTTAATAGTTCTTATTTATATCCTTTCACTATTACTATTACAGCTGTGGATATCCGGATAACTTTCTTATCCCCAAAACGCAAAGTTAACCAACCCTGGTTTATCCACGGTTTTCCACCAGTGCTTCCACAGCTTTAAAGCGCGCAATCATTGAAATTTTACTGTTTTGCTAACATGCGTGGATTGCACTATGCACAGAAAAAGTTACATCCTATACACTTTTTGCCAACTGTGGATTAACGGGGAAAGACTTCGTTTGGGTTTTGGAACTACGCTTTTTGAATTACTATCCAAGCCGATTTGTTCCACCGGTATCCACGAAGCCGGCCTGAAAAACCGTGGTTGTCTACACCAAACCGTGGTTATCAACAGCCCGATGTTGATTTCCTGAAGCAGGAATATTAAAAACAGGTTAAGGCAAACGCTATTATGATCTGTGTCAACCTGTGCAGTCCGTCATTTCATTTTTTGCCACACATCATACGGATCAGCACGGATCTTTCTGTTTTGGCCGCAGAATGGCAAACGCCCGCCAGCACTGCATTTTTTATCGTTATCCACAATTTGTTCTAACCCCAGATTCCCCTATTTTTGCCTCCCCCGCGGAGGGGGCAACTAATTCATACTAATTAAAACCATTTATGTCTGTTATTCAACGTATTCGTGACAAGGGAGCGTGGATCATCTTCGGTATTATTGCGTTGGCGCTGATCGCTTTCATCCTGCAGGATGGGGTTCGCCGCGGCGGCCGTACTTTTTCCAAGAACAGCACCATCGGTAAGGTGAACGGCCAGAAGATCGAAAAAGCCGATTTTGACGAGAAGGTACAACTGCAGGAGCAGATGTATGCCGGCCAGGGCGCCCAGCGCGAACAGATCATGAACTCTGTCTGGAACCAGGAGGTTGAAATGACCGTGCTTGGACAGGAATATGAGAAACTGGGCCTGGTAGTAGGACAGAAGGAGCTGGCAGATATTCTCTATGGAGCCAATTCGCCCCTGAAAAGTCAGTTCACCGATCCCAAAACTGGCGAATTCATGGCTGAGAACGCTCGCCAGGCGATGGCCCAGATCAAGAAAAGCAAGAATACGGAGCAGCAGAAAATGATCAATACGGTATTCGTGGATCCTGCCATCCAGCAGACCCTGCGCACCAAATACCAGAACCTGCTGATCCAGGCGGCTTACCTGCCCAAATGGATGCTCGAAAAACAGCAGGCTGATAACAATGCGATAGCGTCTTTCTCTTATGTATACGTTCCTTACGCCACATTGCCCGACAGCGCCACCAAAGTGAGCGATGATGAGATAGAGTCATATGTGAAGAAACATTCGAAAGAATACACCAAAACAGAAGAAACCCGGAATATCTCTTTTGTAGCCTTCAGCGCGGCCCCGAGCAAAGCCGATTCTGCCGCCACCCTCAACCAGGTGCTGGCTGCAAAGACCGAGTTTGCAAATGCTACTGATAACAAAGCATTCCTTACAAAGGCGGGCAGCGATATGCCGTTCTACGATAGCTATTTCAGCAAAGCCCGGATGCAGCAGAGCAATAAAGACACGCTGGTGAAAATACCGGTAGGTCAGATATACGGTCCTTATCTCGACGGACAAAACTATGTACTGGCAAAAATGATCGGCGTAAAACAATGGCCCGACAGTGCCAAAGTGCGTCATATCCTAATCGCTACCGTTAACCAGCAGGGTCAGCAGATCCGCGAAGACAGCGTGGCGAAGAAACTTGCCGACAGTCTGGAAACAGCCATCAAAGGCGGGGCAGACTTCAATGCCATGGTTCAAAAATATTCAGACGACCCCGGCAGTAAGGATAAGGGCGGCGTATACGAGTTTTTTCCGCAGGGGCAGATGATGATCCCATTCAATGATTTTGCATTCGACAAGCCGGTGGGCACAAAAGGCGTGGTGAAAACCGATTTCGGATATCACTATATGGAAGTACTGGATCATAAGGGTAACAACCCGGTATATAAACTGGCGTATCTCGCCAAAGGCATCAATGCAAGTCCGGAAACGGAGAATGCAGCCAATACTGCCGCTGCGCAGTTTGCGGTGTCTTCGAAGAGTTCAAAAGAATTTAACGCCAATGTGCTCAAGGGAAATCTGCCTGCCATGTCTGCTACAGATATCAAGCAGAACGATTTTATCATTCAGGGTGTGGGCAACAGCCGCCAGCTGGTGCGCTGGATGTATGAGAACAGCGTGGGCGATGTTTCCGATCCTATTCAGATAGGTGATAAATATGTTGTGGCGATGATCACAGCGGTGAATAAGGCGGGTGTGGCTTCGGCCGCCGAAGCGAGACCGATGGTGGAAAATATCATCCGCAATGAAAAGAAAGCGAAGATCATTATAGATACCAAGTTCAAGGGCAATACCCTCGAATCCTATTCTGCTTCCACCGGCGCGCCGATACTGCGTTCCGACAGCCTCAGTTTCTCCGCACCGTTTATTTCGGGCGTAGGCAGTGAGCCAAAAGTGGTAGGCGCGGTGTTCAATAAGGCATCGCTGAATAAAGTTACCGGACCGATAGCCGGCGCAACAGGCGTATTTGCATTGCGTGTTG
>JAFBAN010000012.1 GCA_019247775.1 Chitinophagaceae bacterium | reverse complement strand
GCCGATGTATTTACGTTGAATGCCGGCAGCGGCCTGTACCAGAAAGACAATTCGCAATCTTACCAGATCCACTATAACAGGAAAGTGTATGCCGGGTATGTATCGGGATCGTTTTCGCTTGGCAAAGCGCTGGACATAAAAGCCGGGCTTCGCATAGAACATACCGACACAAGGATCGATTTTCCCGGAACGGCGATCCCGTCTTATAATACGTTTGCGCCATCGATCGTGTTCTCACACAAGTTCGAAGACGGGATGATCAAGCTGGCTTATACGCATCGTATCGAGAGACCGGACTACCGCGAAGTGAATCCGTTCGTGAACCTGGCGGATCCTTATAATATCAGCACCGGCAATCCGCTGCTGAAACCGGAGCTCGGTAACAATTTCGAGCTGGGTTTCAGCAAGAGTTTTTCAGGCGGAGGGAATATCTACATCGCGCTGGTCTCACGTTTCAACAGCCAGGACATCAAGCCCTATACGGTGTTTTATCCCTCGTATAAGATCGGCGACTCAACGTACAACAATGTTTCCGTCAGCACACGGTTGAATATCGGTCTGGAGAACCGGACCGGTATCAATATCTCCGGATCCATTCCCGTAACCAAAGAGCTGACCCTGCGCACCAATATGTTCCTTTCCAACCGCCATATCGTAAATGAGCTGAATGCGAACAGCACTACCGACGGCTTCGATGGGCGCATTAACCTGAATGCAACCCTGCAGTTACCGCATAACCTGGCACTGGAAGGCTTTGCGAATTACAATACGGCTGTCAATAATATCCAGGGCAAACAACCGCAGTTCTTCGCTTATACATTCGCATTCCGGAAATTTTTCCTGAACAAAAAAGCGAGTATCGGTTTTACGGCCACGAACGCTTTCAGCAAATACATCGAACAGGTTACTACCGTGGTGTCGCCCACCTACAGTTCCTACAATATTCGTCAGGTGCCCTACCGTTCCTTCGGTCTGAGCCTCAGCTATAAATTTGGCAAACTTGAATTCAAGAAACCTAAGGAAGAAGATAACAGCTACATGAACAACCCTCCGGGCGGAGGTAACTAACGCGAAACCCGAAACCTGAAATTCAGTTTCGCGTTTCGGGTTTCGCGTTTCCTGCTGTCTTTTAGTTGAGTTTTACTACTACGGAAATGGTTGTTCCTTCACCTAAACGGCTTTTGATGGTGAGATTGCCGTTGATGGCAAGGGCGCGTTCACGCATGGCGATCAATCCCATGGTATTTTTCTGCTGCGATTCATCGAAGCCTTTGCCGTTATCGGTGATATCGATCAATACTTCTTTCTCATTCGCTTCCACGCTTATCTTGACCCTGGTGGCCGCGGCATGCTGGGCAATATTCCGCAATGCTTCCTGGCAGATCCGGAAAAAAACATTTTTCAATTGAATGGACAGGCCATCGTCGTCATAAGCCGGGTCAAAGCGGCAGGGGATATTGTAGGTATTGGTGAATTCCTTGCAGAGCCATTCGATCGAAGCATTCAACCCCAGTTCATCCAGCATACTCGGCCGCAGCGATGAGGCGATCTTGCGGATGGTCTGGATAATGATCTTGGCAGTGGCCGAAGCGTGCGCCATCCTGTTCTGCTGGATCTCGGGGATATCGATAAGATTGAGTGAAAGCCAGTCAACATCCATTTTCAATGCAGCTGCCAGCTGACCCAGTTCTTCCTGTACTTCCCGCGCCAGCGATTTTCTTTCTTCTTCACGTACGGTCTCAAGATGGTTGGCCAGTTCTTTCAGTTCGGCATTCTTGTTGCGCAATTCTTCTTCCACCACTTTCAGCTTGAGGCAGTTGTTGATCCGAGCCAATAATTCTTTGGGATCGAAAGGTTTGGTGAGATAATCGTCGGCTCCCGTCTCAATGCCTTCGGCTACCTGGGCGGGACTGATCTCCATACCCGATACCAGGATAATTTTCACGCCTACATATTCGGGATTGCGTTTGATCTGTGCGCAGAGGTCAAGGCCTGTATCGTCGGGCAGCACCACATCGAGTATGATGATATCGGGTTTTTGCTTTGCCACTGCCGCCAGCATCTGTGCCCCGGTTTCGGCAATAGCCAGCTCGAACCCCTGCTTTCTGAGGATCACCTTGTATAGCTGGATGATCACCGGGTCGTCGTCTACTACTAAAATTCTGGCCATTAATGCCGGTTAGGATTAAACTAATTCTTTGGCTACATCTGATGGGCTTATCGCTTATCCAAATGCAGTTGGTCAGTAACAGGGATTGGGAGATAGTGGATAAGGATTACAACGTGCGATCATTTGCCGGAAACGGCGCCGGTCTGCCATCCAAAAGTATTATTTAGTCGATAGATTAAATATACACTTACTTAAATTAAAATTAAAAACTCTTCTCAAAATAGGGGATTTCATCGTGGCTCACCGGTTCCTGCTGCCTCCAGTACGCGAGGGTTATCACTCTGCCACCCTGTGTTTTCAGCAGTCGGCCGAAAATGGCGTTGGTTGGATTGAAAGTTACATCCGTTACCCCCACCGTAAACAATGCCGGCGGTTCGGGCATAACGGGAGCCGGCTCGGGCGCCGGTTCTGCACCAGGAACGGCTGCCGCAGGTGCTGGTTTCGGCGCCGCCACAACCGGTACCACGATTACCTCATATTTATTGAACCGGAGCATGGTTTCCAGGAAATCAGCCCGCTCCTTCGATACGTTTTTTTCCACGATGGCGCATTTGACGCCATTCAACTCTTCGAATTCATGATTTTTATTGATAGCCATACACGGTTAAAATATCGGACTCAATGAAAAAATATAATCATACAAATAGCTCCATAATCCTGTAACGATCACACCTGCCAGGCAGATATACAGCGCCAGTTTCGGCATTACCGCAACAGGCAGGGGTTCGATGGGCTGCGCATTGTCATCCATAAAGATCGCTTTCACGATCCGCAGGTAGTAATAGAAAGAGATCACCATATTCAGCGCCGCCACCGCAATGAACGCATAGTGCCCCCGCGAAGCGCCAGACATCAGCAGAAAGAACTTGCCGAAAAAACCGGCAGCAGGCGGCACGCCGGCCAGTGAGAACAGTGCGATCGTGAGCGTCCACGATAAAAAGCGGTTGTTCCGGTAAAATGCACGGTAGTCGTCGATATTTTCCCGGCCTGTGAGCGCTGTTACCAACGCCACCACGCCAAAAGCGCCGAGGTTTGAGAATACATATACAAGGATAAAAAAGATCACCGATGCGCTGCCTGTCTGCGATGCGCCGGAAATACCAACCAGGATAAAGCCAACCTGCGCAATGGAAGAAAATGCCAGGAACCTTTTGATATTCTGCTGCCGAAGCGCAAACAGATTGCCAATGATAATGGTCAGCAGCGCAAGTATCATCAGCATCGGGTACCAATCCACTGCAAGCGGCCGGAAAACCGTATAAAGCACGCTCACAAAAACGAATAACACCGCCGCCTTTGAAACAACCGACAGATATGCTGTAACTGCAACCGGCGCTCCCTCGTACACATCGGCAGTCCACAAATGAAAGGGTACCGCGGAGATCTTGAATGCAAAACCGGATAAAAGCAGGATAAAAGCAAAAATATGCAGCGGCTGCGTTCCAAGCATGGAAGACAATGCCGTCAACTCCAGCCTTCCGGTGGCGCCGTATACCAAAGAGATACCGAGCAATAATAACGCCGATGAAAATGCCGACGAAATGATCAGTTTCATGGCTGCTTCCGAAGACTGCTTTTTGTGCAGGTCGAAATTGGCGGCCGCAGCCAGGGGAATGGTAGACATTTCAAGCCCTAGATAGAACATCAGCAGATGTCCGCTGGAGATCATGAAGAACATCCCGAGCAGCGTTGTCAGCAGCAGAATATAGAATTCCGTTACATGCTTATGCGTCTGCAGCCAGTTATAAGCCTGCAGGGAAATAATGAGCATGGCCAGGTTGAGGATATTTTTTTCAAGCGCCACCAGTTTATCCGTATGGAACATATCGCTGAACAGGCTGCCTGAAGTATCGCAGCAGAAACCGTACGCAAAATTGACCAGCAGTAAAATATTGATCAGTACCAGCAGGCCGTTATTCGAACGCTCCCGCCCCAGTTTCAGGAACAGCAGGATGAAGATGATCAGGGTAATAACCAATTCCTGCCGGAGTAATATGAAGAACTCGCTGATGTTCATTTGAGGCTGATGGCTTTGTTGATTTGGTCGATGATATTTCCTGCGCCGGGCGCAATAAGCTGGTTGATAAGAAAGGGCGCAACCCCTATCAGCACAATAGCCGCGATCAGCAACACGGCCGCGAGCCGCTCATTCCACCGGGCATCCGAAAGTTCTTCATAGGCATTACTCATCGGGCCCATCACCGTTTTTCCGGCAGCACGCAAAATATACACCGCCGTTACAACGATGGATGCGCAGGCCAGCACTGTTGCCAGTCGATACCACCCATCGGGGTTTTGCCAGGATCCCATAAACACGGTCATCTCGGCCACAAAGCCGCTCATACCGGGCAAACCCAGCGAGCATAGACCCGCGATCACAAATACGGTAGAAATAAAAGGCATTATTTTAAGCAGTCCGCCTAATTGCACCACCATCCTGGTATGGGTGCGACTATAGATCATGCCAATGGCGGCGAAGAAAAGGGCTGTCATCAGTCCATGCGAAACCATCTGCAGCACCGCACCATTTACCGATGTTTCGGTGAGCATACCGATACCCAGTATCACAAAGCCGCAATGACTTACCGATGAATAGGCATTGATGTATTTCAGATCGGTCTGCATCATGGTGGCGAATGCACCGTAAATGATCGCGATGGTTGCGAGGAGTATAATGATCCATGCATACTGGTGCGCTGCTGCGGGCATCAGGAAAACCGCTACCCGTAAACAACCGTAACCGCCCAGCTTCATAGAAATGCCCGCCAGGAACATGGAGGCGGCTGTTGGCGCCGAGGCATGACCATCCGGCACCCAGGTATGAAACGGAAAGATGGCGCCGAAAATACCAAAGCCGAGAAACAGGAAAGGAAAGAAATAAGTCTGCACCTTGAGGGGGATCGCTGTCTGAGAGATCCGAACCAGGTCGAAGCTGCCGGTGCTGAAGTAAACGCCCATCAGTCCTACAAAGACCAAGGCAGATCCGCCCATCAGCATCAGGGCCAGTTTCATGGCGCTGTATTCTTTACGTCCGCTGCCCCAGATGCCGATCAGCAGGAATTTAGGAATGACGGCGATCTCTAGAAAGAAAAATAAGGTGAACAGATCGAGGGAAATAAAAAATCCAAAAGCACCAAGGCTGAGCAATACCAGCATCAGGAAAAACTCGCGGCTTAGCGTTTCCATTGTCCAGGATACGAGGATGCCCGCCACCACCACCAATGCCGTCAGCATGATCATGGCAATGGAAATACCATCGACCCCTACATGGTAATTGATATGCAATGCCCGGTACCACTCACGGTTGTACTCGAA
>JAFBAN010000194.1 GCA_019247775.1 Chitinophagaceae bacterium | reverse complement strand
ACGAATGTAACCAGAACACGGTCATGCTATCGCACGAGCTGGAAAGTATCAGGGATTTTGTGCAACTGGAAAAACTCACCAATAACGGCAATCTTACCATCGATTTCGAGCAATCCGGCGATCCGGAAAACCTGCGTATCGTGCCTTACCTGCTTTTTCCTTTTGTAGAAAATAATTTCAGGCAGGTGAATGACAATATCAATGACAAACACTGGTCACATGTTCAGGTGAGGATCGAGGGATCGCGGATCAGCCTGCAGATGAAGAACAGCAAACCCGTGGAGACTTCCAATCTGCTGAATTATGAAACGGTGAACCTGCAGCAGATGCGCAGGCGTCTCGACCTGCTGTATCCGGGAAGTTATAAGTTGAATATCATTATCGAGGAAAATGTGTTCAGTATCCGGCTGGAGATAGACCTGCGCAAAGGCGTAAACTGACCCTGAATCCGGTTGGCAGGCTGAGCAATACAAACGGCAATAAAAAAGATCCGCCAGGGAGGCGGATCTTTTTTATTGGACA
The DNA here is from genome assembly GCA_019247775.1 of Chitinophagaceae bacterium. Classification (GTDB taxonomy): domain Bacteria; phylum Bacteroidota; class Bacteroidia; order Chitinophagales; family Chitinophagaceae; genus Sediminibacterium. Next base: position 5,223 of record JAFBAN010000194.1, on the reverse strand, counting down.
GCGTACCGGTTTAGTAGCCGGGATTCTGCTGGGGTTTTATGTTCGGATTAGCGTCTGTTTCGCCCTGGGGGATAGGCAGTATCCTCCTGAAATTATCTTTGGCGAAAAGCAGCGGCACATTGGACGCATAGTTGCTATTGATGTTCACGCGCACCACATCCCTGTTATAGCGCTGCAGATCCCAGTAGCGATGGCCTTCGAAAGCCAGTTCCTTCCTGCGCTCGGTGAGTATGTCTTCGAGCAACTGCGGGCCGGCCGAAGCATATCCGGCAAATGCCGGGTCGCGCCGGGTGGCGATCTGGTTCAGGTAAACCAGGGCCTGGGCCGTAGCTCCGGTCTGGTAAGCCGCTTCCGCTGCGATCAGGTACACTTCAGACAGCCTCACGATCTTGATGGTGTAGTTGATATTGCTAGGGTACTTATTGATCACCTTTACATTCTTACTTCCGCGAACTGCGTCTACCATCAATGCCCTGCGGGTATCGGTGGTGCTGAACGTATTGAAAAAAGCATCGGCAGCGAGCGCGTCGCCATATCCAGACTGGAGAAAGAAATAAGGAAGCGATTCGAGTCCCGCATTGCCTGTAGGATCGAAGCCCAGTTCGAACAGGGACTCGAGCTTATCGGTGCGCAGTGTTCCCAGTGACCAGTATGCCGCATGATTGGATGCGCTGGTGAGGGTATAACCTCCGTTGTTGATCACATCCTGCGCATTCGTGAGCGCCTTGGCCCAGTCGGCTTTGAACTCGTACATCCGCGCCAGCAGGGCTTTGGCTGTATTCTTATTTACATAACCTGCTGAATAAGGAACACGGTCTGTGAGCAGCGGGATCGCCGCCAGCAGATCCTTTTCAACCTGATCGTATACCTGTTGAACGGTGCTGCGTACCGGTTTCAGGGTTGGATCGTAGGTCAGTACCAGCGGCACACCCAGATCGGTGGAAGCGCTTGCAGCGGTATAGGTTTTCGCGAACTGTTTAACCAGGTCGAAATACAGCAGCGCGCGCAGCGTCAGGGCTTCGCCGCGATACTGGTTGGTATTGGTATTGGCGGCGATCGAACTATTGATCACATTATTGGCGCGCAGGATAGCCGAATAAGCTGCATTCCAGGTTGTACCCACGCTGGCTGTAACAGGCGTATAGTTTACCGCTGAATATTCCAGGAAGCGATTGGAATTGGTGGTGGAGATATAAGCGTTATCGCCCAATACATCCGCCCTCAACTGCACGTCTCTGCCGTAGAGCGAGCTGTTCCTCATAGCCGAATAGATACCATTGGTCGCCGCCTGCATATCGCCCTCTGTCTGAATGGCGATATCGAGGGCTACCTGGTCATACGGCTTCAGCTCCAGGTAGCTTTTCTTACAACCGGTTGCCATTACAACCGTTGCAAGTGATAATATATAAAGGGTCCTTTTCATCTTCTTGTTTTTAGTTTAGAAAGAAATATTTACACCTACCGTGTATGATTTCGGAATAAAGAACTGGTTGTTCGCGAGGCCATTGATCGGCTGCTCGGGATCGATGGCCAGTTGAGGATCGTATGTTTTTGTCCAGATATTATTGCCACGGACATAGAAAGTAAATCCGCTCATATTCCATTTTTTCAGCAGTGCGGAAGGCATATCGTATGCAACCATCAGGGTCCTGAGCCGGATGAAATCACCTTTATAGAAATACCGGGTGGATACACCGTTGGAACTATTGGCATTGCCATAGTCATACCGCGGTATATCGGTAATATCTCCGGGCTTCTGCCATCTGCGCAGTTCTTTCTGGTTTTTGTTCAGGTTAGGGAGGGCGCCATCGCTTGTATAGATAAAGCCCCACTGATCATTCACCAGGTTGCCGTACTGGAAATAAAAATTAGCGCTCAGGCTGAAATTCCGGTACTTGAGTGAAGTATTCGCACCGCCAAAACCTTTGGGTGATGCTGATCCGATGATCACGCGGTTGGCCTTGGAGATATCAGACACGGTAGCTCCTTTTGTATCGTCTACATACCACAATGGATTTCCATTGGCTGGATCGGCTCCGGCCCATAAACGTGTATAGTAAGATTGGAAATCCGCCCCTACCCTGCTGATCTGGTTGGCGGTACGCAAAATGTCCGCGCCCGATGCTGAAAGTGTCAATACCTTGTTCTGGTTCCACGCGGCATTGAAACCGATATCCCACCTGAAATCACGGGTCTGCACCGGAACAAAATTGGCGGTTACCTCAATTCCTTTATTTTCCATGGAACCGATATTGTTGCCGAATGTCTGGAAACCGGATGTCGGCGAAAGCGGATCGTTCAGCAACAGATCATAGGTTTTGCGGTTGTAGTAACCGATATCAAAACTGATGCGGTTGCTCCATAATGCACCTTCAATACCGACATCGAATGATTTATTTTTTTCCCAGGTCAGTGTCGGGTTACCTACGTTGGCAGGTGCACTGGCCGGCTGACCGTTATAAGTACCCGATGCAGCGATGCCATTGGCAGCCGCTGTTGTGGTACCGAACGTATAGGTAGGTCTTGCTGCATAATCCCCGAAGGTGTTATTGCCAGAAGTACCATAGGAAGCCCGCAACTTGAGATAAGAGAATGCCTTGATATTGCTGAAGAATTTCTCCCGGTCAATATTCCAGGAGCCGCCCACAGACCAGAAGCTTCCCCATCTTCTTCCTTCAGCAAAACGGGAGGAACCATCACGACGGAAACTCAGGCTGAGGTTATACCGGTTGTCATAAGTAAAAAGCGCCCTTGACAGATAAGACTCGATACTGTTGTCTGTTTGCGCAATAGGTGTGCTGGATGTTGGCGTGGATACACTAGGAAAAGTAACCGAAGTCGTAAGCGGCACGCCCGTACCACCGGCAACGATATTTGAGTTAACCGTTTTCTGATTCTCGTGACCTGCCAGCAGGTTCATATCCAGTTTATTGGATAAGAATTTCCTGTTGTATTCAACCGTGGTGGAGAATACCTGGTTGAATATGCGGCGATAGGTTGCAAAAAAACTGCCATTGGTAGGCGGACGTGCATCGCCGAAAAACGGGTTGAGGTATTGGGTCTCCTCGATATTTGAATAATCTATTCCGTACCTGGCTTTTAAGATCAGGGACGAAAGGATCTTATAGGTCGCGTCGAAATTACCGAGGACCTTGCTGGTGTTATTGATCTTATGATCGTATTGGATAATGGCCAGCGGATTGAACAGTTGTTCATAAATGGTACGCGTCCACTCCGGGCTGCCATCAGCCTTATACGCTTCCTGCGAAGGACGAAGCGCCAGCGCGTCGATGATGGGGTTGCGGAAACTGCTGCCCTCCGATTCACCGGTCTGTCTGAAGGTGCTGATATTGGCGCCGGCGCCGAAGCTCAGTTTTTCTGATGCTTTTAATGTTGCTTTTAAACTGGCCGAATATCTTTTAAAGTCCGAACCGATCACAGGCGATTCCTGCTTGAAGTATCCGCCCGATAAAAAATAAGTACTGTTGGCCGTTCCACCGGAAACGGATGCATTGGCCTGCTGCTGCATTCCTTTCCGTGTTACCAGATCCAGCCAGTTATAGTTGGCGCTGGAGTTGTAGCCGTACTGGGCAAGTATCGCATCGATATCTGCCTGAGTGCCGCCGACATTTTTAATACCCTCGATGGTCAGCGCCTGGAGCTGCGACCGGTCGAGCGGCCTTGCCACGGCCGGGAAATAGGCAATATCATTAGAGCCAATCTCCGAACTGACATTGTACCTGGCTTTACCAACTTTTCCGGTTTTGGTAGTGATCAGCACCACACCATTGGCGGCGCGCGAACCGTAAATAGAAGTTGCCGCAGCATCTTTCAGTACTGTGAGGTCTTCGATATCATCGGGGTTGATACCGGCCAGCAGATTGCTGGAATTCAGGATCTGCGAACCGTCGCCTGTAACCACAGGTATGCCATCCACCACGAAGAGTGGCGCTGAGCTGGCGGAAATGGAACCGATACCGCGGATCCTCACCTGCGACAACGCCCCCGGCTGACCTGAAGCGGCCACTGACTGCAGACCCGCAGCCTTGCCCTGCAGCATTGCATCTATAGAGGTGATGGGCATGTTGGTGAACTGCTCGCCCGAGATCTTGGTAGTGGCGCCTGTTGTTCGCACACGGCTTTGGGTGCCGTAAGCGATCACTACTACTTCATCTAGATTGGCCGATGCCGCCTTAAGCGATACCGATACCGAAGTTTTTCCTGAGATATTGATCTCCTGTTCTGCATATCCGAGGGATGAGATCACCAGTGCTTTTGCCGTGGGCGACACTGAAACGGAAAAATTACCGTCATTGTCTGTGTTGGCCCCGGTGGAAGTACCCTTAACAACCACCGAAGCATTGGCCAGCGGTGCGCCTTTTTCATCGGTGACCTTGCCCCTGATGGTCCGGTTCTGTGCATAGAACTGACCGGCGGCCAGTAACATGCATAGGAATAATAAAGTTCGTCTCATAATACTTAAGTGTTTGAATGAATAAAAAAGCCATTAGGCCTTCAGCGTTAAGCAGACAACAAAAAAAGCTTCCGGGCAGGCGTTGCTCAACAAAAAAATACTTAAGCATGAATAATTGACCGCGAGACGGTCAAAACATGGATTGACATGAATTCGGATCACTGATTATCACACAACTGTCATGTTTTAAAAAAAGCGTGCAACTAAACAGGCATTGAAACAGTCTATAATACTGGTAGAAAAATATTTTCTGTTTTCCCGAAGCGTGAATTCGGGCTACTGAATGCGGCAAAAGCGGCACTGGGGAATCGCGATAACAAGCGCGATGCACTGTATTGTGGAAGACAACCTGCTACGTAAATAACTGTGAAATTATGTGAGCGGTAAAAAACTTGTGTGATGACTTTCGAACTTTCCTATCGTTATTGTTTCCTCACGCTTACCCAACTGCTGCAAATGAACGATAAGACCCAGAAAATAAATGACCAGGCCTTTAAATGGATAGGTATCCCCGTCACTGGTGTTCTTGCCTTCCATCTGTCCGGCTTTGCAAGGGCTGTTGCAGTTACGGTTGATGCAAGACTGATCAACTATTTTTTCTTCAGCCTCATTTCCTTCTGTCTCTGGAATGGCAGCGCCATGGCGCATTATCTTGCAAGGAACCAACTGTACCAGGTAAAACAATTGTATTACCGGCTTCCCTTACGTTTTGGTATCACGATCCTTATCAGTTGGCTTTTATCATTGGC
>JAFBAN010000232.1 GCA_019247775.1 Chitinophagaceae bacterium | reverse complement strand
GTGTATGAAATCATGTAGACGTATTGCTTCTCTCTGTGTGGCGGTTTTGATGCTGGCAACCGGCGCCCCTGCGCAAAAACGTTTGGCCGCTCTGCCAAAGATGGCGCCCGGTTTATTGCAGGAAGACCTTTCCCTGCTGCAGAAGATCCTGCAGGCCAATCACCCCAGCCTTTACTGGTATACCCCCAAAGACAGTCTGGACAATTATTTCAGCCAGGCCATCTCCGGAATTTCCGATTCAATGGATGAGGTGGCGTTTAAAAATAAAGTGGCATCGGTTATCAGCAGGATCAGGTGCGGCCATACTACTGTGCGATTCTCGAAGGCCTATTCAAAAAAAGCTTCGCTGTTCCGCTTTCCGCAGTTCCCGCTTGCATTGAAAGCCTGGGATGACAGCCTGGTGGTACTCGGCAGCATTACGCCGGGAGATTCCATCTTTAAGCGCGGCACCGTCATTACCGGTATCAATGGAAAAAGCAACCGGCAGTTGCTCGATACACTGTTCGGCTTTATCAGCACCGATGGCTATTCGGACAATTATAAGGACCAGGTGATCAGCGGCAATTTCGCCGCATGGTACAAGACCATCCTGGGGCTCGACAGCGTATATACCATTAACTATATCGACTCCACGGGTCATCCCGCCAGCACACAGATCAGGAATTTCAGTCCGCGTATCGATCTTACGCGCCGCCAGAACCGCAGCCTGCCGGCCGTTCAGAAACCAACGCGCAGGCAATTGCGCCAGGCCGGATTGCTGGAGAAAAGGGCGATGTGGATAGACACTGCAAGCAGCACGGCATTTATCCGGCTCACTACTTTTTCGGGCGGCGGCCTGCGTGGATTTTTCCGCCGCAGTTTCCGGAGCCTGCGCGAACAGAATATCAAACACCTGGTCCTCGACCTGCGCGAGAACGGCGGCGGCAAAGTGCGCAGCAGCATCCTGCTTGCCAAATACCTGGCCGATCACCGCTTCAAGATCGGAGATACCGTGGCGGCCATCAGCAGGCAGTTCGAGTATGGGCGGTATATCAAACCCGTATTGGTGTACTGGTTCGCAATGAATTTCGGCGCGCACCGCATGGACGATGGCCGGATCCATATCCGTTACTACGAGAACCATTATTTTGATCCGAAAAAACAGAACCATTTCAACGGCGATATCTACCTGCTGCAGGGCGGGTATACTTTTTCCGCTTCCACCATGTTCCTTTCCTGGCTGCAGCACCAGAAAAATGTGACGACCATCGGTGAAGAGACCGGCGGCGGCTATTATGGCAATTCGGCCATGCATATCCCTACCATTACACTTCCCAACAGCAAATTGCAGATCAGCCTGCCCATGTACCGGCTGGTAATGGATACCAGCCGCCCCAAAGGCCATGGCTTTATTCCGGATATAACAGTGAAACCATCTTCCTGGGCCATCAGGAATGGGGTTGATCTGAAACTCGAGAAAGCGCTCTCCCTGATACAGCAGAAAACACCCTGACCGGCTCTACATCCGGAAAACCACCGTTTTTACCGGTAAATGCTGCGGCGCACCGGCCCGCATAGCCGAATCACCTTATTTTGCACCGCTATGAGCACGCGACGATCACTGAAATGCTATCACTGGGTCATTCTGGCTTTGCTATTGCCTGTTGGCCTGGAAGCGCAGGACACGCTCGTGCCCGTGAAGCGTGATTCTGTTCCCATAAAAAAGCTTAGCCTGAAACCTGCAGGCGATTTCGACCAGCGTTTTTCTTTCATCGATAACCAGGGCGTAAGCATCTGGGGCTATCGTATCGGGGTAGCTGTCAACGATAAATACAAAGTGGGCATCGGCGGTTATTTTTTGAAGCAGGAAGTGGCGGGCATTAAGGTTGACGCCAGCGGCGTTCCGATCAACCAGCTCACGAAGAACCTTTACTATGGCACCATCTACTATGAGCCCTTCCTGTTCAGGCGCAAAAGATGGGAAATGAGTATGGTGTTCGAACTGGGATATGGAAAAGCCGTGCTGGATTCAACGAACAAGATCCGGGGGCGTTTTCTTACCAAAACAGAAGAACAGATCTTCATCCCCGCCGGTATGGGCTATTCGGTCAATTTCATTATCCCCGATATCAAGGGACTTCATTTTCTGACCTATCTCGGATTGAATGGAATGATCGGCCTGCGCAAAGCGGTATTCGAGAGCGATCTCAAATACAATTTCGATGGATGGTACTGGAGCATCGGAAGCGCGGTGTTCATCGATAAGATCTTTACCGATCTGAAAAGAAAACACCCGCCGAAGCAGAAGGTTCCCTGAGAAATAAGTTATGCGGTGCAGGTTCCTGTCACTTCCAAATTCCTGTCAATCATCACCATATTCGCCTCACTCTCTTTCTGAATAGTCCCGATCCGGTCTGAAATTTTCATCACCTGCGCAGGATAAAGGCTCACCATGCGCAACGCTTCTCCCAATGGAACACCGGCTTTCTCCACCAGATTCCGTACCGACTTGATCATGGTAAGTGCCGAGCCGCTGAGGATGCCATTGGATTCATACCTGTCTCCCACAAGATGATGCGGATATGCGCCTTTATCCGTTTCCGTTACCGCATCCGTGATCACGAACAAACGTTCCTGCATTATTTTTTTCGCCAGCCGGATCGCCGTAAAATCTACATGGTAACCGTCGGGCACAATGCTTGACATCACACCCGGATGATCGAAAATGGCGCCTACCATGCCAGGCGCACGATGCTGCAGCGGGCTCATTGCATTGAACAGGTGTGTGGCGGCCTGGATACCGCCGTCGAACGCACGCATTGCGTCTTCATAACTGGCATCCGTATGGCCGGCCGAAATGGTCACGCCATAAGATCGTATCAGTTCAATTACTTCCCTGCTGCAGGTCTCAGGCGCGAGGGTGATCATGGTGATCACATCTTTACCATATTCCAGCAATTCCTTTGCCTCCGAAACGGAAGGGGGGTGAATAAAAGACTCGATATGAGCCCCTTTTTTTGTTTTGTTGATCCAGGGTCCTTCTACATGCAATCCGATGCAACCCTGTCCGCCCTGCTGGCGATAGGCACGTACCGCATCGATGCACTGAAAAAAGATCCGGGTGTCATTCGTGGCTACCGTCGGCTGAAAAAAAGGAGCGCCGCCTGCTATGCAATAATCGCGCAGCTTAAAAAGCGAATCCGCTTCCGGATAAACTGCCAGCAGTTTTCCATGCGCCCCATAGATCTGGATATCGATGAAAGCGGGAGCGAGTATATGGCAATACACGGCATTGGTAACCGCATCATCCGCCGGCCTGATATCTGTTACGCGGCCTCCAATAACTTCCACCAATTGGTTTGTATACCAGCTGCGGCCGTTGAACAGTTTATCCGCTTTATATAACACTGTTTCACTCGCCATTGTCCTGGATGATTTTAAATTCGTCTGCATCTTTCCAGAACGGAAAGCGGTTCCTTACTTCATCCAGCGGTTCGCGCTGCAGTGTGATGGTATGGATATCTTCCGCTTCGGCACAATGATAAAGCGTGGCGCCCAGCGGATCGATCACCATGCTGTCGCCCGCGTGCGCAATGCCGTTACCATCTTCGCCCACACGGTTCACGCCGATAACATAACTCTGGTTTTCGATAGCCCGCGCAGTGAGCAGGGTTTTCCAGGCATGGCTTCTTTTCGAAGGCCAGTTGGCTACATACAATAACACATCGTATTCGGGAGTTTGCTTGGTTTGCTGCCGCGCCCACACGGGAAAACGCAGGTCATAACATACCTGCAGGTTCAGTTTCCATCCTTTTACACTCGCGATCAATCTTTTGCTGCCCGGCGTATATTCTTTGTCCTCACCCGCAAAAGCGAAGCGATGCCTTTTATCGTAGCAACCGATCGAGCCATTGGGCAATACCCATAACAGGCGGTTGAAATAATGCCCCTCTTCTTTGATGATAACACTGCCGGTAAGAATGATCTTCTGCGAGGCTGCCAGTTCTTTCATCCAGCTAACCGTACGGCCATTCATCTCTTCGGCCAGTTTTGCCGGATCCATGCTGAACCCTGTGCTGAACATTTCGGGCAGCACCACGAGTTCCGTTCGCGTGGTCAGGCCCCGGATCTTTTCGCCGAACATGGAGAGGTTGGCATCCCTGTTTTCCCAGTGAAGCTGGCTTTGTACCAGGGTTACCGTTAAAGACGACATGAAAAATATTTATTGCAAGTTAACGGAAACGGTAATTGAACTGCAAGGAGCCGTATTGTTGTATCGTTTTCTGCGTAACCGTTTCGCGGTCCTGGAAAACGATGCTGAACTTCAGCGTGCTTCTTCCCTCCGCATAACAGATCCCGAGATAGTTATTGAACATCCATCGCACCGGCGCGGTGAGCACGGCGCCACTGCCCTTGCTGAACAACCCGCCCTGAACCGTTGCATTGTACACCTGGTATTCCATTTCGGGATACCAGAATATGAACAGTTCGGAGTGGCGCCTTAACGGTTCGGCGCCGCTTTGCACCCGTGCATTCCAGAGTGCGCTGTTGCTGTTCTTTTCCATGGCGCCAACGCAGAAATAAGCGCCCAGTTTTGCGTAGGTATAGTTCATGCCCAGGCTAAGCTGCAGGGCCGGCACCAGTTTGGCCCAGGTAGAATCTTCCCAGGCCAGCGGCGCATACAGGAATCCGGCATCCAGTCCAACAGCGTTCTGCACCTGGTATTTCCAGCCGTCGAACTGGCCGTAGCCGAGCAGGGAATGATAGGTTTCCTGCAGGTTCTCGCCAAGTGAGGCCGCGCCAACCACCCCCAGCGTGCCGCTGTATTGCAGGATGCCATCTCCGGGAATGAATACCGAACGACTGTATCTGCCGAACAGGAACCCGCAATAAGGGCGATCGATGTCTGCAGGGGACTGGGTTTTGCGGATAAGGGGCGTGAAGATCATTTGTCCCGCTTCGTACGAGTGCACCGTCTTTCGCAGGCGGTGCGATCCCGCTATGGAAAGGCGCATGAACACCCCATTGGTATAGTAGGCATCGTGTTTACCGAGCAGGTAGGCGTCATTCTCATTGGTGAAGGACAATTCATGTGTAAAAACCGGGGTCTGCTCCTGGGCCCGGGCGGCCAGGCTGCTGCAGATCAACAAAACGGTAAGCAGTCGTTTCAACATCCCTTAGATCTTTTTTCGCGGGCTCAGCGCAGCGATCGCCTGCTGGACGGCCGGAGCTTCGAAGCCTTTCTGAAGCAGGTAAGCTCTTGTTTTGGCCTGCCGGGTGATGTACTGCTCCTGTTTCAGGGCCTCCCATTTGGCGGCAGCCAGTTTCTGCAAAGATGCGGTATAATCAGTCGCCTCGATCTCTTTCAGGGCCAGGCGGATCAGAGTTTCGCTCAGTTTTTTCTGGCGCAGGGCGTGTACGATCTTGACCCTGCCCCATTTTTTCTGACGGAAATGCCTGCCGGCAAACAGCCGGGCAAAGCGTTCTTCGTTCAGCAAATCTTCCTCTATCAACCTGGCAATCAATGCTTCCACGTCTTTGCGGAATAGCCCTAGGGCATATAACTTCTCCCTTACCTCGGAATGGCACCTTTCCCGGTAGCTGCAAAACTGCCGGGCCCGGCTCCAGGCCTGCTCGGGCGATAAATACGGGGTTTTTCCCATGCTTTTGGTATTGCAACTTAATAAGAAAGCCCTATCTTTGATTACTTCGTCCAATATCCCTCGGACCATTCCCATCCCCGCCATTGTTGTATCTAATCTAATGCTCAAGCACGACAGACATGCCGTTTGCCAAACATATCGTTTTCCTGATAGATGATGACAATATCTACCAGTTCACTGCCCGCAAGATCCTGGAATCTACGGGGCTGGCCAAGCATATCCAGTCATTTTACAATGGCAGTGAAGCTATCAAGTACCTGAAGGATGCCGAGCATCTCAGCGAAGACAATCTCCCGGATGTGATCTTCCTAGATATCAATATGCCCATCATGAACGGTTGGGAATTCCTGGAAGAATACCGCAACCTGGCGGGCAAATTTCCGAAGCCGCCCGTGGTATACGTTGTCAGCTCTTCGATCGACAGTTACGATATCAAAAAATCGCGGCAGTACGAAGCGGTAACCGATTATATCGTGAAGCCTGTTACCCGCATCAAATACCAGGAGCTGATCGAGAATCTGGCGTAGGCTTTATTCCTTGCACGATCTGTTGCGAGATGATTCTGCATAAATCCACACTGCATTAACAGGCTAGGGTTTCTTCTCCCCAACAACCCATTTCTGTTGCGGAATATTAACATTTTGCGTTAGGTTTGTTGCGAACCTAAATTCTGCAGAATGAAATTTATTGTCTCTTCGTCTTCCTTGCTGAAACACCTGCAGCAGATCAGCGGTGTGATCAATGCGAATACCGTGTTACCGATACTGGAAGATTTTTTATTTGAGATCCAGGACAAAAAGCTGAACGTAGTTGCCACCGACCTCGAAACCGTAATGCGGGTACAGATGGATGTAGAAAGCAAGACCAATGGAAGGGTCTGCATTCCGGCCAAGATCCTGCTCGATTCGCTCAAGAATATCGCCGACCAGCCCCTCACTTTCAATATCGACAAAAGTTTTTCTGTAGAGATCACCAGCGACAACGGCAAGTACAAGGTAATGGGCGAAAACCCCGATAATTTCCCGAAAGAACCTGCCGCCGACGATACTACCGGTTTTACCATGACCAGCACCGCTTTGCTGACCGCTATCAATAAAACACTTTTTGCGGTAAGTAACGATGACCTGCGCCCGGCCATGACCGGGGTTTATTTCGAGCTCGCTAAAGACGGCGTTCAGTTCGTGGCTACGGATGCACACCGGCTGGTGCGTTACAAACGCGTAGACACCAAAGCCACCAAAGCCGATTCTTTCATTGTTCCCAAAAAGCCGCTGAACCTGCTGAAGAATGCCCTGCCCGATAATGAGGATGAGCTGAGCGTCAGCTACAACAGCAACCATCTCTTCGTGAGCCACGGCTCCACGCAGATGATCTGCCGCCTGATCGACGCGCGTTTTCCTGATTACAAAGTGGTAATACCTGCCGATAATCCCTACAAGCTGATCGTTAACAAGAACGATTTCCAGAATGCGCTCCGCCGCGTGAATGTGTTCAGTAACAAAAGTACCAACCAGGTAGCGCTGAATATTACCGGCAGCGAACTGCAGATGGCGGCACAGGATGTAGATTTCAGCTTCGAGGGTAATGAACGCATGAACTGCCAGTACGATGGCGAAGACCTCCAGATCGCTTTCAATGCGCGTTTCCTGATAGAGATGCTGAATGCCGCAGATACCGATGATGTGAAGATGGAATTGTCTACCCCCACCAAAGCCGGCCTGATCAAACCTACCGAACAGGCTGTCGGCGAAGACCTGCTGATGCTGGTGATGCCGCTGATGCTGAATAACTAGACCCAACTATTATATGAACAGAATGCCTCCTGATGGGGGCATTGCTGTTTCCAGGCGATAGAAGAAGAACGAAGCATGAAAGAAAAATAAGAACCGGTTCGGGTTCGGCACTTCGATGCGTTTCGCTAAGAGTGGATAGGAGCAAAGGAGCTGAGGAGAGATCGCTCCTGTTATCCTCTTTTTCTCCTTGGCTCCTAGCGAAACCCCTTCGCTGTCCCAAACATTAAACAACCTCTTCTTTTCTTTTTCCGCCTCGTTCTTCTTTTATCGAACCCCGGTTTTGTCGTAATTTGAACACAGACGCCTTGCCATGTTAGAGAACATCATTCATTATTTCGATCATATCCCCAGCCTGCACCGGGCATTGATACTGGCTGGTGGGATCACATTTTTCTGGTTGCTCGAAGGAGTGATCCCGCTGTTCGGGTTCAGGTACAATAAATGGAAGCATGCTTCCATCAATATATTCTTTACCATCACTACCATCGTGGTCAATTTCGCCTTTGCCGTGCTGATCGTAAAAGCCAGCGACTGGATGGTACTGCACAGGTCCGGCCTGCTGCAATGGATGAGCATGCCGCTATGGCTTTTCATGATTGTGGGGCTGCTGCTGATGGACCTGGTAGGCGCTTACCTGATCCATTACATCGAGCACAAAATAAAATGGATGTGGAAGTTCCATATGGTGCATCATGCAGACACGCATGTGGACACCACCACCGCCAACAGGCATCATCCCGGCGAAAGCGTGTTCCGGGCGGTTTTTGCCCTGCTGGGTGTGATCGTGCTGGGCGCGCCCATGTGGCTGCTGATGCTGTACCAGAGCCTGAGCGTGGTGCTCACGCAATTCAATCATGCCAATATCCGCCTGCCTTTATGGCTCGATAACGCGCTGAGCTGGTTCCTCGTTTCGCCCAATATGCATAAAGTGCATCACCACTATGTGCGTCCGCAGACCGATACGAACTACGGAAATATTTTTTCAGTATGGGACCGCTTATTCGGCACTTATGATCACACGCCGGTGGACCAGTTGCGTTATGGGCTTGATGTGCTGGATGACAGTACGGACCAGCGGCTCTCGTACCAGCTGGGCGTTCCCTTCAATAAAAAAATCAGGACCGATTACTGATCGGCGGCCCATCTTTGCAGCATGAAGAAAGTAGCGATGATACCGGCGCGTTATGCGGCCTCCCGATTTCCCGCTAAACTGATGCAGTTACTGGGCGATAAGACCGTGATCCGCCATACCTACGATAATACCGTAGCCACCGCGCTGTTCGATGAAGTGTGGGTGGTTACCGACAGCGATATCATTTATAACGAGATCCGGTCTTATGGCGGCCAGGTTGTGATGAGCCGCAAAGAACATGAAAGCGGCAGCGACCGCATTGCCGAAGCCGCGGCTGATATGGACGTTGATCTGATCGTGAACGTACAGGGCGATGAACCCTTTGTAAAACGTGAGCCGCTGCAAAAATTGCTGCAGGTATTTTCGGGCGGACCGGGAGAGCAGGTACAGGTTGCTTCATTGATGCAGGTGTTGAAAGACCGGCAGCTGATCAATGATCCCAATTACGTGAAAGTGGCTGTTGACAGGCAGATGAATGCGCTGCTATTCTCGCGCAGTGTGATCCCATATCCCCGGAACCAGGATGCTGCCGCCGTCTATTACGAACATATCGGGGTATATGCTTTCCGCAAACAGGCATTGCTGGATTTTACACGATGGGAAATGACCCCGCTGGAAGCTGCTGAAAAGATCGAATGCCTGCGTTATCTGGAGAACGGCGTTCCTATAAAAATGATCGTCACCGATTATATGGGTGTAGAGATCGACACGCCTGAAGACCTGGCGAAGGCGGCCGAGCTGCTTCAATCGCGCTGAAGCGTCTGGAGCGAATCGAATTTTTCATACACCAGGGTCCGGATGCTGTCGCGTTCGGCTAACATCGGATCGTGGGTTTGCAGCGATCGGATCCAGATCTCTGTTTCCGAGATCCGCAGCCTGCCATAGCGAAGCAATATCCCTTTCTGCATAGGATAGATTTTATTGTTCCCGAACCGGAAGCCCTGGGCGCTGTCGATGATGCGGACGAACTGGTTCCATGCCGGCCGGCTTTCGTTGAGTAATCCGCTGAGCTGCCTGTCGGGCGTTTTTGTTTTGATGTCTGTAAACGGCACCAGGGCATTATGTTCCAATCGCTCCAGTCTTTGCAACATGCGTTCGTAGACAATGGTATCATTGTGGAAATAGATCAGGCTGCTGAAGATGACCGCCATTGTAATAGCGCTTATGCCGCCTGCGGCGAGATACCTGTTCTTGCGCATATAGTACCCGACAAAAATGATATAGCCGAACAGCATCCCGCTGACGAGGCCGCCCACATGCGCGGCATTGTCTACCTGCTCGCCCATTCCATCCATCAATGCATAGGCTGTGAACAGAAATACACCCTGGAACAATAAGCGTTTGATCTCACCGCTAAGCAGATGTGTGGTGAGTAAAGCGAGGAAAACGCCGTACAGTCCGAATATCGCGCCTGAGGCGCCTGCGCTTAAACGGGTGCCTGCTATCAGCACGCTAAGCAGCGATCCCATCGATCCTGCGCAGATATAACTGATCAAAAAAACAGCCTTTCCCAATACCGGCTCCAGCAAACGGCCGATCAAGAACAAGGCGATCATGTTCGTAACAAGGTGCAGGATCCCGAAATGCAGGAAGCAGCTCGTGATCACCCGCCAGCCCTGGCCGCCCAGCGTATGCAAACGGATATTGCCGCCCCAGTCGAAAATATCCATGATATCCGCATCCCAGAAACTTGAAGTGCTGACGCTGAAAATGATGAAATAGACAATGTTCAGGAATATCAGCAATAAAGTAGCGGGGGGCAGATCCGGCGCCATCACGATCCGTTCCGTGGCGGTAAGATGCGTGTCGGGCAGCAGCAGGTGTTGCTCATTGTCGAGCATCTGCGGCGAATAGATCTGCCGGTTATGCTGCATGTACTCCAGCAGGTCGTCGATATTCTTTTCATGCTGCCGCGGCTTCAGGAATTTCCACTTGGGCTGACGGCAGGTGATAAGGGCTGTACCATCCTGCACTCTCACCGAAAGGCGTTCACCCCAGGCGAACAGCCGCACATGGGGACGCGCGTAAATGGCATGGGTATCTTTCCAGGAATGATCCCACGACAGATCGGTCATGGAAATGGCCGCCAGCGCCAGGAACTCACCTGGGGTAAGGCCATCCAGTTCTATCGTTCTTTGTGCAACGGTAAACATGTGTTCTGCTTTGTGCCCCTTCTGATCGTATCAAATACCGAACCTCAATCCTTTATTCCCAATTCTTCCTGGATCTTTTCCAGCGATTTTCCCTTGGTCTCGGGTAAAAATTTCCATACGAACAATAAATGCAATGCCATCATCAGGGTATAGAACACGAAAGAATAGAACCCGCCTTTTGAACTGCTTTGTACGATAACGGGAAAGGTCCAGGAAATGATCGCCGCCATGATCCAGTGGGTGAAGCTGCCCAGCGAGCCGCCCTGTGAGCGTACCGAATTGGGAAATATTTCGGAGATGAATACCCAGATCACCGCTCCCTGCGAGAACGCAAAGAATGCGATGAACCCGATCAGGTAGATGATCACATTGCGATCGGCCCCGCCGCGGAAAGCCATTGCGGTGAGCCCGAGGAAAACGATCATTCCCACCGATCCGATCAGCAATAGTTTCTTGCGCCCGAACCTATCGATAAAAAGCATGGCAAGCAGGGTGAACAGCAGGTTGGCCGCGCCCATATACACCGGCTGCAGGTAAGATTGTGCTTTATCGAATCCGGCCATTTCAAAGATCCGCGGCGCATAGTAGATGATCGCATTGATGCCGGATAACTGGTTGAACATCGCCAGTATCACCGCAAAGACAATGGGTTTGCTGTATTTGGATTTGAAAAGACTTTCGGTATGCGATGCCACCGAATGCCTGATCTCTTCCATCAGCGCGGGCACATTGGTTTCGCCAAGTTTCTGAAGCACCGGCATCGCTTCCGCATCACGGCCGTTCAGGATCAGCCAGCGCGGACTTTCGGGAATGGTGCGCACCAGGATCCAGAACAGTCCGGCCGGTACCACCATGATGCCGAGCATCCACCGCCAGGCATTTTCTCCCAGGCCTGCAAACAGGAAATTGGTGAGATAGGCGATAAAAATTCCTGCTACGATATTCAGCTGAAATGATCCGGCCAGCCGGCCGCGCAGGGCAGCGGGAGCGATCTCCGAAATATACATGGGACCAACCACAGAAGAAGTGCCCACCGCAATACCGCCGACAAAGCGGAATAGCACGAACAGCAGCCACATGGAAGAAGCGGCACAACCAATAGCCGAAAGCAGGTACATAAGCGCGATCACCAGTAGTACCTTTTTCCGTCCGAAACGTTTTGCAGGCGCCCCGGCTATCAGCGACCCTACCACCGTACCTATCAGGCTGGATGCCACTGTAAAGCCCTGCCATCCGGAACTCAATTGCCATAGGCCCTGGATGGTCTTTTCTGCGCCCGAGATAACAGCGGTCTCAAAGCCGAACAGGAATCCGCCAAGGGCCGCTATAAGGGCGATGCGTACCGGGTAGGATAACATGCGTATAGTTTTGGTTAGTATACGGAATATACAACTATCCTCAACAAATTCCGCTGGTTGAATGTTATACTGCACAATAGACGCTGAGGGCAAAGCCCTGTGGTGATTTCTCCAATAATGTTGTGGGGTTACTACTTAATTGCCCTAACTGCAACAAATGCCGGGGGGACGGGCTATTTTCACGATATTTATAACAGCTCAACCGGCTTCGGCCCGGATGTTCCTATGATCAAGACTCCACTAAAGTTGCTTCGCAATATGGATCGAAAGATCCGCTGGCTATTTGTGTTTTCGCTGGTAGCGTTCGTTTGTTTTATGGGTATCCTGTACCAGCAGAAAGCAGTACAGGAAAATGCGCGGCTCGAGATCTATAACACCTATGGTGCTCTAAAAAAAATCGAGAAGATCAATAGCATGGTTCTGGAGACGGAATCCCTGAGCCGGGGTTTTGTGCTGACCAGGGATCTCCGGTTCAAAGAATCGATGGGCCGGGTACATCAGCAGCTCATGGATTCGATCCGCGATTTCAGGCTCGTATTCCGCACGCGTAACGCCGGCTCGGCCGATAGCCTTGAAACCTTTGCACTTAAAAAGCTACACTTCCAGGACTCTCTTATAAGCGCCCCGCATATGTCGGAGGCGCAGTTACAGACATTCTGGGCCGATAATGGCGCTAACGAAATTACAGCGACCATCAGGAACATCCTCACATTTATGCGCCAGTCGGAGGAAACGCAACTGGTGAAAAATATCCTGGTGAACGAACGCGCGTACCGCACAGGCGTGATACTGGCTTTATTCGGCGGCGTTTTTGCGACCATTCTCATATTAGTGATCCTGCTGCAATTGAATGCAGATACCATCCGTCGCCGAAAGGCCGAAGAGAACCTGATCCTGAGCGAAGCGAAATACCGCAACCTGATCGAAAACTCGGGTGTGGTGATGTTTACCGCCGATACGGATGGCATGATCAGCTTCACCAACAGTCATGTACTCCATCTTACCGGCTATACGGCCGAGGAACTGATCGGGAAACATTTTTCTATCCTGATCGATTCTGCTTGGATAGAGCGCGTGGTAACTTTTTACCGCAATCAGTTCCAGAAAAAGATCCCGGCCACTACCATGCATTTTCTTACCCGCAGCCGCACCGGTGAGGAGATCTGGGTAGAGCAGTTTGCCCAGCTGCTTTTCGACAATGACCGGATCACCGGCTTCCAGTGTATGGTTCGGGATATTACGGAGAAGAAAATGATCGAGCTGGAACTGAGCAGGTCGGAACTGAAACGGAAAGAAAATGAGTTCAGACTGAGTTCGATCCTGGAAAATACCACGGCGCTTATCTTCATCAAGGATCTGCAGGGCAGGTATACCATGGTGAACAAGCGCTTTAAATCTGTGTTCGGACTTACGGATGAAATGGTGATCGGCAAAACGGATTACGATTTCAATCCAAAAGAACGTGCAGACCACTATCGTGAGCTCGATGCACAGGTGATCGCAACGCTGAAGCCGATAGAAAGTGAGGAAATGATCGAAACGATCAATGGCAGGCAAAACCTGCTGCTCGTAAAATTTCCTTTGCTGGACGACAAGCAGCGTCCTTTCGGCATCAGCGGTATTGCCACCGATATCACCGAGCGCACCGAAAGCCGGCGCCAGCTGGAAGCGGCCTTGAAAAATGCGGAAGAAGCGAAGCAGTTGCAGGAGCAGTTCCTGGCCAATATGAGTCATGAGATCCGCACGCCGATGAACGGCATCCATGGCATGACCAGCCTGCTGCTCGATACTCCGTTAAATGAAGAGCAAAGAGAATTCGCAACGATGATCCAGCGGTCGGTCAACAACCTCACCGCCATTGTGAACGATATCCTGGATGTGTCTAATCTTAAAACGGGCAAGCTTACCCTGCAGAAGATCATTTTCAATCTCCACGATCCGCTGGAAGCGTTACGGACGCAATTTGCGCATGAGATCAGTGCCAGGAATCTTTCCTTCAATACCACGCTCGATGAACGGGTACCGGCATTGCTGATCGGCGATCCATACAGGCTAAAGCAGGTATTGGTAAGCCTGGTAGGCAATGCCATCAAGTTCACGAAGAAAGGAGCGATCAGCATCCATATCAGCCTGAAAGAACAGAATAAAGACGGAGTGGTGGTACTCTTCAGGGTAGCGGATACCGGCATCGGCATTCCCGGAGATAAGCTCGACACGATATTTGAAAATTTTGCGCAGGCCAGCATGGACATTTCGAAAAGATATGGGGGAGCGGGACTGGGTCTTTCGATCAGTCGTGGACTGGTGCAGATCCAGGGCGGCAATATCGAAGCGCAGAGTACGGTAGGCGAGGGGTCGGTATTTAGCTTTTACCTGCCCTACGGTGTGCCGGAATCGCTCGAGGAGCAGCATCCTGAGAATGACAGGCTCATTGCCAGGCTGCGCGGCAAGCGATTCCTGGTTGTAGAAGACAATGAAGTGAACCAGAAGCTGATCGGCTTTGTTCTGCAGAAGGCTGGCGGCATTACCGATATCGCCGGTAATGGAAGGGAAGCGCTCGATTATTTTGAGCAGGGCAGAAAATACGATCTCGTGATCATGGACCTGCAGATGCCGGTAATGGACGGATACCAGACTGCCACCTATATCCGCCAGGAATTGAAATTGTCCATTCCCATCATTGCGCTTACTGCAACAGCGTTGAAAGGGGACCAGGAAAAATGCCGGCAGGTAGGTATGGATGATTTCATGTTGAAGCCTTTCGAGGTCAACGATCTGTACCGGCGATTACTGCGGTTGCTGTATAAGGACGAGTTTGGCAATGATGGCCCGGAAGCGGCGGAAGAGCGGCAGGGCGGAAAACTCTACGATCTGTCGTTGCTTGAAGAGCTCGACGATAACGAATCGCTGCTCGATGTGGTTTCTTTATTCCTCGAAAACACGCCTGCAGAAATCAAGCAACTGCATCAGCTGGCTAAGGATAAAAGCTGGGATGAATTGTTCAGGCTTGCGCACAAAGTAAAAGGAGCGGTCGCTATTCTGCAGGCTGTGCCGATAGCAAAATTGCTCGGCAGCATTGAAGAGAAGGCGCGGGAGAAAAAAGAGCTTTCGGAGATCCCTGAGAAAGTGGATAAAGTAGTGTTGCTGTTTGCTGATATGGAAAAACAGCTCCGTGATGTTCAGAAAAAATTAAGGACAGAACTGGGCATTACAGGTTGATCAAAAATATTATTTTTACCCTTGTCTACAATTCCTGCGTATGAAAATACTGGTTGCAGAAGACGAGCCGATGCTGCTTAAAACGATCGAGTTGAAGCTGAAGAAAGAAGGATACGAGGTTGTATCTACTTCAGATGGCAGGGAGGCGGCTGCGAAAATTGAAGAGACCGATCCCGACCTGGTGATCACCGATATTATGATGCCCTATGTATCGGGGCTGGAACTCGTGTCCCTGCTTCGGAAACGGGTGCATAAACGGGTACCTGTGATCATGCTTACTGCCATGGAACAGGAAAAAGTGGTGATGGAGGCATTTGAGCTGGGCGCAGATGATTATATTACCAAGCCTTTCAGTCTTAATGAACTGGCGATCCGCGTTAAAAAACTGGTGGCTCAGATCGCCCGCAACAATCAGGCCTGATAACTGTTGTAGTGCCAGGTGAACATGGATCTCCTCCTACCTAAAACAAAACGGATGGCTTTATTTCAGCATATACGGCACTTTTCTGTTTCCTGTGTTTTAATACTGGCAATGGCCACCGCTTCGGCGCAGGCTACCGATACCACTACTTCCGATGGTTTGTTGCAGGCAGCACGCAAAGCGGCATTCGACAACAAGGACTATCCCCGGGCCAAGCAATTTCTTTTGCGCGCGCTGGTCAAGAGCCCGGACTATGCCGATGTACGCATCTTTCTCGGCAGAATTTATACCTGGACCAAAAATTATGACAGCGCCCGGATTGCATTCAGGCAGGTGCTAAGCCGCAACCCGGATTATGAAGATGCATTGGTAGCCTACAGCGACCTGGAATACTTCGACGAAAAATATGAACGCTCTCTCGAGCTCGTCAGGCAGGGCCTGCGATCCGATCCGGCTTCACAGGAACTGATGTTCCGCGAAGCGAGGAACCTGAACGCCATGAACAGAAACGAAGAGGCTGAACGTTCGGTGCGAAAGCTGCTCTTGCTGAATCCCGATCATGCCGAAGGCAAAACCCTGCTCAACAATATTGTAACGTCGCGGCAGGCAGTTACAACTCCTGTTGTACCCAATAATACCGTAACTAAGGTCAACAACTCTTCCTCCGATGAGTTGCTGGCCGCAGCCCGTAAAGCCGCTTTTGACGGCAGGAACTATGAGCAGGCCAAACAATATCTTTACCAGGCGCTGAAACAGAGTCCGGACTATGTCGATGTGAAAATCTTCCTGGGCCGGATCCATACCTGGACCGATCAACCAGACAGTGCCCGGTATTATTTCAGCAATGTATTAAGTGCCCGCCCCGAATATGAAGATGCGGCACTTGGATATTCCGATCTGGAATACTGGAATGACAATAGTGAACGTTCGCTTGCCGTCGCCGATGCAGCACTGAAATACCATCCGGCTTCTGAAGCACTGCTGTTCCGGAAGGCGCGTGCCCTGAACGCGCTACGCCGGTATGAGGCAGCTGATTCTGCGGTGCTGCAGGTGCTCCGCATCAATAGCGCCAACAGCGAAGCCCGCTCACTGGCAGAGCGCATTAAGGAATTGTCTACACGGAACAAGATCGGCCTGAGCTATGATTTTGTTTATTTCGACAAACAGTTCAGCGATCCCTGGCATTTATTGAGTTTCGATTATACGCGGCGTACCGGTATCGGATCCATCACAGGACGGATCAATTACGCCAACCGCTTCCGCGAAAGCGGGGTACAGTACGAACTCGAAGCTTATCCGAGGTTATCAAAGACCTTTTATACTTATCTCAATATCGGCTACTCCGATAAAGTGGGCGTATTCCCTGCCTGGCGCGGCGGATTTTCCCTGTACATCAACCTGCCCAAAAGCTATGAGGCGGAACTGGGTTTCCGTTACCTCAAATTCAGCGGTGATCCTACCTGGATTT